>CALKMW010000061.1 GCA_938092205.1 uncultured Pseudomonadales bacterium
GGCCATGCACAAATCCGTCAGGGGGTCTGACCCAGATGCTTCACTGTATTGGCTGTGCAGAATGCTTGATGGCGGCTGTGACCCACTTTACATTGCACGTCGATTAGTACGTATTGCCAGCGAAGACGTTGGCAATGCCGACCCAAGAGCACTTGAAATAACGTTAAATGCTGCCAGTTCACAAGAACGACTGGGTAGTCCAGAGGGTGAATTAGCCCTTGCTCAAGCTGTGATTTATTTAGCGGTTGCCGCCAAAAGTAACGCTGTATACAGCGCTTTTAAGGCGGTCATGGCTGATATTCGCTCTAAGCCTAGCTATGAGGTGCCATTACATTTACGCAATGCCCCTACAGGGCTAATGAAACAGCTAGACTACGGCAAAGACTACAGATATGCGCATAACGAGGATCAGGGCTATGCTGCGGGTGAATCCTATATGCCCGAGGAGATGGAGAATAAACAGTATTATTTTCCCACTGATCGTGGTCTAGAGGTTAAAATAGCAGAAAAAATACGCTATCTTCGTACATTGGATAAAAAGAGCAGGGATAATAACTAATGCATTGGATTTCTGTTGCCCTAGGTGGTGCGCTTGGTGCTGTATGCCGCTATTGGGTGAGTCTGTGTTTATTACCTGTAACCAGCTATAAGTTTCCTTTTGCCACCCTTTCTGTAAATGTTGCTGGTAGCTTATTAATGGGCGTCCTGTATGTACTGATTGTGGAGAGAGGCGGCTTACCTGACCAGGCGCGCCATATTTTAATGGTTGGTTTTCTCGGTGCTTTCACAACATTTTCAACTTTCTCGCTAGATGCTATCAGTCTGTGGCAAAATGGCGGCCAATTAATGGCACTTATTTACGTTATCTCAACGGTAGCACTGTGCCTTGTAGCTATAATTTTTGCCATCTGGCTAACACGACTGTTTTAAGGATTTTATTATGCTTGACCCGAAACTACTGCGTTCGGAGCTAACAAACATTGCCCAGGCCCTTAAATTTAAAGGCTTTGAGTTAAATTGTGATGAGTTTTTATCACTTGAATCACAACGTAAAGAGCTTCAACTTAATGCTGAGTCTATTCAGCAAGAACGCAATGCCTATTCCAAAAGCATGGGGAAACTGATCGGTGAAGCAAAATCTAGAGGCGAAGATATCGAGCCTTTAAAAGCTAAAGGAGAGGCACTTAAAAAAGCCAGTGCTGATGCTGATGCTGCGCTATCTGATGTTCAAACTAAATTAGACGCATTACTGCAGGGTATTCCTAATATCCCAGATACTGAGGTGCCAGAGGGTCAAGACGAAGATGACAATATCGAGATCAGGCGTTGGGGGTCCATAGTAAATTTTGATTTTGAGGTCAAAGACCACGTCGACCTAGGCAGCGATTTAAATGGTCTCGATTTTGACAGAGCGGCCAAAGTAACTGGCTCTCGATTTGCTCAAATGAGTGGGGGCCTTGCACGACTTCACCGTGCCTTAACACAGTTTATGCTCAATACACATATTGAGGAACATGGCTATCAAGAAGTCTATGTACCCTATATAGTCAATTCAGACTCTCTGTTTGGCACTGGTCAGTTACCTAAATTTGAAGAAGATCTTTTTAAATTAGATGACGAGCGCAATTATTATTTAATTCCAACGGCTGAAGTACCGGTGACCAATATTCATCGTAATGAAATTGTTGAATCACTGCCGATTAAATATGTCTCCCATACGCCGTGCTTTAGAAGTGAAGCCGGCAGTAGTGGTCGTGATACCCGTGGTATGATTCGCCAGCATCAGTTTGAAAAGGTTGAGATGGTTCAATTTGTCCACCCGGATCAATCAAACCAAGCCCATGAAGCACTTACAGGTCATGCTGAAGCGATTTTACAAGCCTTAGGCCTGCCTTATCGTACAGTTATACTTTGTGGTGGAGATCTTGGGTTTTCCTCAGCTAAAACATACGATATCGAAGTTTGGCTACCATCGCAGAATACTTACAGAGAAATTTCCTCATGTAGTAATTTTACAGATTTTCAGGCGCGAAGAATGAAAGCACGCTTTAGAAATACTGAGGGTAAAACTGAGTTTTTACACACCATCAATGGCTCTGGTTTAGCGGTTGGCCGCACGCTTATTGCAGTGATGGAAAACTACCAACAGGCAGATGGGACAATTGCCATCCCCGAAGTTTTACAGCCTCTAATGGGTGGAATAACAAAGATTAGCTAATGGACTTTTTACCCTTATTTCATAACTTAAAATGCCGACGAGTTATTGTTATTGGTGGCGGTGAAATTGCCTTGCGCAAAGTAAGGCTTGTTGCTGAAGCCGATGCATTTATTACTATAGTAGCCAAAGAATACTGTAACGATCTTATTGAAATGAGAGATAGTAATGCCAAAAAAGGCATTCATAATCTTGAATTAATTACTGCAGCATACCAACAACAGTATATTGAAAATAACCCAGATGCAGTTCTAGTTATTGCCGCAACAAATGATCCTGAGCTTAACCGCGAAGTATCCAAGCATGCGCAGCAAGCTCATATGCTATCAAATGTGGTGGATGACCCTGGATACTCAACAGTGATATTTCCATCGATTGTTGATAGGTCACCCATACAAATAGCTATCTCAAGCGGAGGGGATGCCCCAGTTTTAGTGCGTTTAATACGTACACAACTTGAAAGTCTATTTCCAGCTGGCATGAGTAAATTAGCAGCTTTAGCAGGTAGCTTTCGCGAAAAAGTTAAGGCTAAATTTTCCAATGGTGCCGATCGAAAAGCCTTCTGGGAAGAAGTCTTTGGCGGCCCAATAGCCGAACAAGCCTATAGCAATAATCTTGTCGAAGCTGAACGACTATTAAAAGATAAACTTGAAAATACCAATGAGTTTAAGATTGGTGAAGTTTATCTAATCGGTGGCGGCCCCGGCGATCCCGATCTGCTGACATTTAAGGCCATTCGCCTTATGCAACAAGCTGACATAGTGCTCTATGACAGATTAGTATCAAAGCCGGTACTTAACTTAGTTCGCCGGGATGCAACGCGTATTTATGTTGGAAAAACAGCGGGAGATCATCCAGTAACCCAAGAAAACATCAATCAAAAGATGGTTGATTATGCACTTGCTGGAAACCGTGTTGTACGTTTAAAAGGTGGCGATCCATTTATATTTGGCCGTGGTGGTGAAGAGCTTGAAACTTTGGCTGAGCAGGGTATTCCATTCCAGGTGGTACCCGGAATAACAGCAGCATCTGGCTGTGCGAGCTACGCAGGTATTCCACTGACTCACAGAGATCATGCTCAATCAGTGCGTTTTATTGCCGGTCATCATCGATCAGGAAAGCTTGAGCTTAACTGGAACGAATTAGCACAACCCAATCAAACTCTTGTTTTCTATATGGGTCTAAATGGCTTAGAAACTATTTGTGAGCAGCTAAAAAAACATGGTCTAGATTCTAATATACCTGTTGCACTGGTTGAGAAGGGCACATCTGACAGGCAACGAGTGTTTACTGGAAATCTAGACACATTGCCAGAGATTGTTCGCACTGCAGAAGCTAAAGCACCTACACTGATTATTGTTGGAACTGTGGTTAGCCTCCACGACAAATTGAAATGGTTTAACCAAGATTCACAGGAAGTCTAATGACAGAGTCATTTGATTTTGATCTATTGGTTATAGGTGCAGGGTCTGGCGGTGTTCGTACCGCACGTGTCGCTGCATCCAAAGGCAAACGGGTTGCTATTGCTGAAGTTTCAGATCTTGGAGGTACCTGTGTCAATGTTGGCTGTGTACCAAAAAAACTATTTGTCTATGCCTCACAATTCCCAGAGCTGTTTCATGCCAGCCAAGGTTATGGTTGGCAACAACAAGCCCATAGCTTTGACTGGAATATTCTAAGAGACAACAAAACCGCTGAAATAAGCCGTTTAAACGGCATTTATGAAAAACTATTGAATACCAGCGGTGCAACCATAATTCAGGGTAGAGCGAAAATAGAAGCGCCCCAGCGGGTTTCAATCAACGGTGTTGTCTATAGCGCTGAAAAAATACTTATTGCCACCGGTGGTTGGCCCATTATACCAGATATACCCGGAAAAGAATTAGCCATAACCTCCAATGAAATATTTAGCCTTGATAAGCTACCTAAAACAGTTGTTATTGTTGGCGGGGGCTATATAGCTGTTGAGTTTGCGGGCATTCTCAATGGCCTTGGTGTAGAAACCGAACTCATATATCGTGGTAATCAAGTTTTAAAAAGCTTCGATAAGGACTGCGCTGTAAAAGTCACTCAAGGAATGATTGATAAGGGTGTAAATATTAAACTTAACACCAATGTAACTTCCATTAGCAAACGCCAGCATGAACTTGCCGTCTGCCTTGATAATGGAAAAACAATCACTACAGATATGGTTTTATATGCCACCGGGAGAATTGCCAATACAGAAGGTTTAGGGCTTGAACATACTGCTGTTGAGTTAAGCAGTAACAAAGCCATAGTGGTGGATAATAATTACCGTACTAATGAACCGAGTATATATGCTATTGGTGATGTGATAGATCGTGTCCAATTAACACCAGTAGCGATTAAACAAGCAATGGTATTAATCAATCATCTATACGCCGAAAATAATACCGCTGTAGACTATACAAATATTCCAACTGCTGTATTCAGTCAGCCTGAACTTGCCACTGTTGGCCTAACCGAAGAGCAGGCGAAACAGCAATATAACGACATTCTGGTCTATCAATCTGACTTTAAGCCGATGTTTGAAACTCTAGGGCAGGGTAGTGAGCGGACATTTATCAAAATGGTAGTAGATAAATCGACAAACAGAGTGCTTGGATGCCATATGGTCGGACATCATGCTGCAGAAATTATTCAAGGTATTGCCATAGCGATAAAGGCGGGCGCAACAAAATCGCAGTTTGATGACACTATAGGAATTCACCCTTCGACAGCTGAAGAATTTGTCACTTTAAAATAATATCGATCATCTAATCACACAAAACTTGAAGGCGTTGTATACGCAAAAAATATTATTAAATCTGGCTGTATATGCCGCTATACCTAAGAAAATCATTGCAATCAATGGCAATAATCGATAATCTGAAACTACAAAAATCAATCTAACTTATTATGTTGTACACGTTAATCGCAAGTTTTTTGTTTAAAAAAAAATAATAAATTAGGGTATCAAAACATTGAGCAATGAATTTTGTCTCTTTGATGTTTTTAATGCTCTTCACACTGAGGATTGCTGGATCATAAATGCTTCAAGTTTCTGACACTATAGCCTCAGCCCAAGATGTAGACACCCAAATTGGCACAACGCTTGATAGCTTTTCTAGCCATGATCTCACAGGTATTGCTAATTCATCATTAATGAACCGTATAGACAGTAAATTTCTGCTGCCTATGGACTCATTATTAAAAGTATTAAATGCATGTAGCTCTTACTACTCTGTACTAAAAATTGACGGTGTTAGTGTTTTTCAATATGACAATATGTATTTTGATACCACTGAGCTTAATTTTTATAACCACCATCACAATCGTAAACTTAATCGATTTAAAGTTAGGCACAGACATTATGCTGATGCTGGAACCAGTTACTTAGAAGTTAAATTTAAAAATAATAAGGGGCGAACAATCAAGAATCGCCGCATAGCAGAAAGAGACGAAAAAATCGCACTTTCTACTAACGTCGATTTTTTACACAGCAATGGTATTACCTGTGCGGAGTCGCTTATTCCTACCCAGCAGGTTGATTACAAGCGTATAAGTCTTGCTAATGACGCGCAGAGAGAACGCTTAACACTGGATCTAAACGTTAATTTTACCAGTACAGATGAACAGTCTAAACAAAACTATCTGCTTTCAGACTTTTATATAGCCGAACTCAAACAGGAAAAACTAGATCGACAATCACCGTTTTATCAATTGATGCGCAAAATGAGTATAAGATCAAAAGGTTTTAGTAAGTACTGTATGGGCCATGCATTAACCAATAGCAAAAATATAAAAAATAATCGCTTTAAAGCGAATATAATCTCATTAAATAACGGAGCCAGATAAATGAATGACATTTTTGGACTGCTGAGCGGTCAATTTTTTCCACTACTGCTTGTTAATACGGTGTTTTTAGCGGTCCTGTTACGTGGCATCTTCTTTCGTCATTCACCCAAAAGGAACTTTTTGTTTGGTTTTTTTATGTTTGGGACCGGTGTATTCTTGGTGACACACCTATTACAAGGTGTTGACATCTCCATGGGTTTTGCCTTTGGCCTATTTGCTATTTTTGCCATGCTACGCTACCGAACAGAGACAATTTCTATTCGAGATATGACGTACCTTTTTCTAGTTATCGTAATCTCTCTTCTTAACGGTGTGGGGCCTTTAACTCCTGAGGGTGCAGCATTTGTAAATGCTGTTTTATGTATTATTGTAGCCATTGGTGAGACTAGCCTATTTGCACCTCGAGTATTTGAAAAAAGAATACGCTATGAAAACATTAACAATATTCGCCCAGAAAACTACCACCTTTTGGTAGCCGACATTACTCAACGAACTGGCTTAAATGTGACTAATATAGAAATAACAGATATAGATTTCCTAAGTGATATAGCAAATCTACAAATATCCTATAGCGAAACTAAATAAACTCGTTACACCGTAACCAAGGATAGGAAAAGTGGCTAACAGACATATAACCTCAAAAGTAGCAGTATCTATACTAGCGATTTTTTACTCAACTGGCGCAATGTCGCTAGAGACTGATAATAAAACTGCTGATTTAGATAGCTTAACTAGGCTCCTACAGAATGTGGATGCATCAGTCAAAATCAATCTCGATGCCAATCGATTTAAAGGCATTTATGCTGATGATCAGCAAGATGACTATCAGTATGATTCTCAGTTGCGCAGGGCACGATTAACTCTCAAATTACCGATTTTTAACAGCTGGTCAAGCAAATTACAGGTCGCTATAAACGAGGGTGATGATACATACGAGATTAAGGATCTATATTTAAGATACAAAGGGTTTGATGTTGCTGATATTAAAATCGGCAAATTCAAAGAACCCTTTGGCCTTGAGAACATAACCAGCTCAGCCAATAATCCATTCACTGAAAGGGCAATGTCTATATTTGCCATTGGACGAAATAAAGGCATTAGCTTTTCCAATGCTAATAGCCAATATAGCTGGAACATTGGCGCCTACGATATACAGCAGAATGGCAAGGTTAAAGCAGATGCTGATAAAGCCTACACCGCAAGGGCCACGTTTAGCCCAACAAATACCGCTTCTAACTATAGTCATATGGGGCTTTCATATTCAAAGAGAGACTTACAGGGTGTCGAATATGAAATAAAAACCAATGGTGGCGTTGACAGCGCAATCAACTTTATAGATACCAAAAATATAGCCACAGAAACTATTGATAAATCTGGCCTTGAGCTTGCATGGGGCAGGGGACCCTTATCCCTTCAGGCTGAATACCAACAGCTACAGATCAATGCAATTGATGCATTAGAAGATGCAACCTATAAAGGCTATTATGGACAAATATCCTATTTTCTCACAGCGGATCACAGACCCTATAAGAAAGGGAAATTAAGTAAGGTTACACCCTCATCGAAAAAGGGTGCCTGGGAATTATGCCTAAGAAAAGGCATTGTTCAATCAGTTGAAATCGGAGTTGAGAACAACAATAACCATATAGAGGTTGCAAGCACTGTGCTAGGATTGAATTATTACCATACTAGTAAAATTCAACTAATGCTTAACGCAATCGATACTGATGTAAGTGGCATAAACACAGCTGATGCAGGGTCCGCACTAAGCCTTAGACTTCAAATAAGGATATAAAACAAAATTAATAGTTAAAGTAGATTGTTAAGAATACTGTTTATTTTATTGTTTTTCATCGCTAAACATCTCTGTCTTTACCAGTTCTGGCGCGCTCTTTCATATCAGATTGTATATACACCTGATCTGTAGTGCCCATGCTGGCATGGCCGAGATCATCAGCCATATGCTTTAAAGGGCGTGTAGCTATATCTTGCGAAGCACCTGTATGCCGCAACCAGTGGGTTGTAGCCTCTCTTAAAGCCTGAGCTTCCTCGGCAAAAGTCTCTAACAGCATTTTTTCATAGGCTAAATCAAAAGCCTCTTGAACTATGCGTCGCAGTTGCCTAGATGTCATGCCGCCAGACCCTCGATTTTTCGCTACAAGCGGGGCGTTATTGTTGAAATTATTGTTTATTTCCAGGCGATATGACTGATAACGGCTTATATATGGGTTTAAAGAGTTAGGCACCGAAATATCACGAAGTTTATTTCCCTTGCCCAATACCTTTAACCACTGATTACCATCAGAATCTTGCCAAAAATGCTGCCATACCGGCTGCCAATTAGCTCTATCTGAAAGCTCTGAGACACGCAGATAAAGGGTTTTGATTAACGCGATAACAAAAAGCATGCGCTCGTATGCCGGGTCATTATTGGCTTTCTCCTCAGAACAACTTAATACATAATCCCACTGCAAATCAGATAAACGCTTAATGTTTTTCTGTGTAGCACCTTTGATTAAATAGGGTGATTGCTTACGAATAGCGGGAATAGGGTTGCCAAACGCATACCCCTCATCGGCTAAATAGTCATAAAAACAAGAAATAGCCGAAAAACAGATCTTTATAGCCTCTCCAGAGAGCGTATGCCCTTTAGTATCGGGTTTTACATCTAAACCCCCTGCTAATGCTTTTTTTCGGTCTTCCTTGCTGATTTTGGCGACAAATGGCCGCCAATTTTCATTTTGACGATACTCTCCGCCGATTTGTTTGAATCGATCCTGCACAGAATCACCAACCCATGAAAAATGCGGATGGTGTACAAAATCAAAGAATACCTCTAAATCAGGGCGTTTAAGCTGAATAATACTTTTTTCAGCGATAGTCCATGACCATAGTAATAAACGCTCAACTTCGTTGCGATAGCTACGATAGGTGGCTTCACTTTTTCGACTGTAACTTTTAAGGAAGGCTTGGGTCTGTAAAAAGTCCTGCATTACATCAGCGTTATGTTTTGCGAGGTCGCTAATGAACGAGGCAGAATCTGGATAGTCATTTAGCATCGCCATACCCATTGGCATGCGGACAAATGCCTTGTGCGCATCAAATAGTGGTGTTGCTTTAAATTTAGACATAAATGAGCTCACATTAAATAAAGGTATTGCTTTGTTTATATATATTTCTAGCTAAATGTACTGTATCAAGCCTAAAACCTATTGTCTAGCTATGTCCACTAATTGAGATTAGAGGAACTAGCCGTATGATATAAACGCGCCCCTTTTTGCCCATGACTACAAACTGTAAATATGCGCTATTATGCCGATATAGATTACCGCTCTAAATCAACCACTAGCGATAAAGTTTTATCCGCATAAATAAAACGACCTATCATTAGCATCATTAGTATCAATCCTATTATTTATTCGTATAATCAATATGAAGTAACTGTAGTCAAAGGAAATCATGCGCCAGCTAGCCGTCCTAACATTATTTGCATCTGCCCTATTCGTTAGCCTTGTATCTTCAAACACTGAGGGTCTTGCTCGCATAGAACCCGAATCACAGCACACAAAACTGTTTCGCGAGATTCTCACTGAACTGGCTACATCACACTATTCAACACAGTCTATTGACGATGAGCTATCACAGGCTTTCCTCAACGCTTACATAGAGCGACTTGATTCACCTAAGCGGTTTTTTCTAGCTTCAGATATTGCTGAATTCCAGCAATGGCAATACAAGTTAGATGATTTGGCCAAGCGCGGTGACGTTAGCCCAGGTTTTTATATTTATAATCGCCTACGTGAGCGCGCCATTGAGCAATTAACGGCTAATATTGAACTCCTTAATAACGAAAAGTCTAAGTTTGATTTCTCCACTGATGAATCAATATTAATCAAATCTGAACTGCGACACTGGCTTAAGAATACAAGCCAGGCTAATGATTTTTGGCGCAAAATCATGAAGGACTCAATGATTAGGCTGATATTGAGTGGTAAGGAGCCTATAGAGGCTCGAAAACTTCTTGCTAAACGCTATCAGGCCCTGCTAAATCGCTATACACAGCGAAATAGTAAAGATGTATTTGAAGAATATGCAAACGCCTTTGCTTCGCTTTACGACCCTCACTCTTCGTATTTTAGCCCTAGGTCGTCAGAAAACTTTCAAATTAATATGTCCTTATCTCTTGAAGGTATTGGCGCGCAACTAACCACAGAAGACGAATATACCGAGGTTGTCGATATTATAAGTGGTGGCCCAGCAGACATTCAGGGCATCCTTAAGCCAAAAGATAGAATCATTGGTGTTGGCCAAGGTGATGATGAGATTGTTGATGTTATTGGCTGGCGCATTGATGATGTGGTTGACTTAATTAGAGGCGAAAAAGGCTCAACTGTTCGCCTGCAGATTAATTCTGGCAGCACTAGCGACAAAATAATTTCAATTGTTAGAGATACGGTTAAGCTTGAAGAGAAATCCGCCCAAAGCTCAATCATTAACATCAACAATAAGGGTAAAAACTATAGGCTTGGGGTTATTGAGATTCCCACTTTTTATATGGATTTTGAAGCCTACCAAAAGCGCGACCCTAACTACAAAAGCACTTCCCGCGATGTGCGTAAGCTACTAAAAGAGCTTAAGTCACAGTCGGTTGATGGCGTCGTGGTTGACCTAAGAAACAATGGTGGCGGCTCCTTATATGAAGCCACAGCCCTAACCGACCTATTTATTGATTATGGCCCAGTTGTTCAAATTCGTGATGCCAGTAAAAAAATATATCGCAATCAACGAGCAACATCAAAGGCTTACTATGATGGCCCTATGGTTGTTTTAATTAATCGTCTTAGCGCCTCTGCATCTGAAATATTTGCTGGCGCTATTCAAGATTATGGGCGCGGACTTGTCGTTGGTAGCCAGAGCTATGGAAAGGGTACCGTTCAAACCATGGCTGAACTCAGCAGTGGGTTTCTCAAGCTTACAGTATCGAAGTTTTATAGAGTCTCCGGCGGTAGTACACAGCATCGCGGAATAATCCCTGACATAATTTATCCGTCTGCATTTAATACTGATGAAATTGGTGAAAGCCATTTAGATAGCGCCCTGCCCTGGGACCAAATACACCCAGTACCGCATCAGTATTCAAACACAATAAGGGGCTTGATTAAGCCGCTAAATGCAGCCCATAAGCAACGCGCATATTCTGATGCCAATTTCTCCAGCATGGCAAGTCAATTAGCCTTAACTTCAGAATGGAGAGACCAAAGTCTTATTAATTTAAATCTAGAAAAGCGCAAATCGGATGACAACAGCTTAGACCAATCTCTACTTTCTATAGAAAATAAACGACGACTTAGCCACAACCTCAAGCCCTATACTAACGTTGACGCTTGGGAATTGGCTAAAGAAGAACAGGAAGATAATAATAATGAGACGCCGAGCGCAGATAATGATCCGATGCTTTTTGAGACAGGATTTATTTTAAGTGATCAAATTTTACTTCTTCAGCCTAAAATCACGGATGCTAAAAACACCCAAGTATCTAGCCATATCAATCAATAGAATCAATCAAAATGTCGAAAAATAAAAGAATAATGTCGTTCAATGTCAATGGCATACGATCAAGAATTAAACAATTAACTGAAGTTATACAGCAGCATAATCCGGATATTATTGGGCTTCAAGAGACCAAGGTTTCCAATGAAGAATTCCCATTTGATGATATCAAGACGCTTGGATATACAGCACATATTCACGGCCAAAAGGGTCATTATGGCGTTGCATTTTTAAGTAAAATGCCTGCCGCAAGCATTCAATGTGGATTTCCACAGGACCATGCAGACAGTCAATGTCGGTTTATTCATGCTCAATATGATCTTAATGGCAGCAGCCTTCACATCATTAACGGCTATTTCCCTCAGGGTGAAGGACGCGCCCACCCCACTAAGTTCCCCGCCAAAAAGAAGTTCTATGCCGATCTTTTAGATTATTTGAATAGAGAATTTACAAACAGCGATGCAGTTATTGTTATGGGTGATATGAATGTAGCTCACAGGGATGCTGATGTTGGCATTAAGCCAGAAAACGCCAAACGCTGGCTTAGAACGGGTAAAAGTGCATTTCTACCCGAGGAGCGAGAGTGGCTGCAAAACCTTTTAGACTGGGGACTTATAGACTCTTACAGAAGCGCTAATCCTGACAGTGAAACCTACAGCTGGTTTGACTACCGTAGCCGTGGCTTTGACCAAGAACCTAAAAGAGGCCTTAGAATAGACCTCTTACTCGCCTCCCCTGCAGCTATGGCATTATGCACAGACACTGGAATAGACCTTAAAGCAAGGGGACATGAAAAGCCGTCTGATCACTGCCCTATTTGGATTGATTTAAAAGCCCCGCAATAAGGTCTAGGAGAGCTTTGAGTCCAACTCAGGCAGCGCAGTAAATAGATCAACCGCCAACCCATAATCAGCAACAGAAAAGATTGGCGCCTCCTCGTCCTTGTTAATAGCAACAATAACTTTGCTATCTTTCATGCCTGCTAAATGCTGAATAGCACCAGAAATACCCACTGCAATATACAGATCAGGCGCTACAATTTTACCTGTTTGCCCCACCTGCATATCATTAGGCACAAAATCTGCGTCAACTGCCGCTCTAGACGCTCCTACAGCGGCACCCAATTTATCGGCAATCTTATACAGTAAATCAAAGTTATCGCCACTTGCCATGCCTCTACCACCTGAGATAACAATGCTAGCTGCAGTAAGCTCAGGACGATCAGATTCAGCCAGCTGCTCTGCCACAAAACTGGAAACACCTAAGTCATGTAACTGATCGGTTGTCTCAATAGGTGCCGAACCTCCATCCTTCGCAACCGCATCAAACGCAGTTGCGCGAACAGTAATAACTTTAACTGCATCAGTCGACTGCACTGTAGCAATTAGATTGCCGGCGTAAATAGGTCGCTTAAAGGTATCCTCTGAAACCACTGCGCTAATATCTGATATGGCTTGGACATCCAGTAACGCAGCTACACGTGGCATAGTATTCTTTGCCGTAGTTGTGGCTGCCGCGAGTATATGTGTATAACCATCGCCAATTGCAGCTATTAAGGGCGCTACATTTTCTGCTAGAAAGTGACCATAGGCGGAATTATCTGCAACTACGACCTTATTGATAGCTGGAATAGCAGCTACCTGCTGTGCAACAATCTGACAATCACAACCTGCAACCAAAACATCAATAACTTCACCGAGCTGAGATGCCGCTGAAAGAGCGCCTAGAGTTGCTGGGTTTAACTGCTGATTATTGTGTTCAGCAATAACTAAAATACTCATGAAATCACCTTAGCTTCATTTTTAAGCTTATCAACTAATTGGCTTACATCCGCAACCATTATTCCGGCTTGACGTTGAGCTGGCATTTCTACGCCTAGCTGCTTTGTTCTGGCACTTATATCAACCCCGAGCTCATCTACACTAACCGTACTCAATGGCTTTTGTTTTGATTTCATAATATTTGGCAAGGATGCATAGCGAGGCTCGTTAAGGCGTAGATCAGTAGTTACAACAGCTGGCAACGACAGTGATAGAGTCTGTAAGCCGCCATCTATCTCTCGAGTAACCGCTACCTTTCCACTCTCTACAGAGACTTCAGAAGCAAATGTTCCCTGAGCACAGCCAAGTAAACTAGCCAACATTTGACCGGTTTGGTTATTGTCTCCATCAATGGCTTGCTTACCCATCAATATCAAATCTGGTTTTTCATCATCACAAACTGCTTTTAAACACTTAGCAATAGCCAGGGGTTCAAGCGCTTTATCGGTTTGCACCAAAATTGACCTATCAGCACCGAGCGCTAAGGACGTTCGCAGCTGTTCTTGAGATTGCTGTGTACCTATACTTACAGTGACAATTTCACCGGCAATGCCCTTCTCTTTAAGACGCACAGCTTCTTCGACGGCTATCTCACAAAAAGGATTCATGGACATTTTGACATTGGCTAACTCAACATCAGAATTATCTGAATTAGCGCGGACCTTGACGTTGTAATCAACTACTCTCTTAATTGCTACTAATACTTTCATTTGAACTCCATTTAAATATCGCTTACACGCCCAGCATAAATCCATTGGGTATTTATTGATTATAAGTTTGCCCAAGCCATGACTATAAATCAAACCACTGAGGGCTTCATTGCGACCCATCAGTCACATTAATAAAGCACATTGGACTAGTTTTTCGACGTAATATTGATCATTGTTACAGTAGTTAAAACAGTATTTAATAGTAAAAACTTAAATTATTAAGGGGCTTAACATTGACTCGAGAATCTATTGAATATGATGTTGTTATTGTTGGTGCAGGTCCCGCCGGGCTCTCAGCTGCCTGCAGACTAAAACAAATAAACCCAGAATACTCTGTATGTATTGTTGAAAAAGGCTCTGAGGTTGGTGCACATGTCCTGTCAGGGGCTGTATTTGAACCCACTGCACTCAATGAACTTATTCCAGACTGGCAATCTAAGGATGCTCCGTTAATAACTGAAGTAACTGATGATCACATCATGCTCTTAACTACGGATAAGAAGCAGTTAAAAGTACCGGGTATATTTGCGCCTAAAACCATGAAAAATCATGGCAACTACATTATAAGTCTTGGCAAATTTTGTCGCTGGCTAGCTACCCAGGCCGAAGCCTTAGGCGTAGATATTTTCCCTGGCTTTGCGGCGGCAGAAATTCTTTACGGTGACGACAACCAAGTTTGTGGTGTTGCTACTGGTGATATGGGGTTAAGTCGCAGTGGCGAAAAGAAGGATACCTTTATGCAGGGCATGGAAATTCATGCCAAATACACTCTTTTTTCCGAGGGCTGTCGGGGTCATTTAGGTAAACAAATCATAGCTAAATATGGACTAGATAAAAATAAAGACCCACAACATTATGGTATTGGTATTAAGGAACTTTGGGAAATCCCAGCTGCACAGCATAAACCAGGGCTGGTGGTTCATACAGCGGGATGGCCACTCAATGAGAGCAATAGTCTAGGCGGCGGCTTTCTCTACCACCTAGAAGACAATCAGGTAGCCGTAGGCCTAATTACTAACCTGTCCTACAGCAACCCTCATCTTAGCCCGTATGACGAATTTCAACGCTACAAACATCATCCTGCTATTAAGCAATATTTAGACGGTGGAGAGCGTTTAACCTACGGCGCTAGAGCCATCACTAAAGGAGGCCTACAATCTCAGCCAAAAATGTCCTTTCCTGGCGGCTTGTTGATTGGTGACGATGCCGGCACTCTTAATTTCGCTAAAATCAAAGGCAGCCATACGGCAATGAAATCCGGCATGGTCGCTGCAGAATCTGTAGCCAAAGCCCTGAGTAATCAACAGTCACAAACCGATATCGTTGAATTTGCAGCGGCCTATAAAAAATCATGGGGCTACAAAGAGTTACACATGCAGAGAAACTTTGGCCCAGCACAGCATAAATTTGGCTATTTACTCGGTTCTGCCTACGCTTTCATTGATATCAATATTTTTAATGGATGCCTACCATGGACCCTAAGAGATACAGTGGCAGACCATGACACCATGAAGACTGCTGAACAATGTCCTAAAATAGATTACCCAAAATATGACGGTATACTGAGCTTCGACAAGCCCTCTTCGGTGTTTTTATCCAACACCAATCACGAAGAAGATCAGCCCTGTCATTTACAACTTAAGGATTCAGATCTACCAATAAACCATAACCTAGACACATACAATGAAGCGGCACAACGCTATTGTCCCGCCGGTGTATATGAAGTGATTAAGGCGTCAGATGGCAGTTCTAAATTTCAAATTAACGCGCAAAATTGTGTGCATTGTAAAACCTGTGATATCAAGGAACCCAGCCAGAATATCAATTGGGTTACCCCCGAGGGTGCCGGCGGTCCAAATTATCCAAATATGTGAGTAAAAATTATGGCGTGAATTGACCCAGTGAAAATTCGCAGCCTAGACTTTCTAGAAAAAGTTCATTTTGCCCATTGCCCGCTGGTCGGGATATACCCCATTCTACCATTTGGTAATAAACAGAGCGGCAAATTAGGCCGTTTAAATTATCTCTAACATTAACTATAGGCATAAGAGTGCCGTTGAATGCTTGCATCGATAGTGGGTGATCCCTATCTAAAAGAATATGATCTCCCGTAGTTGATGCTAAAGAAATTGCTTGCATACCCTGCCTGATAATTCGCTCTGCACTAACTATATGCAAAGGAGCTATATCAACATCAATTTGCCATTTTTCATTGGGAGATACTAAATAATAATCCTGCCCTTCAGCTTTTAATAATGATGCGAAAAGCTTAACCATAGCAGGCTTTTTTATTTCACTGGATTGGTGCAGCCACCTTCCCTCTCTATCAATCCTTAGATCCATATAACCAGTTCTTTCTGGGTGCCATAGATGCACCGGGGGAAGTTGGGATGAGTGCTGACTGGTTTGCTCAAAAAGATCAGCGAATAATTTTTCCAAGCTGACCTTTGATGTCACTTGGACTTACTTTTTGTTGAGGGACTGTCATCAGGATGATACTGGCCCTGATTACCCATAGTAACGCCAATATTAGAAATAAACTCCATCAATTCAGAGGTGTCAGTTCTATAATTCCATGTTTTATTAAAACATAGCTCAACCGCACCCTGCGCTAGAGCCCAGCAGGCAAGGTAGTGAAAGTGCGGCGGAACATCTTCTAGAACACCGCGATCAATCAACTTTGTTGTAAGTCCGGTAAGAGCATCTTCATTAGAGCGACGCAGTTGGTATAACTCTTCAGCTTGATCAGCAACATCTCCAGACTCTACAAGACGGTCCTCTAGCTGCTGAACCAGTCTATCAAGCTGTGGGTTTTCTAGTCGCGCTTCAAAATACGACTTTGCCGCTGCACCAGAATCCCCTGCATCAGCGCGCTTGATGCCATCGGTTAATTTTGTAGTAATGTTTTGCTCATAATCTAGGATAATTCTAATGAGAATTTCGTTTTTGGTCAGAAAATGCTTGTACACCGTCCCTTTGCCTATCCCAGCTCTAACAGCAATTTTTGATACGGTAATACGGTCAATACTCTCTTCTAAAAATAGCTCAATCGCAGCATCGATAATCCTCTGCTCACGCGCGAGAAAAAGTTTCTTTTTCTCGCGTATCCGGTCAGCACTAGAACTATTATTTTGCATTAGATTAGATAAAGATAGATAGGATTATAAAGTGAGATTACGGTTACTAGCTTTTATAAACTCTTGCTTTAAGTCTGCAAAAGTTTGTACAGCTGGGAACTGCGGAAACTCATTGATCACATTGTCTGGGGCATGGAATAAAATACCCGCATCTGCCTCAGCTAGCATGGTGGTGTCATTGTAAGAGTCACCCGCGGCAATGGTTCTGTAATACATACTTTTAAAGCCAACAATAACCTGACGCTTTGGATTAGCCTGACGAAGTCGGTAGTTAACTACATTGCCACTGTTATCAGTTTCAAGCTTATGACAAAGGAGAGTTGGATAGCCAAGCTGCTTCATCAACGGACTGGCGAATTCGTAAAAAGTATCAGACAGAATGACAACCTGAAAACGCTCACGCAACCAATCGACAAAATCAGCAGCACCCTCTAGTGGTGATAGCGTGGCAATAACCTCTTGGATTTCATTTAAACCCAGCTTATGCTGACGTAAAAGATCGAGACGATACTGCATTAGCACATCGTAATCAGGCTCATCCCTGGTTGTTTTCTTAAGTTCTTCAATACCGGTTTTTTCTGCAAACGCTATCCAAATTTCTGGAACCAGTACACCTTCAAGATCTAAACAAGCAATTTCCACAACAAATCCTCAAAAAAGTAAGTAGCTACTCTACTTAAAATATATTTTACCTGCAATGAAGCATTGCAAATGATTCACCATAACTAGATCCTACGACATAACGCTTAGATGTTCTATCGATTGATCATGGTTTTTGATATAATTTCGCGCTTAGCAAAAAACGTTTTCGGAAGAAAAATCCGAATTTATAATTTTCGTCAATTAAAGCCCACAATAACTATGAATGATTCAATTAATATTACAGATATAGAAAGCGAACTAGCCACCAAAGCACCGCAGCAAATACTACGTTATGCATTAGAAAACCACAATAATATTGCGGTATCTTTTAGTGGTGCTGAAGATGTTGTTTTAATCGATATGGCGCACAAAATCCGCTCAGATATTAAAGTGTTCTCACTGGACACTGGAAGATTACATGCGGAGACCTATAGATTTATTGATCGTGTACGCGATCATTATAATATTGATATAGATATTATTATGCCTGAAAACGACAAGGTTGAAGCCCTTGTTAAAGAAAAAGGTTTGTTTAGCTTTTACAAAGATGATCATAAAGAATGCTGTGGTATTAGAAAGATATCACCTCTTCGTCGTCACCTTTTAACACTTGATGCATGGGTGACAGGTCAACGTAAGGATCAAAGTCCCGGCACAAGAGCCAATGTACCTGTGATTCAGGACGACAAATTCTTTGCCAAAGAAGGCAGTGTCTTGACCAAGTTTAACCCTCTATCTAATTGGACGTCACAACAGGTATGGGACTATATCCGCGCATTTGAAGTACCATATAATGAATTGCATGATAGTGGTTACGTTAGTATTGGCTGTGAACCCTGCACTCGCCCAACAGGTCCAGGGCAACACGAACGTGAGGGCCGTTGGTGGTGGGAAGAAGCGACTAAGAAAGAATGTGGTTTACACGCAGTAAATATTCAATCAGATAGTTAATCTAGCCTATGATCTAGCGGCACAGGCCGCTAGATCCTTTAGCCTAAGGATCAAAGTACAGGCAACTTAAAATCTGAAAAGTATGCCTCTCTATCCTGCCTATTTGGCATAGCCATCACTCTTTCAATTACATCTCTTGTGAGATGAGGGGCAAACTCACGAATAAAGTCATACATATAGCCACGCAAATAAGTACCCTTTCTAAAGCCAATACTGGTTACACTAGAATCAAAAAGATGACTTGCTTCTATGGCTACCAGATCAGTATCCACTTCAGCGTCATAGGCCATATGCGCAACAATACCTATACCCAGACCTAAACGAACATAGGTTTTGATCACATCAGCATCAGTTGCAGTAAATACCACGTTAGCTTCAAGCCCCTCATCGGCAAAGGCCTCATCTAATTTAGAGCGGCCAGTAAAACCAAATACATAGGTAACAATTGAATATTGAGCCACATCAAGCAGACTGACACGCTCAAGCTTTGCTAAGGGATGATCCTTAGGCACAAGAATACAACGATTCCATCGATAACAGGGCATCATAATTAAATCGGAAAATAACTCTAATGCTTCGGTAGCAATGGCAAAATCGACGCTACCCTCTGCGGCCTTCTCTGAAATTTGCACCGGTGTTCCCTGATGCATATGTAAACCAACCTGAGGGTATTTATGGATAAATTTTTGGATCACATCTGGCAAGGCATATCTTGCCTGGGTATGTGTTGTGGCTATGTCTAAACTGCCGGATTTAGGGCTTTTATGCTCTTGAGCAAGCTGTTTAATGCTGTCAACTTCACGCAAAATATTACTAGCAATAGACAAAATTTCTTCACCAATGGGTGTGATTTTGGTGAGGTGCTTACCACTGCGTGAAAAAATTTCAGCGCCTAACTCGTCTTCAAGTAACCTTATCTGCTTGCTAATACCTGGCTGCGACGTGTAAAGACTAGCGGCGGTAGCTGACACATTGAGGTTGTGGTTAGCCACTTCCCAAATATAACGTAGTTGTTGTAATTTCATTCTGCTACACCTCAAATCATTAAAAATTATAATCTGTTATTCGTTTAAGCTATAAAACTATATAATTTTATTCTTTCTTTGAATACTAACCAATTGTTAAAGTGGCGGCAATTGTGAGGAGATATAAATTTTAATCATGGAACTACTCTATTTTATTTGTGCCGGGGCCGCTGTAGGCCTTGCCGTTGGATTAACCGGTGTCGGTGGCGGCTCGCTAATGACGCCTTTTTTAATCCTGTTTGGCATCCCCTATCATGTCGCAATAGGTACAGATCTTTTATATGCCGCCATTACCAAGGCCGGGGGCATGGTTACCCATGCTCGACAAAAAACCATAGAGTGGCGCATTATGGGGCTTCTTGCCCTAGGTAGTATTCCTGCATCCCTGCTTACCACCTATTTTTTAAGCAATGTGTTTACCGACTCATCTGGCTATGAATCAATACTAACTCTTAGCCTTGGTATTATGTTGGTTTTGACTTCTATTGTTATTATTTTCCGCGGCAGACTCAGTGGCGACGTTCCCCAGGAAAATCCGAGACCGAAGAAACATTCCGATATTATTGTTTTTTTTGCTGGTTTATTTTTGGGTATTTTTGTCACACTTTCTTCGGTAGGTGCCGGAGCATTTGGTGCAGCAATATTAATGTTGCTATATCCCTATTTAAAAACCATTAAAATTATTGGTACCGATATTGCGCACGCGGTGCCATTAACCTTAATTGCAGGACTAGGTCATTTCTTTATTTTAGGTAATGTAGATTTGGTATTACTGGGCAGCCTATTAATAGGGTCTTTACCGGCAATACATTTTGGCACTAAATTAGCCAAGCGCATGCCAAGTGATTTACTGCAAACATTAATAGCTCTGATACTACTCGGATTAGGCACAAAGTTTATTGTTGGTTAGATTTATTTTAGTCTAATCAGATTTTTCGTTGGCAACGCCATGAGGAACATGCCCAGTAGCAACATATTCACTGGCTGAAGTGCAATGCACCTGTTGATCATCAAAGAACACATCTGCACCAAATGACTTTAGGAAATCACCCTTACTCAGCCCGCCCAAAAATAAACTTTCATCGATTCGTACATTCCAATCTCGCAGCGTTCTAACTACACGCTCATGGGCTGGCGCCGCCCTAGCCGTAACAAGCGCGGTTCGTATGGGGCATTCACCACTGGGGAACTCTGCCTGAAGGCCTTGAAGAGCCTCAAGAAAACTCTTGAAAGGTCCCGCATCCATTGGCTTGCGGGCTGAGTTTTTTTCATTCTCGGTAA
This sequence comes from uncultured Pseudomonadales bacterium, assembly GCA_938092205.1. Taxonomy (GTDB): domain Bacteria; phylum Pseudomonadota; class Gammaproteobacteria; order Pseudomonadales; family Porticoccaceae; genus HTCC2207. Next base: position 21,190 of record CALKMW010000061.1, read on the forward strand.
AAGCATCAAGACCCTGCTCCTTGAAAATACGCTCAGAGGCATCACTGAATAAAACCGCATCACCATCAAATGCAAAGCGTAACTCATCAGATGCCTTAGTTGCACCTTGCGAGGGTAATAATGTGGCTGCTGCCATACCATTATCCAAGGCATTTCGAACATCACCAGCGTTAGTCGAGAGGAATAAATGACAGGCAAAAGCAGAGACATATCTGTAAGGACTATCACCGCCAGAAAAAGCGGCTCTGGTGATTTTTAATCCATGGTGCTCAATCGAGTTAAACACCCGTAATCCTGTATCAGCTGAATTTCTTGAGAGAAGAATAATCTCAACCTTAGGCTCTCCTCCCAGCTTTTCATTAATTCGCAACAATTTAGATGCCAATGGAAAAGCCTCACCCGGTTCAAGAATATCGTCTTCATGTTGACGCTGATATTCAGCATAGGCGGCAACGCCCTGCTGCTCGTATATTTCATGGCTATCGCGCATATCAAATAATGCGGTCGATGAAATAGCGATAACTAACTTAGGTGGTGACGAATTTGACATAAATTAATTGGTTTTCGCTTCTGCTTGATTATCATGAGATTGAAAATACTGTTTTGTTAGCTTAAATACAACTGGTGACAGCAACAATAGTGCTAAGAGGTTGGGTATAGCCATCATACCATTAAGCGCATCTGACATTTTCCACACCAGACCAAGACTCATTTGAGTACCTACAAAAACACCTATAACCCATAGTATTCTGAAGGGTAAAACCACCTTCGGCCCCAACAAAAACTGTGCACAACGTTCACCGTAGTAACTCCACCCAAGCATGGTAGTAAATGCAAATAGCGCTATACATAGAGATAATATATTACCGCCAAAAGGCAGTGTTGAATCAAAAACCATAAGGGTCATGGCAGCACCTTGAAGATCAGATGTCCAAACACCGGATACGATAAGTACTAGGCCAGTCATGGTGCAAATTATCAAGGTATCTATAAAAGTCCCTAACATGGCAATAGTGCCCTGCCTAACTGGACTATTGGTTTCTGCTGCAGCATGGGCAATTGGTGCTGACCCCAAACCAGATTCGTTGGAGAATATACCTCGTGACACACCCATTCGTAGGGCAAGCATAACCGTAGCCCCCGCAAAGCCCCCTGTTGCCGCTGTGCCATTAAAAGCGCTATCGACAATAAGTGCTAGCGCAGCCGGTATTTCAGACAGATGCATTAATAAGATAATCAAAGTAGCCAGTAGATAAATCATAGTCATTAGTGGCACTAACCTCCCAGCCACTTTTGCAATGCGAACAATACCGCCAAGCAAAACCAAGGCCACCATTAATGCCATCACCAAGCCACTCAACATAGTGGGAATATCAAAATTATTGAGCAATACCTGAGATACTGTATTTGATTGCACTGTATTGGCTAGACCAAAGCCGGCAAGACTACCAAACAGGGCAAACAGAAAAGCTAGGGGGCGCCAACGTTTGCCTAAACCATTTTTTATGTAGTACATGGGGCCACCAACTTTTTTACCGGCGGCATCAGTCTCGCGGTAATTAACTGCAAGAACGGCTTCGGCATATTTAGTCGCCATACCCACCAACGCGGTACACCACATCCAAAATAATGCACCTGGGCCACCTATACCAATTGCCGTGGCGACACCGGCGATATTACCAGTACCTACTGTAGATGAGAGCGCAGTCATTAACGCGTTAAATGGACTAATCTCGCCCTCACCAGAACCCTTTCGACCTTTCAAGAGTTGCCCAAAAGCATAGGGTATACGAGTAATGGTGATGCCACGCAAGCCAATGCTTAAAAATACACCGGTACCCAGCAACAAAATCAACATTACTGGCCCCCATACAACAGTATTGACCGTATCGATGACGTGCTCAAACATAATAAAATTTCCTTGGTATTGTTATTTTAGGCTGTAAAGATTGATGATGCAGAATCCTATGGCTAAATACTATGCCAGCCACTGAATGAAATCGAGGTTTTTTTGGATACAACAAATCGACTAAAACATAGTTTACAAGAAACATTAAACAAAATGCCCATAACGGGAACCGGTATGGGCATTTTATAAACAGGCCAGCCTAAGTGTAGACTGACAATAAAGCTAGAACATAAATTATTAGATAGCTTTAATGGTTCCTTTTGGCAAAACGGCGTGAACAGCAACCTTTTGGAACTTAAGCTCTTGGCCACTACCAGCTTCAATAATCATATATTCTGACTCTAACTTTGTTATTTTACCTAACATGCCACTAGATAAAACAACCTCATCTCCCTTAGACAGTGAGTCGATTAGGTTGTTGTGCTCTTTTTGACGTTTTTGTTGCGGTCTAATCATTATGAAATACATAAAGATAAAAAGACCACCAAACATAATAAAAGTAAACATTGGGCTTGGTTCAGCCTGGGCAGCAGCATCTGCATAAGCATTTGAAGCAAATAACATAATAAACTTCCTTTAAATAATTAAAATATTAAGAAATAAGATTGTTTTTTATCCAATCCAATAGGTCTTCATGGTGAGTTTTTGTTTTAACTTTTTCCATCACCATAACAACATTGCTCTGTTTATCAATCACAAAAGTAGAGCGCAAAACACCCATATATTCGCGACCCATAAACTTCTTGAGGCCCCAGGCACCAAAGGACTCTGTAACCGCATGATCTTCATCTGACAGAAGTTTAAAATTAAGCTCCTGCTTATCTTCAAACTTCACCAAACGATCAACAGAATCTGGACTAACCGCTAGCACCACAGTGTCGAGTGCCTCAAATTCAGCATAGGTATCACGAATACCGCAGGCTTGAACAGTACAGCCTGGAGTCATTGCTTTGGGATAAAAATAGACAACCACATTTTTTTTGCCAGCGTAATCAGCTAGAGAAACACCATTTCCTCTTTGATCTAACAGAGTAAATGCTGGTGCAACGGTCCCTACTTTTAAAAATCCCACTCAATTACCTCTATTTTGATGTCTATAAATTAACAACAGTGTTTACGGAAGAAGGTGGGCAACGCCCTCTTTTTCTTCTGTAAGTTCTTGCTCAGTGGCTGACATTTTCTCACGAGAAAAGTCATTAATCTCGAGACCTTGAACAATGCTCCAATCACCTGACTCACAGGTACAAGGGAAAGAGTAAATAAGCCCTTTAGCAATACCATAGCTACCATCACTGTAAACGCCCATACTGACCCAATCGCCTGATTCAGTACCCTGAACCCATGTGCGCATATGCGCAATCGCTGCGTTTGCTGCTGATGCAGCACTAGATGCACCACGTGCCTTAATAATAGCAGCACCACGCTGTTGTACTGTTGGAATAAATTCATCCTCGTACCACTGTTGATCAACCATATCTATGGCTGACTGACCATCAACTTTTGCATGATGTAAATCTGGGTATTGAGTAGCTGAATGATTACCCCAAATAGTCATATTTTTAACATCATTGATGGTTTTACCGGCTTTATCAGCCATTTGACTCATAGCACGGTTATGATCGAGCCTAGTCATTGCGGTAAATTGACGCGGATCAATATCCGGTGCATTGCGCTGAGTAATAAGGGCATTAGTATTGGCAGGGTTACCAACTACCAACACTTTGATATCTCGACTGGCATTATCATTAATGGCTTTACCCTGAGCAGAGAAAATAGCCGCATTGGCCTCCAGTAGATCTTTACGCTCCATACCTGGACCACGAGGACGTGCACCCACGAGTAATGCGTAATCAGCATCTTTAAAGGCTATGTCAGCTTGATCAGTACATGTAATCCCTGCAACTAGTGGAAAGGCACAGTCTTCAAGCTCCATAGCGACACCCTTTAGGGCATCTAGTGCTGGGGTGATTTCTAGCATTTGTAATATAACAGGTTGATTAGGGCCTAACATTTCGCCTGCAGCAATACGAAATAATAGCGAATAACTAATCTGTCCTGCAGCACCAGTAACGGTGACGCGAACGGGTGAATTCAAAGTATATCTCCAAAAAAATTATTAATCTTAAATGAGGCTATAAAACGCTGAGTATTATAGTGCTCATTTTAAAAAAAGCACCATAAAACCTAGCTTGGGAAGGACAATAGCTATCTATTTAAGGTGTTACGCACAAAGTTGCTGATAAACAGTCTTCATTTCTGAATAAAGGTCATCTTTAAATGTGGGTAAATTTGTATCTAATTTTTCCACAATTTCAACCAGATGTTCATTGTCTTCTTTACCGCCCCACTGCTTGTGGTAACTACCATCTTGATAACCATGATCTTGACGGAAAAAGTTAAGAACATTCTTACCTACATAGGCAATATACAGCTGGTCAAATTGCATATTGATGCCTTTAACTAACCCCACAAAACCATTAATATCAAAATCTTTGGTAACCAGGGTGTTTTTGGTAAATTCTTCAAGGTTAATAGCAAAATCACCAGATGCTTCAACATCATCAAAAGCTTTGACCACAGATTCAGAAATAGCCTCGTGTGATTGATCTTTTAGCAACAAAAGACTCAGACCAAAATGCCATATATCAACTAGCTCAAGGGCAATTTGATTGACATCTGGTTGTTGTTTTTTCCACCACTTCCAACCATGATGATCAAGTAATTCAGCGCATTCAATCCAGATAGCTCTATACCACTCAAAATTTTGCTCGCGCCAATCATCTCTAACTTTTGAATTCATGCTGTCCTGAAGTTCAAGCATGGTTGAAATTTGTTGCTTCATAATAAATCCTTAGGCTCTTACAAACCCGTTTGCGGCTTTTTCATTGCCAATTGTTGTATTCGGGCCATGCCCAGTTACTACTACCGCCTCGTCATCGAGACTATAGATTCGTTCTTTTATCGATGTCACTATCTGATCAAAATTACCACCGGGCAAATCTGTTCGCCCAATACTACCTTGGAATAGTGTATCACCAGCAATTAATGTTTTGTATTGTTCAAACCAAAAGCTCACAGATCCGGGGGTGTGGCCCGGCGTATGAATTGCCACACCGCCACAGCAATCTAAAGCATGATCATCGTGTAAATAATGATCAGGGTCTGGCAGTGAAACCTTGGGCACACCAAACATAGCACATTGTTGTTCGACCATATCCCATAAAAACTGATCTGATTCATGCAGCAATATCGGCGCCCCTGTAGCTTTTTTTATTTCACCAGCGGCTAAGATATGATCCAAATGTGCATGGGTATGAATAATAGCAACCACGGTTAAATTAAGTTCTTTAAGCAATGCCAAAATTTGATCGGCATCACCACCCGGGTCAATCACTAGGGCGCGGCCGGATAAAGAGTCGCCTATTACAGAGCAGTTGCACTGCAATGGGCCAACAGGAAATGTCCTGATAATAAATTGTGACTGAGCTTTCGTATTATCGGTCATATTGAGATACTGTTATTGGCTTATTTTAAATAAATTAAAGAAATTATTAGTGGTAATCTCTGCTAACTCTTCGAGACTTATTCCTTTAATTTCTGCTACGCACTGTGCAACTTCATAAACATTTTTTGGTTCATTCTGCTTCCCACGATATGGCACTGGAGCTAACCATGGAGAGTCGGTTTCAACCAGTATCCTATCAAGTGGAATTTTTTTAACAACCTCGCGCAATTCTCCAGCGTTTTTAAACGTAACAATACCGGAAAAGGATATGAAATAACCAAAGTCCATGGCTGCCTTAGCCATCTCCCAAGTCTCCGTAAAGCAATGGAGCACTCCCGCAGAATTTGATTGGTGCTGCTTGAGTAATTTAATTGTCTCATCACGAGCATCTCGAGTATGAACAATCAACGGTTTTTCAACCTGCTTTGAGGCTAGCAAATGTCGAGTAAAACTCTCATATTGCCACTCAAAGCTATCCGCACTGTAAAAATTATCCAGTCCAGTTTCACCAACAGCAACCACCTTAGGCAGCATAGCTAACTCGGTAAGTTGCTCAACCGTGGGTAAGGCTAATTCTTCATCTTGCAATGGATGAACCCCGACGGAAGAATAAATATGGTCATATTTTGCTGTAAGTTCAGTTAACGATCTAGAACTCTCAAGATCAACCGCGACGGTTAATAAATGTGATATGCCACGCGTCTGAGCGTCAGCAATGACAGCTTCAAGCCCACCTTCCCTATTAGTGAGATCTAAACGATCAAGATGGCAGTGAGAATCAATTAACATAGTACCTTGAAAATCCTATTAGCTATTCAGCAAAATTATTTCTTAACCTGAAAAATTTGCACCCATTCTATAAATAACTCTTCCCA
>CALKMW010000062.1 GCA_938092205.1 uncultured Pseudomonadales bacterium
CAACAGAACAATCACCTGCGTAGTTCCAAAAACCTTGCTATTACGTCTACAATAGCTATCTATTTATAAATTGGTATCGGCTTTGAGCGACTCACATTATATTCAATATCAAGGATTAAAGATTTTAAAATCCTCACACCCACAGGTACAGAAAATAAAAAGAAAGCAACCTGGGCATAGTGCCCATGGCAATAAAGTATGGCGATCCTGCTTTGCACTTATTGATTACCTTATAACCTACCCTGTAGAACCAAAATCGAATGTTTTAGAGATTGGTTGTGGTTGGGGTGTTGCAGGTATGTATCTAACCAAAAAGCAACAAGCAACAGTAACGGGCATCGATATTGATCCTAATGTTAGGGATTACTTTAATCTTCAAAATACTATTAATCACTGTACCCAAGAATTTCAGGAAAGAGGCTTTGAATCACTTAGTAGCGATGATCTTAGTCATTATCAGCATCTAATTGGTAGCGATATTTGCTTTTGGGATGAATTGACAAACCCGCTTTTTCAGCTGATTTGTGATGCTAGAAATGCCGGTATAAAGAATATTCTAATAGCAGACCCCGGAAGACCACCGTTTTGGCATCTGGCTGATTTATGCACCGAACAATTAAATTCAGAGGTTATTACTAGACGTATATTAGAACCATGGAAATCAGAAAAATACATTCTCGTTATTTAACAAATATACAAATTTAAGACAAAAAAATACCGAGCAAAGCTCGGTATTTTTTTATCAAACATCTTGCTACTGGACAGGAGTAAAGTCATCACAATAACCGATTAAATCAGGCGAGTTATTGCCATTCCAGTTACCCTTAATTTTACCAATAGTCACTGGCAAATCACGCTCTTTTACATACATCAAGAATGATCTCCAATCTCTTGTAACAAAACCGCCTAGGTTAATTGGCGCTGTGTAAGCATTCATAACACCATCACCTGAAATTTCAATATGCTCTGAATCCTTGAATGGATTATTTGCAGGATATGGCCTGTTCTCAAGTCTAAAAAAGACATTTGCCACTGAATTAGATGAAGCACAGAATGTAAACTGAGGACTACCATTTGAGGCCACGTCAAAAGTTATAGGATATAGGTCAGTATTATCGTTAGCAAAACCACCATATGCGGCAGAACCTGCTGGGAATGTAAATACATCTCCAACTTGCAAGGTATTTATGCCACCACCCTCACCGCCAAATACTCCAGTGAATAAACCTGCGGTATTAACTCCATTGGCATCAAGGAAAACTGAGGCGCCAGTTGAGGGTCCACAGCCTTCAGGTACATCTGGCTCGCCATCAGCTGCCTGAGTAGTTGTAACCATTACATCACTGACCTTCACTTGAACATCTTCAGTCTCAAGTAGCATAATGAAAGAGCTATAGGTATTAGCGCCTTTAGACGAAATATCAATAGTATAGGTCAAATCAGTAGAACCAGTAATGGTCTCAGGATCAGTTGTAAACGAGGGTCTTGTAGTACAGGAATCACCCGTTGCACTAGGCTCCTTTTCAAATGAAAAGACAATATCTGCTGCTGTGGCAGTTTGCCCCTCAGGGATGGATGCCTTAAAGGTCAGGGTTCCCCCAGTACCAAAGGTCAGCGGATAAAGGTTGGTAGCTTCGCCTTGGTTTGCATAACCAGCGTAACCCATAGGGCCATTGCTTGGCACTTTAAAAATATCACCATTATCACCCTCAATAACAGCGTCACCATAGGCACCGGTCATATCAAATGGACCCTTTTCTCCGAATAAAACTGCATCGGAACCACAGTCAACAGGAGTTGCGTCACTAGCAGCCGAGGTTGATACCATCACATTACTGATTTTTACATCTGTGTCCAGTGTATCTACATACATCACAAAGTTGGAGAATGTTCTATCGCCTTGAACTGGAATGTCAACAGAATAAACCGTGTCTGAACTTCCGCTTACAGTTACTTCAGGTGATGTACATGAGGGTTCAGTAACAGAAACATCGCCAGTTTCGCTAGCCTCTTTCTCAAACTTAAACTTTACAATAGCATCTGTTTCAGCTTGACCCTCTGGAATAGCAGCCGTAAATGAAATAGAGCCACCATCGCCAAAAGCAAGGGGAAAAAGATCTGTTGTTGATGAAGCGAAACCAGAGTATCCAAGACCAATACTACTGTCATTGGTGAAGAACTCACCAAGGTCGCCAGATACAACACCATCACCAAATTGCGAAGTCATATCAAAGGGACCCAAAGCGTCACCATTGTCTACTGTAGAAGGAGTAACTACAGCGGAAACACCCGTGATTTTGACCTCAACATCTGGTGTATCTATAAACATAATAAGTCTACTGAAACTATCGCTATACTGAGTAGGAATATTGAATGAATATAAACCAGGAATAGTACCACTAACCATGACAGTTTCAGTGGTATAGGAAGGGTCGGCAACAGTATCACTATTCTCTAGCTTGAAACGAATAGCTGCGCTCGTACTTACCTGACCAGCAGGGACAGAAGCATAAAAAACGATACTACCTCCATTACCAAAGTAAAGAGGAAAATCATCGCTAGCCTGGCTTGCAAACCCAGCGTTAGCATCGGGATTGTCGTCGCTTGGTATACTTACCGCTGGCACACTGAATAAATCACCAGCAATGGTGGATTGGACAGGACTACCAAAAGCAGCACTCATATCAAAGGGGCCCTTGACACTTGGATCAGCGGCAGAATAATCATTTTGCTCAGAACCAGTACCAGGGGTTGGGGTTGGGGTTGGCGATGGGGACGAGGAACCACCATTTGAATCATCATTTGAATCATCATTTGAATCATCAGAAACAGGCGATCCATCAGCATTCCTTACGCGTTCTAGCTCAAAGTGCCACCATGGACTTGGGCCACCACTTAAAATATTCAAAGCAATAAAATTGTCTGATGCCGTTTCAATTTTATAGGTAACAGAAGTTATATCTTCGCCTGTATTTTCAACATCATTGGCGACACGCGGCAACCCGATATGAGCGCCGAGACCATTCAAGGTAAGTGTACCTGCACCAATGTCCCACTGATATGTCATGCCAGGGGTAGAACCATCAAATGGCGCATAGGGTGTATTACATTCTTCAAGACCACCTGGATTAGCCGCTGGCTGCCAAGTTTCATACCAAGTAGAATCACCCAAGTCTTGAGTAAAATCACCGTTTGCTGGAAAATCAGGATCAGCGGCAGAAAAAGTATAGCTATCATCAAATTGACAGTCACGCTCAGTTAGAGTGAAGTCAGTTGATGACCAATCACCAATTGAGCCTTCAGCACGACCTACACCGTAAGCTCCGGCTTTTTGTGCCAATCGCCACTCACCTGAGATATCCTCAGGAAAACAAACGCAGTCTTGCTCACAAAACTCAAGCTCAGTACCTGCACCAGAAACTGTGTGAGTCTCACCAGCATAGCCACTATTATCCATGTAAGTAATTTCAACTGGGATTTTAATAGATTCAGTTGGGGAATCGCCATCACCACGAACAGGAGCATCCTCTAGTTTAAATTCACCACTCCAAGTATTGTGCTGACCAGACATAGCCACACTATGCCCTGCAATAGAGACCACTGGCTTCATGATTGATTCACTAGCCGTAAGATTGATTAGAATGGTATCGTCTAATGCAACTACATTGGTATAGTTACACTTGTTAACCGCCTGAACTGATTTCAAAGAGGGCTGAACAGAATCTTTTGGAAGTTCGCTAGAAATAGTTATATCTTCTTGACCACAAGCAGCTAGAGCAAGTGTCACAAAGAGTATCGAAAGGCTTTTGGGCCGAGAAAAAACTTGGCCAAAAATACAGCCGATAGAACTTAAACTTAATTGCGAGTGCATGACTCCCCCTAGGTGATTTTTAAAGCGCTTCATAATATAAAACACATTATTGTTGCAACCCCCAATTTTGATTGGGATAGCCTGCTAGCACCAGTGTTATTCGTTGAACAGGGATGTATATGCGATGAATCGGTAACCTTGCCTTAAGCGCAAAAAAACCGCTTACCTAAAGGAAAAAATGAAGCAACAGATAGGGGTTGACAAAAAACCGTCATAAAAGCTTAGGAACCACCAAGACATTCTGGAGAATCAGGGGCATTAGATGTAGCAGACCATTCGCTTTGCATATAGGCGTGAATTGCCAATGCATGAATCGAGCCTCTTAACTCATCAGCCAAGACAGCATAGATAGATTGATGCCTTTTAACCGCAGAGAGTCCATTGAATGCTTCAGCAACAATAACCACTTTAAAATGACTTTCCGAGCCATCTGGGACATTATGGGCGGCGCTTTCATTAATCACTTCTAAGTGACAAGGGGAAAACGCCCTTTCGAGCTTTTGAATAATCTCTGACTCGATTAGCCCCATTACATACCGCTTACAAGGTTAATCATAACGCCGGCAGCAACAGCAGAGCCAATAACACCCGCCACATTTGGCCCCATAGCATGCATCAACAGGAAGTTATGCGGGTTAGACTCAAGACCTACCTTATTGGCAACGCGAGCAGCCATAGGCACAGCAGAAACACCGGCAGCACCAATTAGAGGGTTAACTTTATCTTTGGAAAGTAAATTCATTAACTTGGCCATCAATACCCCAGAGGCAGTTCCAATACAGAAAGCCACAGCACCAAGGCCCAAAATACCCATAGTTTCTGGATTTAGGAATTTATCCGCACTCATTTTAGAGCCAACGCCAAGCCCCAAGAAAATAGTGACAATATTGATAAGGGCGTTTTGAACCGTATCACTCAAACGATTAACAACACCACACTCCTTCATTAGGTTACCAAAACAAAACATACCTAGAAGTGGAGCAGCAGCAGGCAATAGCATAGCCACCAACACAAGAAGAGTTAAGGGAAATACAATTCGCTCAGCCTTTGAAACAGGTCTTAACTGAACCATAGCGATTTTGCGCTCAGATTCAGTAGTAAGTGCCTTCATAATTGGCGGCTGAATAATTGGCACCAATGCCATATATGAATAGGCGGCCACAGCAATTGGGCCCAACAACTCAGGCGCTAGTTTGCTAGTTACAAAGATAGCCGTTGGACCATCTGCGCCACCAATAATACCAATAGCAGCAGCATCGCCAATACTAAAGTCTAGGATGCCAAAGTGACTCATGGCAACTGCGCCCAATACGGTAGTAAAAATACCCACCTGAGCCGCAGCACCCAATAATAGAGTCTTTGGATTTGCCAACAATGGGCCAAAATCGGTCATTGCACCGACGCCCATAAAAATAAGCAGCGGGAATAAGCCAGTCTCAATACCCGCATGATAAATCATGTAAAGCAGACCACCGACTTCCAAAAAATCAGTGCCCGGCATATTAGCTAACACAGTACCAAAACCAATGGGTACTAATAGCAACGGCTCAAAACCTCGACTAATAGCTAGGTATAACAGCACAAAGCCAACAATCATCATGACAGCCTGACCGCCTGCTATTTGCGCTAAACCTGAACTTGCCCACAAACTAAGTAAATTTTCCATGGTTTAGGTTCCTACGCCAATGTCACTAGAACATCACCGACAGAACAACTATCCCCTGCCTTAACAATGACCTCAACAATGGTACCATCAGATGGAGCACTGACCGAGGTTTCCATTTTCATTGCCTCAAGAACAAGAATACTTTCACCTTCAGATACTCTTTGTCCGGGTTTAACTAAAACTTTAACCACATTACCTGCTAGAGGAGCGGCAACCGGCTCACCACCCGTTGCTGGCGCACTAGTATTCGCCGATTCAGTCTGAGAGCCAACTGGTACAATGCCACTTACATCGCCACCTTCGCTAACAGTCACAGTGTAAGATGATCCCTCAACTTCAACCGTATAAATTTCTTCGCCAGCATCATTAGTTGGCACTGCTGCCTTACCGGTAGGAACAGGCTCAAATGCGTCTGGATTGTTGCGGTTTTGCAAAAACTTCAAGCCAACCTGAGGAAACAATGCATAGGTTAGTACATCATCAATCTGCCCCTCGCTTGAGGTCAAATTAAAGCCATGTTCTGACGAAAGCCCTTCAAGTTCTAGAGTTAAAGCTTCAAGCTCTGGCTCAATATTGTCAGCTGGACGACAGGTGATTGGCTCTTCATTTTCACCCAACACCTCTTCCTGCAAGTCTTTATTCACTGGAGCTGGTGTAGCACCGTACTCACCCTTAAGAATTCCCTGAGTTTCTTTGGATATAGACTTATAACGCTCACCGGTCATTACATTTAACACTGCCTGCGTACCAACAATTTGCGATGTTGGGGTAACCAGTGGGATAAAGCCTAAGTCTTCTCTCACACGCGGGATTTCAGACAAAACGTCGTCTAATCTATCTTCAGCACCCTGCTGACGGAGCTGTGATTCCATATTGGTCAACATACCACCTGGAACCTGAGCAACCAAAATACGTGAATCAACACCGCGTAATGAACCTTCAAATTCTGAATATTTTTTACGAACCTCTCTAAAGTAAGCAGCGATTTCTTCTAGCTTACCAATATCTAACCCCGTGTTGCGCTCAGAGTCCTTAAAGATCGATACCACTGATTCCGTTGCCGAGTGACCATAGGTCATAGACATAGAAGATATAGCCGTATCGACATTATCTATGCCTGCTTCAACACATTTAGTAATGGTGGTAGTTGAAAGACCGGTTGTGGCATGACAGTGAAGCTGAAGAGGAATAGCCACGGCTTTTTTAAGCTTAGTAACTAATTCATAGCCAACGTACGGATTTAACAACCCTGCCATATCCTTAATACAGATAGAATCAGCTCCAGCATCTTCAAGCTGTCGAGCAAGATCAACCCATAGATCAATAGTATGTACCGGACTGACGGTATAAGAAATAGTACCCTGAGCATGCTTGCCGACCTGCTTAACAGCGCGCAGCGCCGTCTCAAGGTTGCGCATATCATTCATGGCGTCAAAAACACGGAACACGTCAATACCATTAATTGCCGCACGTTCGACAAACTTCTCAACGACGTCATCCGCATAATGCCTGTAGCCTAGGATGTTTTGACCACGGAAAAGCATTTGCTGTGGCGTATTAGGCATGGCTTTCTTAATTTCGCGAATACGATCCCAAGGGTCTTCTCCCAAGAAACGGATACAGGAATCAAATGTAGCGCCACCCCATGACTCCATGGACCAATAACCAATTTGATCAAGCTTTGCAGCTATAGGCAGCATATCGTCGATACGCATACGCGTTGCAAATAGTGATTGATGAGCGTCACGAAGTACTACTTCGGTTATTCCTAGCGCAGAGTTTGCAGAGGGCATAAATATGTCCTTTTACCTTTTAAATCCTAAATTTAGAGCTGTTAACAACCATTAAACTAGTTGCTAGCTCCCACGATGCTGATCAATTGCAGCTTGAATTACCTTAACTATTTTTTTATCTACAATAGTAGAATGTATCTGATGTGTTGTTACTTCAGTCTCAACAGCTTCTTCAGGAGAAAAACGCATAACTGCGCGAGACATCAAACCCGTTAGGCCAACCAATAAGGTTAGGAAGGTGAAAACTGTTCCCATGCCATAAAGCATAAGGTCTAAACCCTGAGAAATAAGTAATGCGTCCATCAATAGTCCGTGTAATTTAATCAAAATACTGCCAAAACTAAGAAAAGGATTGGCTTTAAGGCGGAAATAATAGCAATGTGGCCATTTTTTGCAAGTTTGCCTTTGCTTTATTCAGCTCAAAAACTACAATTCACAACTACAAAACTAAATCGTAAAGACCGATTGGAATCTATGAGCATAAAAAACACCCTAAATACTCGCTTCAAAACTGCAATGAAAGCACTAAATATACCTAGCGAGTGCACGCCCCTGCTCAATTCGAGTAGCAAGCCACAATTTGGCGACTACCAAGCAAATGGCGCCATGGGTGCAGCAAAACACCTCAAGACCAATCCAAGGGAATTAGCACAAAAAATATTAGATCAAGTGGATCTAGCCGAGATAGCAGAAAAAACTGACATTGCCGGACCTGGGTTTATCAATATCACCCTTAAAAATGACTACATAGCCGACTGTCTAAAAAACGGCTTAGATAAGCCCAGTGTAAATACAGAAAATATTGTTATCGATTACTCGGGCCCCAACCTAGCCAAAGAAATGCATGTTGGCCATTTACGCTCTACCATCATAGGTGATGCATTAGCCAGAGTTCTTGAATATTTAGGGAAAAACGTCATTCGTCAAAACCATATGGGCGATTGGGGCACGCAATTTGGTATGTTAATTGCTGAACTTGAACTTCAGCTCAGCAAAGGTGACCAAGCTGAACTTGCCCTTAGTGATTTAGAAGTATTTTACCAACAATCTAAAAAACACTTCGACGCCGACCCTGAGTTTGCCGACACTGCACGAGCCTATGTCGTCAAACTTCAATCTGGAGATGCCAACTGCCTTAAGCTTTGGAAGCAATTTATCGACGTTTCCATTGCCCATAATTCAGAAATATATAAGCAGTTAAATGTTGGTTTAACCACTGATCACATCAAACCAGAAAGCACTTACAATAGTGACTTGGAGTGGATTGTAAAAGATCTTGAAAACAAACATCTTGCTGCTGAATCTGATGGCGCAAAGGTTGTTTTCCTAGACGAGCTAGCCGATAAAAACGGTGACCCCTCACCAATGATTGTGCAAAAATCCGGCGGTGGCTTTCTCTATGCAACAACCGATTTAGCTGCACTAAAATATCGCGCCGAAAAACTCAATGCTGATCGAGTATTGTATTTTATTGATGCGCGCCAATCACTTCACATGAAACAGGTTTTTACAACAAGTAGAAAAGCCAATTATGTTGCAGATACCCTAAGTCTAGAACATCATGCCTTTGGCACTATGATGGGTAGTGACGGCAAGCCGTTTAAAACAAGAACTGGCGGCACTGTTAAGCTAGCCGATCTTCTTGTTGAAGCTATAGAACGCGCTGAAACACTGGTTAGACAAAAAAATACCGACCTTAGCGAAGAAGAAATAACAGAAATTGCACAAAAAGTCGGTATAGGCGCAGTAAAGTATGCTGACCTAAGTAAAACACGCACTAATGATTATATCTTCGACTGGGATTCTATGCTGTCATTTGAGGGCAATACAGCGCCCTATTTACAATATGCCTACACCAGAATCTATAGTATTTTCCGCAAGGCAGGCATTGCGCTAGAAGATTTCTCTGCCGATATCATCATTGATGCACCTCAAGAAAAACAGCTAGCGCTAAAACTACTGCAATTTAACGATGTTATTCATCAGGTTGCCGAAGACTGCTACCCACATAGCCTATGTAATTACCTCTATGAGCTATCAAGTTTATTTATGAGCTTCTATGAGCACTGCCCTATTTTAAAGACAGGTGTAAACCCTGAGACCGCGAAAAGTAGACTTCAATTGTGTGCTCAGAGTGCTTCTGCACTTCAAAAAGGTTTAGATCTTTTGGGCATTGAAGTTATGGAAAAAATGTAGAAAAACAGGCAGCAATTTTTACTTTAAAATTTGTAGGACAATGCAACCCCAAAGGTTGGCAATATTAGCAGCTCTAAATCTTCTCTCAATTTTCGCTGCTGCCTTGATGTTTCAGCCCTGAGTTTACTGCAGTCAATTGCAGCGGCCTCCGCCTTGCAGACTGCAGAAAAATTGAGAGCAAAATCTACTGCATAGTAAAAACCAAGATCACCACTAAATGAAAGACCGCTATTTTGCTCAAAACCGGTTGACCAGCCAACACCAAAATATGGGGAGACACCATTGCTAAGCTGCATGGTTAATTCTGTTGAATCAACTATCTGGTCTGAAAATCTAGAATTATTGATAATAAACTCACCATCACCATAATTTACAAGCTCTAGAATTAGCTTATTCTTGATGATGCCACCTGTAAAACGAAAATCGCCTCGCCACGGATGGTAATCCACCAGCAGCGATAACTGTTTAATAGCAACCGTTGCATCCTGGCCAAGTAGCATTTCACTTATTGATAATATGTCAGCTGCATTACCGCCATTGCTTGCAATATATTCAAATTCACTTGAGCCCAATCTTAGATTGGAGCGTTCGCTTAATTTGTGGCCTGCCTCATACTTTAACCCCATAGATCCAAAGCCGTAGCCTAACTCAAAACCAGTTGCTATTAATGGGTTTAGATATAATAGACAGCAAAGAAAAACAGGTGCTTTTTTTGAGGAAATTACGGTTATGGGAACAAACTTCATGTAGGCACCTAGAAAAGTTGGGCTTACTAAAAGTATAGACAATCAAATAGATATAAGTTTTGCAATTGACAACTAAGTGATTAAATTAAATCAACCTATAGCGATATGGCTGGTATTTTTAGCTCGTCACTTTGCTCAGGTTCTCTACTTAGTTCGAGGTTGATAAAATCAAACAGATTTGCGTCTGCCAGTTGCGATGGCGAAACATTTTTGACGGCATTAAAAATAGTATCAATTCGCCCAGGATACTGTCGTTCCCAGTTGTTGAGCATTTCCTTAACAACCTGGCGCTGAAGACCATCTTGGGAGCCACATAGATTACAGGGGATAATGGGGAATTCGCGCAATTCAGCCAATGCCTGCAAATCACGCTCGCGACAATAGGCTAAGGGCCGAATAACCATATTTTTCTTATCATCAGCCAATAATTTGGGTGGCATTGCTTTAAGCTTGCCTTGATAAAACATATTTAAAAACAAGGTTTCAACAATATCATCACGATGATGACCTAG
>CALKMW010000063.1 GCA_938092205.1 uncultured Pseudomonadales bacterium
ATTGTTGGTTGTAAAGTCGCGATCTATCTATATCGCGAATCAGGCGCATTTTGGGCTTTTTAAACACCTAGTTAAGCACTCTTTAGTAAAGGCGACGAGTATACCTAGCAATCGCCAGAAAGGTAAGGCATACCCGAGAAATGAGATGACAAAAGTTCATTGAACGAAGATAAAAATAGGAAAAATTATTTATTTGAATCAGTGGTCGCTTTTTGGGGGCCGCGCATATCAGATAACCTGAACCCAAAAACAAATAAGCTGAGCGTAAACGCCATAAATCCAGCGCCACATAGCAGCGCAATGGATAATATTCGCTGCAACCAATCCTGATAATAAAAGACTTCAACCCCTCCCCATAGCCCAAGTAACTGAGCAAGCACTAACAACATGATTGCAACCGAGGCAATTAGGCCAGCAAAAAACCGTAACCACCCTACAGAGGGCTGATAAATAGCTTTTTTACGCAAATTTAAAAACAGCAGTATGGCATTAATAAATGCAGATAGTGAGGTCGCAGCCGCCAACCCTAGATGGCCAATCTGCCAATATTTATGCAAAGGGATAACTAACATCAGATTAAACAGCATATTTAATCCCATAGCGATAACCCCAATTCGTACTGGGGTGCGCATATCCTGACGGGCAAAAAACCCCGGAGCTAGGACTTTAATCAACATAAAGGCGACAAGACCGGCTGCATAGGCTTTAAGACTGAGTGATGCCATAGCCATATCGCGCAGTGTCATCACCTCACCATAGTAAAACAGGGTCACCAAAATTGGTTCAGCTAACAACATTAGTGCAGCTGCGGCTGGCAACGCAATAACCAAAATCATTTTCAAAGCCCAATCAAGCGTTTGTGAAAACGCTTGATTAGATTGAGCAATATGGTGACGGGATAGGTTAGGCAAAATAACTGTGGCAATAGCGATACCAAAAACACCTAGCGGCAACTCAGATAATCGATCTGAATAATACAACCAAGACACACTTCCCGTGGGTAAAAAAGTCGCAAGCACAGTATCTAGCAAAAGATTGATCTGACTAACAGATACACCAAATATCGCCGGCGCCATAAGTGCCAATACTTTTTTAACCCCCGAATGCTGCCAATCAACTCTAGGCATAGGCAACATATGAATTCTGCGTAAAAAGGGTAACTGAAAAATAAACTGTATTATGCCAGCCAGCAAAACACCCCATGCAAGCGCGTAGGCTGGCTGCTCGAATAATGGCGCGCCAATTATGGCGGCGGCGATCAGGGTAACATTTAGCAATAGCGGGGTGAATGCCGGCACTGCAAAGCGGTCATAGCTGTTAAGAACTGCACCGGCGACACCAGTCAATGAGATAAATAGTAAATAGGGAAAGGTAATTCGCAACATCTCGGCGGTAGCGGCAAACTTGCTCGGATTGTCCATATACCAGCTAGGTGCAAAAATAGCTGCCATCAAGGGCGAGGCTATAACAATAAATAGCGTAATAAGTATTAAGGTTAGACCAAGATTACCGGCAACTCGACTCACAAGCTCTCTTACCGCAGCGACACTACCCTTTTCTCTATATTCACCCAATATGGGAACAAAAGCCTGGGCAAAGGCGCCTTCAGCAAATAGACGACGGAAGAAGTTGGGGATTTTAAAGGCTACAAAGAACACATCAGCCAATGCCTCAGCGCCAATTACGCGAGCAAATACGACATCGCGAGCAAGTCCTAAGAAACGAGAGAGCATGGTAAAGAAGCTGACCACACCGCTTGAGCGAAGTAGTCCATGATCTTTTTTCTGCTGTGCTTTTTCCTCAGTCACTATTGCTTCCGCTTTGTGAATTTTGCGTGCTAGTTTAACGATAGTAACAACCCAGTCCAAGCTAATCTATCAGTTGGAAATGATTGGTTTAAAAATAATTCTAACCAAACCAGCAAAAAGTCTTTGAAAAGCGTAATATTAAGGTTGAATATCGTGAAATAACAATGTATATTTCCGCGCCTTTACAGAGTTCCCTTATTGAGGAGATAGTTCAAGTGGCTAATTCAGCACAAGCAAAAAAACGCGCACGTCAAAACGAAAAAAGACGTCAGCATAATGCTGGCCTTCGATCAATGGTTCGCACCTACATTAAGAAGGTTGAAGCAGCCCTCGAAAGTGGCGATGCTACTGCAGCCCAAGAAGCCTATACTACGTCGGTTCCAGTCATCGATCGTATGGCTGACAAAGGAATTATCCATAAGAATAAAGCTGCGCGCCATAAAAGCCGCCTTAACACTAGAGTTAAAGCGTTAGCTGCGAAGTAATTTATTCGATGAATTAAAAAAACCGGCTATTGCCGGTTTTTTTGTGCCTAAAATTTATACCCTAGGGCGCCTAGCTTAAGAAGTAATATTGCCGCCTATAAAGGCCTGCACTGCCGCCTTATCATTATCAAGCACGGTATATTGCTCCTCACGATCAAACAAATCAGCCATATGCGGCGGCAATGCAGGATCCTCAGGATAACCAGCCTGCTTAACTGCATCGGGAAACTTAGCCGGATGTGCGGTTGCCAAGGTAATCATTGGCGTCGATTTATTATTACTGCATTCACGCGCAGCCGCTAGGCCAATCGCTGTATGCGGATCTAGTAGATAGCCACTTTCCTCATAGGTTGAGCGGATAACTTCAACCATACCTTTATCATCACAGCGATAACTTGAGAACAGCGTTCTTGCTTTACTTAAGGCTTCATCACTCAACGCCATATGACCCTTTTTAGCGTCAGCCATTAGATTCGCAATTTGCTGGCCATCACGATCATAAAGATCAAACAACAGGCGCTCAAAGTTACTGGAAATCATAATATCCATACTGGGCGCCAAACTTTGTTCAAGCGGCTGTGTACTGTGATCATTCTCACTAATACAACGATGCAGTATGTCATTTTGATTGGTCGCGATCACTAACTGCTCAATAGGTAGACCCATCTGATGGGCTAGGTAGCCGGCAAAAATATCGCCAAAATTACCAGTTGGCACCGAGAACGATACCTTTTTATGCGGCCCACCTAAGGCTAGAGACGCCCAAAAATAGTACACAATCTGAGCCATAATTCGCGCCCAGTTTATTGAGTTAACTGCAGCTAACTGGCGCCCTTCAGGCAAGAAAGACTGATCAGCAAAACTCGCTTTAACCATATTTTGGCAGTCATCAAAGTTACCATGCAGAGCCAAATTATGAATATTATCAGACAGAACAGTAGTCATTTGACGTCGCTGCACTTCAGATACTCGCTGATAAGGATGGAGAATAAAAATATCTAGATTCTTACAGTGTCGACAACCTTCGATAGCAGCAGAGCCGGTATCGCCAGATGTAGCACCCATAATCACCACTTTTTGATCGCGCTTGGTCAGAATATAGTCAAGGAGGTTGCCCAAAAACTGCAATGCAAAGTCTTTAAATGCCAGAGTTGGACCTTGAAATAACTCTAAAATCCATTGATTGTGACCCGCTTGAACTAGCGGCGCTATGGCTTCATGACGAAAACCTGCATAGGATTTTTCGATCAGCTCACGTAAATCCTGCTCAGGTATTGAGCCACCTACAAATGGTGTAATAATCTTAAGGGCTAGCTCCTCATAAGAAAGTTCGGCCCATGAGGCTATTTCTTCAGTGCTAAATTTAGGTAATTGCTCTGGCACAAATAAACCGCCATCTTCAGCAAGTCCTGTTAACACGACATCTTCAAAACTTTTAGGCTCAACGCCACCTCTAGTACTGATATATTTCATTTACTGATCCAAATGCTCTACGCGGATAAATTTAATAGAATCTCGCACAGTTTCAAGATTCTCTATACGCTCAACTGCAGTGCTTAATAATTTTTCTTGGGTTACGTTGGTGACAATTATCACATTGACGTAATCTTCACCAGCCGGCTGCTCTTTCTGCACTATTGCCTCGATACTAATACCAGTATCACCCATAATTGAAGTGATTTCTGACAAAACACCCGGCTTATCCAAAGCAGAAAAACGCATATAGAAGCTAGTTTCTATTTCTTCAATCGCCACAATATTTCGCTGTTCAAGCGCTGAAATAGGACAACCCAAGGCGTTAACCTTTGCCTCTGCGGGTGCATCGATGGTTCGAGCCACATCCACAATATCAGCAATCACTGAAGACGCGGTTGGCTCTGCACCAGCACCTGGACCACAAAATAGGGTAGTACCCACAGCATCAGCATTGACCATAACCGCATTAGCCACGTCATTAACGCCGGCAATCATACTAGCTTGCGGCACCAGTGTTGGATGTACACGAAGCTCAACGCCCTGCTTAGTTTGTCGGGCAATACCAAGGTGCTTGATAGCATAGCCTAGCTCTTTGGCATAGGCGACGTCTTGCGGCTCTAATTGAGTAATACCATCGGTATATAGCCCCTCTAAAGTAAGTGGCATTTCGAAAGCAATAGAGGCCAAAATAACCAGCTTGTGAGCTGCATCAATACCCTCTACATCAAAAGTTGGATCTGCTTCAGCGTAACCCTTTTCCTGCGCCTCAACCAAAACATCATTAAAATCACGACCCTTGGTATCCATCTCAGTAAGAATAAAGTTAGTGGTGCCATTAATAATACCAGCAACCCAATTGACCTGATTAGCAGAGAGACCCTCGCGAAGCCCTTTAATAATAGGAATTCCACCGGCAACAGCGGCCTCATAGGCAACAACAAGCCCTTTAGATGCGGCAACGGAAAAGATTTCCATACCGTGTTCTGCAATCAATGCTTTATTGGCCGTAACCACATGCTTATTATTTTTAAGCGCAGTCATTACCAGATCATAGGCAACCGTTGTGCCGCCAATCAACTCAACAACTATGTCGATATCAGGGTTTTGTGCAACCTCAAAGATATCTCGCACAACATTGGTAGAACCGGTATCACAATTCGGGTTATCTCTACGGGCACCAATTTGCGCAATGTTAATAGCGCAATTAGCACGCTGATTAATATTGCTTGAATTACGTGATATTACATTAAATACGCCGGAACCCACTGTTCCGAGACCGCAGATGCCGACTTGTACAGATCGCACGTTCACTCTCCAAAAATTAATAGTATCTTAGGTATTGTTTCGCTAAAAAATGGCGGCAACATTAAACACCTAATTGAGCCCTGTCAATGGCGCAATTCTATACTAAAAGAGGCTTTTTCGGGGTTATTTTTATGTTTTTACGGCAATTGGCTAATCTGCAGTTATCAGCGATTGTTTTAATTAGACGAAATACCCAAAAGTTTTGCGAAATTCGCGGCAGGTTGATAGCCAGGAATAAGTGTGCCATCCATCAAAATAATTGCCGGAGTACCTGTAACACCAATGCTATTACCGAAGGCGTAATGTTCAGCAACTGGGTTATTATCACAGACCTCAACGTCAACATTTTGACCATTTTTTACCTTGGTCAAGGTATCTTGCTTATCGTCCGCACACCAAGCCTTAGCGATTTTATTGTATGAACCTGAAGGTATTCCCGCTCTTGGAAACGCCAGATATCTGACTTCGATACCCATGGCATTGAGCTGAGGGACTTCCTGGTGGAACTTGCGGCAGTAACCACAGTCAACATCAGTAAACACATTCATAATAGCTTTAGACTCGCCTTCAGGCTTAAAGATAATCATATCTTCAGTAGATCGCGCAGCAAAAACATCACTCCGCTTGATAGCCTTTCTTGCTTCCATGGTATCAACGATAGCACCCTCTCTAACCTGAAGTAGTCCGCCCTGAAATAGATACTCACCTTGCTCATGGACAAACAATAGAGGGCCACTTGCTACCTGCACCTCGTAGACTCCAGGTATAGGTGATTCACCAAGAAATGTGAATTGAATATCGGGCCTAGCTGCCTTGAGAAAAGATAATACTGACGCCTCAATATCCTTTGGTGGTTGCTGCACTTCTTGAGAAATATCTGACTGCGAATCTTCTACAGTATCACCCATAGCGGTAGTTATTTCTTCACTAACAAAACTGGCGTGCGGCTGAGATGATTCATCAGCCCTGTCAATGACAACAAGTTTTACTACTGCGAACAAACAACACAGGATAAACACAGTGGCAATAAATCGCGACTTGCGGACTATATGCAAAACAAACTCCTAGGGGAACTCTTATAAGGCAGGCAGCCCCAGTGAAGGGCTGCCCATATGCTACTAGTTTAGACGATAAAACTGGAAACTATAATGCTTCTTCGCCAGTCTCACCGGTACGGATACGCAATGCTTGCTCAACTTTGTATACAAATACTTTGCCATCGCCAATTTTACCAGTTTTAGCCGCTTTCTCGACTGCTTCAATAACTGCATCAAGAATATCATCTGCAACTACAACTTCTAATTTAACCTTGGGCAAGAAATCAACAACATATTCTGCTCCACGATATAATTCAGTATGACCCTTCTGGCGTCCAAATCCCTTAACTTCTGTTACGGTTATTCCTTGAACACCAACATCAGACAAAGCTTCGCGAACATCATCCAATTTAAATGGCTTTATTGTGGCTGACACCAAAAACATAATGTACTCCTCTTAATACAAAAAATTTAATTAGTAGTAGGTAAAGATACCTGTTATTTCATTATATTGCATCTTTGCAATTAATATTAACTTTTAACTGCCTTTCTGCTTATAGCTATCATGCACTTTTTTTCAGGCAAAAAAAACCGGGGCACAGGGCCCCGGTAAGCTTGCAGAGCAGAAACTTAGCTTTTTGAGCTTGTGAATTCAGGATATGCTTCCATCCCGCATTCAGCCAAATCTACACCATTAGC
>CALKMW010000064.1 GCA_938092205.1 uncultured Pseudomonadales bacterium
CAAATTTATATTAGGAATTAATCTTAAAAAATAACCAAAAAAAGGGGTAGCGTCGCTACCCCTTTTTTTAGAACAAACATCAGTGATACAACAATATTAGCTAGAACCGGTACCTGTACCAGTAGCTGAAGAACATAAAACACCAATATTTCGCGTTTCATTTGTGCCATCAGTCTGAATACCATTGTTACTTTGATCATATACCACAACACCAGCATCAGTTCTTGTATTGACCGTTACTGTATAAACGCTGCCTTCTGTCAATCCAGTTAGCTGATAGCTACCGGCACTTGCTTCAGTTGCAATAACAGGGATAGGGTTGGTATCTGAACTGTAGCTAACAACCGCATTTGCAAGATCGGTAGTTACCAAGGAATCATTGGTACACTGTAAAGCCAAATCAAGGATCTTTTCATAGGTCACAGGTTGCGCAGGGGCTTCAAGATTGATTGTTGTAGCCTCAGCAGCACATAGCGTATAGCCATCAGATACTGGCTCTGCTGCTTCAGCAGCCACACCCACACTCTGAGATTGACCGTCAAAAGTATAACCAGCAGCACTACTGCTTGCAGCAATATTCACATCGGTGGAGCCCACAGCATCAGCTGCGATATCAAAGGTGATAGTCGCCAGATCAACACTGTTTGAACCAGGGAACTGACCAAACAGCGAGGCCCAACCAAAACTTAATCTTTGGTCAGTAGTAGCACTATTATCTGAATCAGCTGAATCAGCTGATTGCGAACCAGATGCAATAGCCCCTGCAAACACGTCTGAAATCTCATTTAGTGTTAGAACACTACTATCATAATTGACCGTGATACCAACGCCACTTAGGTTAGCTTCATCCGCCATATAGGATACTTTTAAAGTAACCTGAGTACCATCTTCAGACAGAGTACTTTCTGAAACATACACATGCTGAGTATCATCTAGCTGTGTAGGAACAGTAATAACTGTTGCTGGCACCTGTGGCTCAACCGGATCAGCTTCCTCTTCTTCCGCTAGCCATGACACACCTGAGGAATCAGTAACATAGACCTTATAGCCATCTTCATCCTTTAGAATGTCATCTTTTGAAATCACAAAACTACTCTCAGAGATAGCATATGTTTCTCTTAAATCACCCGCTTCAACCACTAACTCTAAACCAGTTGCTGGCACTGCAGAACCGGTAAAGTTCAATGTAGCATCATTGGCACAGGCAGTAACCTCAGCCGTAAGCGCGAAAATAGTCAGGTGATCAACAGTAACCTCAACCGGAAACAGATCTCCCTGTTGCGCCAGAACAGTAACGGCATCTTCAGGTTCTGTTGTCCAAACTTGGGTTTCAGTATCATAGGTGCGCACTCTAAAGCTAGAGGCTTGGGTAATAGAGTTGCCTGTAGCAGGGTCGATAGTCGTAGCAGGCAAATAAAGTGTAATAGTGATATCGCCACTAAAGTTCTTAATTGGCGTACCATTTTCATCGGTCATATTGACTTCAGTTACACCAACAGGAACAAGCACTTCGTCAATAGTATCGTCAGAGTTAAGGCCTTCGGGAATTACATCGGCAATCGACAATACTTCCTCATCTTCATCAGTTGCTTCTTGAGTTTCAATGTAACTGACTTCAAGGTTAACTGCAGCTACTTCAATTACCTGATCATTTTCATCCAGAAATTGGATACCCCCAGTAATAGCAACCTCAGCCTGCCCTTCAGTGGTCTTATCACCAGCAGAATCATCTGACGTTAAAGTAATACCCTCTGCTTTAACCGCAAAATCATCACCTATCTCGTCAGCAAACACTTCCTCAGCTGCGGCAACACCTTCAACTTCTTCTGCTAGAAGCTCAAGTACCACGTAGACAATTTGTGCCTCAGTATCAATATCAACAATCGCAGTCTTATCGAGGTAACCTGCTGCAGAAGCCACAGCTCTAAACTGATCAATATCTCCGGCGCTTACCTGGAAAGATCCATTAGCAAGATCCTCACCATCTGTGTCTGTACCATTGGGTAAAACGATATTCGTTGCTTTTTCCAAGCCCTCAAAAAAGTCAACTCGAGCATTGTTAATAACATTGCCAGTAACTTTATCGACAACCACACCACTAATTACAACACTAAGCGCCTCTGGTGCTTCTGGCGGTGTAACAATAATAACCACTGGATCATCATCATCATCGTCACCAGGGACATTGTAGGTTGAATCAGAACAGGCAGCCAAAACAAATATAGCGCCCGACAATAGAATTAGGTTAGTAAGCTTTGAAAAAGGCTTCACTAGTATAGATTTCATGACTTTATTGCTCCCTTGTATTTGGTCTTGGCCAAGATACATATGTTATATGACAGATTTTTGTAATATTAAAATTTCAAATATGAATAGTTTTAACTATACATAGCTTTAAGGGAATAGCCAATAGACCACCCTAAAAAAACGAAATATATCTAAACATCATAATTGCCTATGGTTGTATAGGCAACAAAAACTCGGCTTTTATATAGAAATCGATAGTCAGACCGGCGACAGGGTCTGCCTATTAATAATTGGTAAAAAATAGGAATTGTTACTTACAAACTTTTTAATGCGGTAGCGCCCAATGATAGCTGGTAAATAATTCTTGTAACTTCGCTCCAAAGCGTTAGGGACGATTTTTTATCCATATCCATTGGCACCACCACTGTGTCACCCGGCTCTATTATAAACTTCCCTGAGCCTTTCCATGCTGAACCTTTGGGTATTCGCACTGAGCCATCAACCTTGACCACATAAATTCTAGACTTATCGGCACTGGCCTTAGCGCCACCCGCTAAATCAATATAATCCGAAATACCTAATTGCTCATTATGCTGATGCGCCGATGGCCATGGCACTTCGCCCATCACTGATACCTCTTGGCGATAATCGGGAATCATTAAATGATCACCATTCTTTAAAGCAATATCCGGCGTGGTTTTGTTTAAAATACCCTCTAAATCAATCACCAATCTACCCAGCGCTTTTTCGGTATCCAACTGTTTTAGAATTTTTTGCTCACTGTCTTTACTTACACCGTCCTCACCCTGAAGATTAACTGATGCTATATCAGCCTCCACCTGTTCGCGAAGTAGCTGTATTTTTTGAATTTCTCGCTCACGCAGTGTTTCACGAGTGAATATCGCTGCATTAACATAGGCAGATTGGGTCAAGCCCCCAGCACGTGCAACAACATCTGATAGTGTTTCACCCTGAGAAAAACTGTATTTTCCCGGCAGTAAAACCTCTCCGGCAAGAGTAATTGTCATTTCTTGCATATAGTCCGGTAGATTGCGAATATTAATTTGATCATAGGAGCCGAGACTAATATCAGGCTGATTGCCCGACAATATAGCGGCCAAATTAATACTTTGATGAGACGAGATTACTCTCTCCCCATCAGAAAAGTCTGAACGAGCAAGCTCAATCGACTGTTGGTAAGCCTGCTCCTGAAGACCGCCGGCGGCGAGTATTAATTGAGTAAGTGTCATATTTGCCGTTAATGGGTATTCCCCCGGCGACTGTACTGCACCGGAAATAGTCACAACCTTAGCAACCTCACCCATTCTTGACTGCTGCTTTAACTGCATAACCAATTGACTTAGCTCCCAAGCCCGATCTTGTTGATTTGCAAATACCATTAATTCATCTTTTGGCTGTAAAAAATAATTTAAGGTGCTTTGCGTATCCGCAAGAATATCTGCCAAATTAACAAATAATGTGGTTATTTCCCCTGAGGGAATAAGTTCACGACGCAAGAGCGCAAAATGTAAATCTGTATTGGGTTTAAAGCCATCGGCATCAGGTATTAAGTCAGCCACCATCAGATCTTCACGCCATAAAAACTCCCCAGGGTGGTGAATATTGCCAGATATTTTGACGGTATTATTGGATTCTTCTGCTACTTTTTCTATCACCAACAGATCGCCATTTTTAATTCTAGTGTTAAGCCCCTTGTCTGTTTTAAGGTCAACATCTACAACCGTCATAAACCCCGTGCTATCCACTCGCTTTATTCTAGCCTTGGGCTGATAGGCTTTGGGCAAAAGACCCCCGGCTAAGTCAATTAACACCCCTACTGTCGGCTTTTGCATAAGCTCATATATTGCCGGCCTTCTTACCTGCCCTTCTATACCGGCGGTTTGCCCTACAGCCGGAATAAAAATAGTATCGCCAGACTGAAGTCGAATATCTTTAGAGCGATCACCACTGAGAAGCAGATCATACAAATCCAAACGTGCCTGTATTTTGCCATTACGCTTGATTTGAATATTTCTTAATGAGGCTATTTCGGAAACACCACCACTTAGATATAGCGCATTGGTAATGGTTGATAATGAAGGAACAGTATAGCGACCTGGTTTATAGGCCTCACCAAACACAAAAATCTGCATGGAACGAAGAGAACCCAGACTAACGCTAACTTTTACCCCAATATATTCCTCGGCCACTTTGCGATTAATTAACTGTTTTGCCTCGGCATAGCTCATACCTGCCACACCCACCGGACCTATCTTGGGGAAATTAATGGTTCCGTCTCGTAGAATGGTTTGCTCAAAGTAATCATTAACCTTGCCATAAAATTGAATATTGAGTTCATCCCCAGGACCAAGCAAATAATCCAATTCCACTGGAGCATTGGCAATGGGCTCGAAAGTATCTGGCTCGCCAGCGAATAAATCATAACCAAACAGCTTTAATGGCGTATTTTTAGGTAAATTGCTTTGCTCACCAGCTTGGATAGTTGAGGGCTCAAGGCTTAGTTGATGATCGCCTTGCTGTTGCTGATTTTCTTTTGGCTCGTCCGAACGTTTAGGAACCTCAGCTTGCTCAAGCGATTGTTCAGCCGATAAGCTCAGTTGATTAAGACTTTGACACAATTTTTCTACATCATAGCCAGCTTGCTTGGCCATCGAAGCAATCATTGGGTCAACTTTCTTTTGGCAAAAATCTTTTGCTTCCTCCAGTGCTTGATTTAAGTCTATATCCGCTTGAGGAGCGGCAAAAACCGAGGCGCTAAAAGCTTGAATAAAAATAAGCAATAAAACATGCTTGGCGAAGACTTTATTCTTCATAACTTGTCCCTGTAAATGTATAGATATCCCTACATTTATGTATAGACTAGTATGCTGAATTTTACCTAAAAAATTTAAACCATTCTTACAGAGGAATTGTCACTGCGGCTTAGACTAGCCAATGGCAACACTGCTTTGACTTTCTGACTTAGAATAGTAATCAAAACAATGGCTCTTGAGTCACCATCAATTTGAGAGAATATGGCATTGAGCCCACGAAATGGACCATCCAATACCTGTAACTGCTCACCCTCTTCAGGTAAGTCAGTAATCATGCTGTCATTATTTTGATCAACGCGCTGTTTTAGCTGAGCAATCAATTCATCTGGCACAGCGGAGGGCTTATTACCAAAAGAAATAATACGATTGACGCCACGGGTGTAATTAACCGATAAAGCAGACACATTATCTTGATCAAACTGAACAAATAAATAATTAGGGAACAGTACTTCTTTAGAAACCTTGCGCTTGCCGCGGCTGAGCTTTTCTACAAAAACCTTAGGGCAGAAGGCATTAACCCCCTGTAACTCGAGATTCTCAACGGCCCTATCTTCTTGTTTCGGCTTTGTTTGTACTAAAAACCAACCATTCACAGCAAATACTCTTTATTTGAGGTTTTATTTGGTTATTTACTAACTATATATTATCAGCCTAGCTTACACTGACTCGATTAAGGCTAAAAGTGCATCTTGGTTTTGCTGTAACACAGCGTGGTCAGCACGCGACTCAATATTTAATCTAATCACTGGCTCTGTATTACTCATACGCAGATTAAAACGCCACTCAGGGAATTCCATAGACACCCCGTCAGTGGTATCAATAACCAAGGCTTGATCTTGATATTTTTCAGTCACCGCTGCAATCACTGCCTTGGCATCAGATACTTTGCGATTAATTTCGCCCGGGGATGGGTAGGCTTCAACCATCTGCTTAACTAACTCAGACAATGGCTTGCCGGTTTTACTAACTAACTCCAAAACCAATAACCAAGGAATCATACCGCTATCGCAGTAAAAGAAATCTCTAAAGTAATGGTGCGCACTCATCTCGCCGCCGTATACGGCATCTTCTGAGCGCATGCGCTCCTTGATAAAGGCATGGCCAGTTTTAGATTGAATCGCTTCGCCGCCACCACGTTTGGCTACATCAATGGTGTTCCAAGTTAATCGCGGGTCATGCACAATTTTTGCGCCAGGATTTTTGGCTAAAAATGCTTCGGCCAATAGACCAACAATATAATAACCTTCAAGGAAGTTACCTTTTTCATCGACCAAGAAACAGCGATCAAAATCACCATCCCAAGCTATACCCATATCGGCGTTATGCTCTAAAACAGCATCAATGGTAGGTGCACGATTTTCATGCAAAATAGGGTTGGGGATGCCATTGGGGAAGTTACCGTTTTGCTCATTGAAGATTTTAACAATCTCAACCGGAATACCGGCATCCTTAAAGCGCTGCTCAATGGCATCAACCACATGACCAGCTGCACCATTACCGGCATTCATTACCAGCTTCATAGGCTTGATTGCCGTCAAATCGATGTAACCCAACAGGTGGTCAAGATAGGGCTCTAAAATAGATACCTGCTTGATGCTACCACGGGCACTTTCATCAACCGCTGGGAAGTTATTTTCTTCTGCCATTGCTTTAATCTGCAACAGACCCGTATCTGAACTGATAGGTTTAGAATTTTCTCTGACCGGCTTCATACCATTGTAATCGAGCGGGTTGTGACTAGCTGTAACTTCGATGCCACCATCAGTTTCTAAGTAAGAGGTAGCAAAGTACACTTCTTCAGTGCCCACGACACCAATATCAATCACATCTGCACCTGTATCACAGATACCCCGCGCTAGGGCTTGCTTTAGCTCTTCACTGGTTAAGCGCACATCACCACCTAGAACAACATTTTTTGGCTTCAAAAATTCAGCAAATGCCCTGCCAATTCTATAGGCGACTTCTTCATCCAATTCTGTTCCGAGTTGTCCTCGAATATCGTAGGCTTTAAAACAAGTGAGTTCGGACATTGTGCGACTTTCTCCAAATTAGTGTAAAACAACCGGCGGGTGATTTAACCGTAAACATCTGCCCAACAGCTTAACTTTTGCGCTTAGAGCGATACATAACTAAGTGCGTGACAATTATGGCGCGGGATTATACCTAATCTGTGGCATTTGTTGTTAAAATTTTAATTTAGTCAAAACTAATTCTTTGCTTGTTAGCCTCAATCTTTGCTGCCCCAACGCCAGAAACGGTTTTTAATTGCTCAAAATTTTGAAATGGGCCCTGCTTTTGCCGCTTGCTTACAATCCGCTGTGCTATCGCCTCACCTATCCCCTCGAGCCTATTGGCAATTTCTGCTGCTGTTGCAGAATTGATTTTTACCGGCTTATCTAACCCTGAATGTTCATGGTTTGTTTTTAATTCAGAGGGCTTATTTTTTTGGTGACTAATCACCATAAGTGGGGGTTTAGCGATGGTTTTCTCAACCTCTGCCGACTGCATTATTGCCACTAGTAGCGCCACAATAAGTGCCATAGCCAATATCACTAAAAGTACACGTCGCTGATTGACTGTTACCTTCATACTGTTCTCCTTAACAAGATTTAAATTAATATCCTAATTAATTATGGTTTATCTTGGGCACAGTAGGATTTTAATAACGTCGACTAGTTCACACAAATTTGGGCGTAACCGGTTATTTAAAATAAACTATGGTTAAAATTAGACTTAAATGTGAGCCCCTTTTAACAGGAGCCCACACATTAGAGGTATTTCTAGGGGGCTCCTACCCTTGGCATATAGCGATCAAGATGGGTAGTAATATCCTCAAGCGACGATCTTGCCGCCGATGGCGCGACAACGCCGTTAACAAGATTTTCATCAACCATTTCAAAAAGGTAACGAAGCAATAATAAGCCATCTGTTAGTGCACTGACCTCGCCATCCAAATCAATATCAAGCATATCAGCGGCATCTTGCATAACCAATTCAACTTCGGCAGCTGACATATTGGACTCTGGCGCCATTACGCCATCGATAAGATTATCACCCCTCAAACCAAAGGCATATCGCAGCATAATTAAGCCATCAGTAAGGGCATCAGCATGACCATTACCATCAAAATCCCAATCGGCATCTGTATTAATTAAAATTTCATAATCACCATAATCTGCTACGCCATCACTATCATTATCTTTTTGATAGACACGAACATAGTCAACTAGCATGCCATCTGGAAAGTTTGTAGCCTCATCGGGTGCGCCAGGCCATGCACCACCAACTGTAACGTTCATAATCAAATAGAACGGGTTGCGATAAGTTTCGGCAAGGGAACCAGTTAAGTTAACACTTACTGTATCAATACCATCTACTTGGAACTGAATCTTATCCTCGTCCCAAATCATGCTGAAAACATGAAATTTATTTGAGAAAGTCTCGCCCTCGTTAGAAGCATTAATTCGGTATTCAGCTGAGCCGTTAAGGTTAATCGCGGCTGGGCTGTATGGCTCGTTTGGATTTGGCCCGGTAGCATTCCAATACATATTATGAACAATCATGCCATCCTGAGGAATGCCATCTCTGACACCGCCAA
>CALKMW010000065.1 GCA_938092205.1 uncultured Pseudomonadales bacterium
TCTATAAATAACTCTTCCCAGAGTAACTGAGTATTTAATGGCGAACCTGACATAAGCCATTCGCGAGCTTTGATTAATTTATCTAAAAAAACAAACAACGCAGGCATTGGGTTATTTTGTAATTCGCCAACCATTAACCGATGCACATAACTAAGCATCCACGCAATAAGATCCTCAGGCGAATATTTAAGACAGGCCTGAGCCGCTACAAAAGGCGTCTCGGCAGAATTGCGCATTGCATCGAGCAGAGATTCAACATGCTGTCGACTTTCAAAACCGCTGCCATTTATATAGTCTAAAGCAAGTAAAGGCTGGCCATTAGCCATATTTAACAACTCAGACAGATTAACCGATTTATCCGCTATCTGTTGTGATAACCACTGCTTAGCAACTGACGGCTCTGGGATCCCCATAGACTCAATTTGGCAGCGACTGCGAATAGTCATGGGTATTGCGCTAAGTCTACTCGAAACCAATAAAATAAGTGTATTTGACTCAGGCTCTTCTAAACTTTTAAGTAATGCATTTGCTGCTGCTGTATTCATTGCCTCTGCCGGAGAAATAATCACAACTTTCCATCCCCCCTGCTGAGATGTTTTGGCAATTGATTCACACAGCGACCGAATTTGATCTACCTTAATAAATTTACTCTTTTCTTGAGGTAACACATGATAAAAATCAGGATGTGATCCTGCCTTAAGCGTAAGACAGCCACTACACTGACCACAGGGAATGCCACCATCAACTTGATTGCAGAGCATCCTATAGGCTAAAGCGAAGGCTAGATGCTCGGCCCCAACGCCCTCTAGCCCGTTAACAATTAGGGCATGGGGTAAGCGTTGATCGGCAATACGATCGTTAAAGGATTGCCATTGCTCACTATGCCACGGAAGGGGCAAGAAGACGTGGTTTAATGCAGCATTAGCCTCAGTCACAAAACAATTACCCGTTATGATCTTTTTGCAAAAAACTCGTTAGAGCTGCCTCAATTTGCAACTGAACATGTTCTAGGCTTTGAGAGGCATCTATGATTTTATAGCGTTGTGGATTATTTGTAGCCATAGACAAATAAGCCTGACGCACGCGATTAAAGAAGTCTGTTTTTTCACGTTCAAAACGATCAGGCTCACTACGGTTTCCTGCTCGCTCGAGACCCAACTCAACCGGCACATCAAGAACCAGCGTAAGATCAGGGCGCATAGCTCCCTGAACCATAGTCTCAAGGCTTTTTATCAATTCATCGCCCATCTCGCGCCCTGCACCCTGATAGGCATAGGTAGCATCAGTAAATCGATCACAAAGTACCCAGTTACCCTTAGCTAATTGCGGCTCGATGACTTGATCAATATGCTGAGCTCTACCTGCAAACATCATTAGTAGTTCGGCTTTGCTACAGACTTTTTCTTCTCGATTAGCCAGAAGAACCTGTCTAATTTCTTCTGCTAATGGGGTGCCGCCGGGCTCGCGTGTACTTACATACGAAATAGCATGATCATCTAACCACTGCTTAATATATTCAATATTAGTGGTTTTGCCGACACCTTCAGTGCCCTCGATGGTTATAAATCTGCCTCTCATAAATACTTAACTCTAGAAATCATGGTTTTTTTGGTGCCGACTGATAGTCTTTAGCACGCTGTTCAATCTGGAATTTTCTTACCGCTTCAACATGCTGACTCATAGTATCAGAAAATTGATGGCTACCATCACCTCTAGCAACAAAATATAAACTTGAACCAGGCTCAGGATTCAGAGCTGCCTCAATTGAAGCCAAACCAGGCATAGCAATTGGCGTTGGTGGCAACCCTTCAATTCTGTAGGTATTGTAAGGCGTGAATTGTCTTAGATCACTACGTTTAATATCACCATCATAATTATCGCCCATACCATAAATAACGGTCGGATCTGTTTGTAGTCGCATACCTTGTTTAAGGCGCCGTACAAATACTCCCGCAATGGTTCGGCGCTCAGTCGCTTGACCGGTTTCTTTTTCGATAATTGACGCCATAATTAAGGCTTCATAAGCCGTTTGGTATGGCAAATCTTTAACTCTAGCCTGCCAAGCATTATCAAGCTCAAGCTGCATACGCTGATGTGCTTGATTTAAGATAGCAAAGACATTGTCGTTTTTACTGTAATTGTAGGTATCTGGAAAAAACCAACCCTCAGGATGCTGAATATCTAAACCTGTTTTATTTAGTATCTCAATAACACTCATACCGTCCAGAAAGGCAAACTGTGGAACTTTTGCCAACTTGGATATCCATTGCCTAAATGACCAGCCTTCAGGAAAAGTAATACTGTGCTTGGCGACATCACCCTTTGAGAATTTGGCGATAAGGGAAGTCGGTGTATCCTCAGAGGTAATCCAATATTCCCCTGCCTGAACCTGATCTTTATTAGTAATTCTGGCCCATGTTGTTACTAAATGCGGATGATCAAACACATACTGCTGGCTTAACTTCTTACTAATTGATTTTAGATTACTGCCAGCTTCGATTGTGAATAGATACCTGCCCTCAGAATCTAAGTTAAGGGAATCTGATATGTTAACTGCTTGATGCAATCTACTCTGCACCAAGGCATAGGCCACGACAGACAAAACAAGCGCGGAGAGACCAACTAGGATAAACCAGCGATAATAAGACTTTTTCATTTATATTGGGAATATAGCTCAATTAACTTTTGATATAGCATAAGAGTTTGCTGATCTATTGGCAAAGACTTAACCAACCGATCTTGAGCATCAAATACTGAACCTACCCTAGCAAGACCTCTAACTGAATTACATATAAGCAACTGCTGACACTTAGCTAACTCGTCACAACTAACATCAGCAATAGAAATGGCGATATTACAGGCAGGAAATATCTCCTCAATCATGACTGAACGCATCACACCGGCAACTCCAGCTAGTTTAAGGCAGGGCGTAACCCAGTCACCAGCGCTATTTTTAACAAAAACATTGGCTGATATTGCTTCAATCAAATTATCGGAGCTGCTAAACATCAAGCCCTCTTGATAGCTTTTACTGGACCACTCTGCGCGCGCAATAATTTGATCAAGACGATTTAGGTGCTTAATACCAGCCAGAGATTGATTGTTAGGTAACCTATGCTGGCAATACCTCACCGACAGCGGCTGAGAACGATAATCAGATAGGTCTGCAGGCAAATTAGAATAGCTGCAAATAATACTAGGTTTTATTTCTGCGGGAGACTGATAGCCTCGCCCTCCCTCACCGGCTGTAACAATGACCTTCACAACGCCCTCAGTTACTGATTTGGCATTTAACTGATCAAGAAAAAGATTTATACATTGCAAAACAAGCGAGCGATCAAGCGGGATACCCAGTGTGTTTGCACCATCACAGAGTCTTGTAAGATGGCGATCAATCAGCGCCAGCGATGAGTTACTAAGCAACATGGTTTCAAACAAGCCATGACCATATGCAAGACCGCGATCATTAAGTAGATCTACAGGCAGGTTGTCAGCCATTGGCTGACCATTGAGACTGAAATAGGATTTGGAATTTAGCATAGTCGCCAACAGTAAACGAAAGATTGGCTATTATGACAAATTTGGCGCATAAAAAAACCGCCCCCTATTGGGAGCGGTTTTTTCGAAATCGGAATTACCCGTTTGCTTGAATATAATCAACCGCATCTTTAACAGTAGCGATTTTTTCAGCATCTTCGTCGGGAATCTCTGCGTCAAATTCCTCTTCAAGGGCCATAATCAATTCAACAGTATCCAGAGAATCCGCCCCTAGGTCTTCAACAAAAGATGAAGTTGACTGTATATCATCTTCTTTAACGCCAAGTTGCTCGGCGACCATTTTAATTACGCGTTCTTCAATGTTACTCATCGTTGTTTATCTCCTCTCAAGGAATCAGATGTCTTATTCAAAACAGGGCCAAGGCCTTGTTTTATTAAATTACGTTATGTTCAAGGCGCGCATTTTACCGCACAAATATTAAAATACTAGCCCAGAATACAAAAAAATTGGGTTTTTTACGTCAAAATGACGTTTATGCCATGTACATGCCACCATTGACATGGATAGTTTCACCAGTGATATAACCTGCAGAGTCACTGACCAAAAAGGTCACAACCGAGGCAATTTCGTTTGGATCACCCAATCTACCCAGAGGCACCTGACTAAGCATAGTCTTTTTATGATCCTCAGATAAATCTTTTGTCATATCAGTGGCAATAAAACCAGGTGCAACAGTATTAACAGTAATACCCCTTGAGCCAATCTCTTTAGCCAGAGATCTAGCAAAACCAGCAACGCCAGCTTTGGTTGCTGAATAATTCGTTTGACCACCATTACCCATAGAGCCAACCACCGAGCTAATATTCACAATACGACCCCAGCGCGCTCTAGTCATAGGCTTTAAGCAGGCTTTTGATAAACGAAATATTGATGAAAGATTAGTATCTATAACATCGAACCATTCATCATCTTTCATGCGCAACAGAAGGTTGTCCTTAGTAATACCAGCATTGTTAACCAGTATTGTTGGCGCGCCAAACTTTTCGCCCACCTGTTCAAGTAAATCACTGATTGATTGGCTATCGGTTACATTAAGTACCATGCCAGCGCCATTGATACCCTGATTCTTAAAACGTTGATCAATTTTTTCAGCGCCTGAAGCTGATGTCGCTGTACCAATAACGGTGTACCCCTGATTGCCCAACTGATCTGAAATAGCCGCGCCAATTCCTCGGCTAGCACCTGTTACAAGGCAAACTTTTTGTTCTGTTGTCATGCTCAACTCCCGTGAGTATCTATTTTATTGTAAGTGCAGCTTCAAAATCAGCTGCGCTTTCAGTCGCTACAGCCGTTAATTCGCGATCAATTCGCTTGGCTAAACCACTTAAAACTTTTCCAGGCCCACACTCAATTAAAGTGCTTACGCCAGTATTTTTTAACTGCTTTATGCAGTCTACCCATTTTACTGGACTATATATCTGCTCAAGCATCAAGGCTTTAATAGCTTGAGGATCCTGTTCATTTTGCGCATGAACATTATGTATTACAGGCACTTCTGGCGCTCTAAATGTAACAGTATTTACCATTTCAGCAAGGCTATCTGCCGCAGGCTTCATTAATGAAGTATGAAACGGCGCACTAACCGGTAATGGTAAAGCCCTTTTAGCACCGGCAGATTTACAAATATCCATTGCCCGCTCAACCGCTTCATTAGAACCTGCTATAACCACCTGTCCGGGTGCATTGAAATTTACTGCATCCACAACACCTAAATCATTGGCTTCAGAGCAGGCATTAAGAATAGCCTGATCATCCAATCCAATAATAGCTGCCATAGCACCCTGACCAACAGGCACTGCCTGCTGCATGTATTTACCACGTGCCTCAACTATTCTGAGACCATCAGCAAAGTCGATAACATTAGCACAAACTAATGCGGACCACTCGCCAAGACTATGCCCAGCCATCTGGCTAGGCACTGTGCCCTGTTTCTCAGACCATAAACGCCATATGGCTACACTACAGGTTAAGAGAATCGGTTGCGTACGCTGAGTAAGGTTTATATCTTCTTGGGCACCCTGCTGTATTAGTTGCCACATATCATAACCAAGCACCTCAGATGCCTCGTTAAATGTCTTTTCAATAATAGGGTTTTGTTCTGCTAGCTCAGCAAGCATACCTATCTTCTGAGAGCCCTGACCGGGGAAAACAAATGCTAAATTACTCATAAATTACTCACTAGTTACTTGAATTGTTTTTTCTAATTCTGGCGACAATATACTAGGCAATTGGTGACGAGCCGCATTAATTGCTCTTTCCAATGCATTGGAAAAGCCCTGTACATCTGCGCCACCGTGGCTTTTTACCACTACACCATTAATACCAAGTAGGTAGGCACCATTAAATAACGACGGCTGAATAGAGGATTTAAGATCAGCGAAATCCCCCTCTTGTCCGGCAGAAAGTCTTGAAAGCTTTTGATAAATGTATCTTGCGACACCCTCACCTGCTTTAAGAGCAACATTGCCACTAAAGCCATCACATACAACAACGTCAGCCTGACCTTGAAAAATACCATCACCTTCAACAAAACCTTGATAATTTAACGAAGTGTCTTGCTCAATAATTCTCGCTGCCGTTTGAACTAGATTATTACCCTTGCCAGCCTCAGAGCCAACATTTAACAGACGAACTCTGGGTTTAGCAATATCTAACGCCAGTTTGGCGGTATAAGAACCCAAAACAGCAAATTGATAGAGCTGCTGTGCTGAACAATCAACATTTGCCCCTAAATCAAGCATTAACTTATTGCCCTGATCTGTAGGTATTTCCGCGCAGATTGCTGGGCGTGAAATACCAGGCAAGGTACCCAGGGTAAATAGACCAAGAGCCATTAAAACACCAGTATTACCAGCACTGACACAGGCCTGAGCATCACCGTCTTTAATAGACTTAAGCGCAAGCGCCATAGAGGAATCTTGTTTGGAACGAACAGCATTAGAGGGTTTGTCGTCGCAATCAACCTGTGATTGGCAATGACGAATATCTAAACGGGATAAAATATTATGGCTTAGGTTTTGATCTACCGCAGATAAAAGAGCTGCTCGATCGCCAAAAACAAGTGCACAGACATCAGAGTGATTGCCTAATACACAGGTAATAGCCTCCATAGTTACATTGGGCCCAAAGTCGCCGCCCATTGCATCTATGGAGATATTGACAGTCATGGTCAAAAGACCGACTTATTATTCTGCGTTGGTCTCAACAACTTTGCGACCACGATAAAAACCGTCAGCAGTCACATTGTGACGAAGGT
Organism: uncultured Pseudomonadales bacterium; assembly: GCA_938092205.1. Taxonomy (GTDB): domain Bacteria; phylum Pseudomonadota; class Gammaproteobacteria; order Pseudomonadales; family Porticoccaceae; genus HTCC2207. The sequence goes on from CALKMW010000065.1 coordinate 6,816, forward strand.
GCTTTTCACCGCTAGTTGCATCAGTAGATACAGTAGAAGCAGTTAGCGCATCATGAGAACGACGCATGCCACGTCTTGAACGAGTTTTTCGACTTTTTTGAACAGC
>CALKMW010000066.1 GCA_938092205.1 uncultured Pseudomonadales bacterium
CTTATAACACCCTGAGTATCAATACTCATACCCTCAGGGGACACAGTTAAACGGTATGTGAATGTTGTATTTAGGTCTAAATCGGATGCATGAACTTGGCAGCTATATTTAATATTTTCTGTGGCTGTGCTGCTGTTGTTACAGTTTTTTAGATCAAGCACTGGCATGTCATTCACGGCTTTGACATTAAGAATGAATTCTTCAGTAACGATTGCGATTCCATCATGAACCTGAACTTCAATTGTTTCTATACCATCGCGTACCGTATCACCTGGCGTCCAGCTTATTTTACCACCCACATCAATGGTCATATCCTGAGGGAACTTGTTTAAACTGTATGTTAGTGTTGTATCTTGGTCTAAATCCGATGCTTTAACATGGCAACTATATTCAATATTTTCTATGGCTGTACTGTCGTTGATACAGTTTTTTAGATCGAGCACTGGTTGATCATTTTTGGCTTTGACATTAAGGGTGAATGTCATGGAATCAATTGCGTTGTCAGCATTACTTTGATCGTCAACCTCAACCTCAACTATTTCAGTACCGTCGATAACGGAATCCCCTGGTATCCAGCTTATATAGCCCGTACCTTTATCAATGCTCATACCCTTAGGGGAACTATTTAAACGGTATGTTAGGGTTGTATGTGAGTCGAAATCCTCTGCTGAAACGTGGCAGGTAAATTTTTTATTTTCTGTGGCTTCATGGTTTGTACATTTATCAACAGAGAGCACTGGCGAGTCATTTTTGGCTATGACGTTAAGAATAAATTTCTCAGTAATGATTGCGATTTCATCATGGACCTGAACCTCAATTGTTTCTATATCAGCGCTAACCGAATCACCCGGTATCCAGCTTATTTTCCCCTCAGGATCAATGGTCATATCCTGAGGGAATTTACTTAAACGGTATGTTAGGGTTGTATTTAGATCTACATCATCTGCTAGAACCTGGCAGGTAAATTGGTCATCTTCTATAGCTTTGCGCTTTCTACATGAAGTGAGATTAAGCACTGGCGGGTCATTAATATTGATAACATGACTGGTTGTACTACTTCGCGCTTTATTATCAAACCCTGCATTGTCTTTGTAGCTTACTTCAACAAAAAGTTGATGAGCAACGTCATCATTAGTCGCTTGATAAGATTTATTGGTTGCACCGTCGATTTCTTCGATAGGTTGGTCGTTTGTAGCCTTTTGCCTATACCATTGGTATTTATATTCAACACCCATTAGACCGTCTGGATCAAATAATTCAGCCACAACAGTGGTAACTTTATCTCCTTGAGAGACTTTTCCCGTTTTGTTGTCGGAGATGACGTTTATATCGCCTTTAGGGCCATCATTTATGGCTGTGACGTTAAGGGTGAATGTCTTAATATCGGTTGCGTTGCCAGTCCCACTTTTATCATCAACCTCAACCTCAATTACTCGCTGACCAGAGCTAACTGAATCTCCTGGTGTCCAGCTTATTTTGCCATTTAAATCAATGGTCATACCCATAGGGAGAGTATTTAAACGGTATTTTAGGGTTGTATTTGGGTCTAAATCTTCTGCTAAAACTTGGCAGGTAAATTGGTTATTTTCAATGATGTTACTGTTTTTACATGTATTTAAAACAAGTTTTGGTCGATCATTTTGTGTGTTTTGGTTGGAAGTATTATTTTCACTCTTGCAGGCAGTAAGCGCCAGTAAAAGTAGAAACCATCGTACGAAAAATTTTGCTCTGTACATAAAACCACCAGTTTCAAACAATGAAAACTCTTAACTAAATCTATTACTCCCCCCCTCAAAAAAAATTTCTATTCTATTTTAAGTATAGATTATATAAATTTTGATAATCATTAATTTCATTTATGGCCACAGCAAAATATGTCAACAACTTATGTGGTCGATGAAGTGAGATGCCTGATAGATCAATTATTAATAAAATAATAATTGTTTAGGCATTTGAGATGTTAACTAGGGGATTAGTTTCTCTGAGAGACCGCAGCGGCACCCTGCCGTCTTGAATCTGCACTGGCTTCTAGAATTGAACCTTTGGCTGTAATACTTTGCGTTGATCCGAGTACCCGTGGTCTAGATGAGATCTTATGTCCCATTTGTGAGAGTAATTTTAGGCTATCAACGGAAATGCCATTTTCATAGCTAACAGTATCTGGAAGCCACTGATGATGAATTCGTGGCGCCGCAGTAGACTCAGCAACACCCATCTTAAAGTCAATGGTGTTTAGAATCATCTGCAAAACAATAGTGATAATGGTACTGCCACCGGGTGTTCCAGTTGCTAGTATGGGCTTATTGTTGGTATCAAATAAGATAGTAGGCGTCATAGATGACAGCGGACGCTTTTGCGGTTGTATGGCGTTTGCCGAGCCGCCAATTAGACCATAGCCATTGGCTGAACCCGGCTTTGCTGAGAAGTCATCCATTTCATTGTTAAGAAGAAAGCCTGCACCCTCAACGGCTATGCCATTACCATAGGCAAAATTTAACGTGTAGGTGTTACTAACAATATTGCCATGTTTATCCCATGTTGAATAATGGGTAGTTTCTTCGCTTTCTGAAGATTGTGATGTAACCCACTTTTCAAGCCCAGGGTAAACATCTGTTGATCGACGGGATTTTTGGGGGTCTATTGCCCTACTTAGGGCTTGAGCATAGCTTTTATCAGTTAGTTGTTTAACCGGTACAGGGGTAAAATCTGGATCGCCTAAATAGAGACTACGATCTGCGTAGGCAGAGCGCATAGCCTCAATTAAGTGATGTAAATATGCGGCAGAATTATGCCCCATCTTTTTTAAATCAAAGTGTTCTAAAATATTTAACATCTGTATTAAATGTATGCCGCCAGAGGATGGTGGTGGCATGGCGCAAACAGAATACTGTTGATAGGTTCCACACACAGGTTCGCGTTCAATAACATTGTAATTAGCTAGATCTTCTAGTGAAATAAGTCCGTCTGAACGTTGCATTTGCTGAACTATAAGCTCAGCCGTTTTGCCTGAATAAAATCCAGCGCTACCCTGCTTTGATATTCTTTTAAGAGTCCTGCTTAAATCTGATTGAACCAATCGATCACCCGGTAGAAAGTATTGACCCTGTGCTTTATAGAAATATTTTTTTGATGATGGGTGTTGCTGAAGCCGTTTGCTACTCAAACGTAAGGAATCAGCAAGGTCATAATTAATTATAAAGCCCTGGCTAGCTAATTTTATGGCGGGCTTTAATACCTCAGAAATTGATAAGGTGCCATATTGCTCTAGTGCATGCAGTAAGCCAGCAACAGTTCCGGGAACACCAGATGACTGTGCACTAAAGCGCGCCTTACCATTATCGACATTGCCCTCTGGGTCTAAAAACATATCTCTATCAGCGGATAGAGGTGCCGTTTCTCGATAGTCGATGGCAATAGTTTTGTTTTCTTCGGCAAGATAAACCAACATAAAGCCGCCGCCGCCCAAATTGCCAGCTCTTGGTAAGGTAACGGCTAATGCAAAACCAGTGGCAACAGCGGCATCAATAGCATTGCCACCAGCTTCAAGGATATCAGCCCCTACCTGACTGGCTATAGCCTCTTGCGAAACCACCATGCCAAGTTGACTGATAACAGGATGAAAACGTGCTTCCTTATCTAGAAAAGTAGCGCTAGAACTATCAGCAGCAAATGTAGGGCTGGCAAATATATATATTAGAACGAATAGAACTAGATTTTTGGCCGATTTGATATTCACTGGTGTCAATATTTACTGTTAATTATTATTAGGCTTCGAACTATAGCAAAATATGTGGGTAATATTTAATGGTACAAACAAAATTATAAAATTAGCGTCTATGAAAGCAGATTAATTTAATAATTTCGGTATAATTAGCCGTATAACGATTGTTTTTAATTTCTTTGAGCTCATCAACTTGAATACAGAATTTCTCGGCAAAAACATCTCTGGTCTTTTTACAATTCCATCCGGCATTGTTACGACCGCCACTTCAATCATCCAGGCGACATTTGATGAGATACCACAAATTGGTGTTATCACTACCAAAAGTGTTGGCTTAGAGTCACGAGCGGGTAATCGCGAACCCGTTTATAGCCAATATGCGCCTGGATGTTTTGTTAACGCCGTTGGTTTAACCAATCCGGGTGCTCGTGTTGCTGCAGAATTAATGTCTGAATTGAAGGTGCCAGAAGACCGCTTTTTACTGACATCAATTTTTGGCGGCAGTGTCGAAGAATTTGTCGAAGTAGCAAAAATTATGGCGCCAGTGTCTGACGGCCTTGAGCTTAACCTTTCATGCCCCCATGCCACAGGCTATGGTATGGCTATGGGTCAAGACCCTGAGCTGGTTCGTGAAATTACAGCGGCTGTGAAAGCAGTTGTAGATATACCTGTGGTGCCAAAATTAACCCCCAATACCCCTAATATTGCTGAAATTGCCCTTGCGGCAGTCGAAGGTGGTGCTGATGCTATCTGTGCTATAAATACCTTAGGACCGGGCTATACCTCAGCTCATGGTCATCCAGTATTAAGTAATGGCGCCGGTGGTATGTCAGGTAAGGCCGTTTTGCCGATTGCACTTAAATGTATACGTGAAATACGCGCTGTTTGCGATTTACCCATTATTGGATGCGGTGGTATTAGCAGCGCAGCTGATGTGCGTGAAACTATGGATGCCGGTGCAGATATTGTTGGTATTGGCTCTGCATTGACCGGGTTAACCACTGCTGAAATGGCTGATTATTTTAATCAACTAGAATCTGATATTTGCTTTGCTTCAAATAAAGCTGAAAATCATATTCGCTATGATATTGATATGAATTTTGAGCCTGTTGTGTTGGTTAAAAATGAGCGTATCTGTGACGATATTTGTGTTCTGACCTTTGATCGAAAAATCAATATTCAAGCGGGTGAATTTGTGTTTCTTTGGGTACCTGGTGTTGGCGAGAAACCATTCTCAGCTCTATCCGATGATCCCTTCCAATTGGCCGTTATTGATGTGGGTATATTTACCCATGCGCTGATGGATCTTGAAGTGGGTACTGAGGTTTATGTTCGTGGGCCCCATGGGATAGCAGTTCAGCCTCATGATGGCGCAAAAATCATGGCGGTTGCTGGTGGTACTGGTCTAGCAGCGGTTTATCAGTTAGCTAGAGACTTTGGCAACGCAGAGATATTTACTGGTGCCAGAACGGCAGAACGGCATTATTATCTAGATGAGTGCCAAAAAATTGCCGATGTTCATATAGCTACAGATGATGGCAGTATGGGCTTTAAAGGTTTTGTCACTGAAATGCTGCGCTCACGTTTGCAAGAAATGTCCAAGCAAGAACTTGAGAACATTATGTTTTATAACTGTGGTCCTGCGCCAATGGTGCATGCGGCAGCGGCGGTTCAGCGGGAATTTTGTGGCGACCATCAGATTCATAGTGCTATCGATTACCTTACCAAATGCGGTGTTGGTATCTGTGGTGCCTGTGCTACACCCGAAGGTAAGCGTATCTGTGTAGACGGTCCTTTTATTCAGGGAGACCCTGCCCCTAAACCTCAGGGGTAATATTTCTTACCTGCGCTAGCCATATCCTGCATTGATTGGGTTGGTTTATAAAGCTCACCTATATGCTTAAAGCTGTCGGCTTTTTGGCAAATAACGTCAAGCCCTTGCTCATCCATCCAGCGGCATATTCCACCTCTAAACGGCGGAAACCCAACCCCCCAAATTAGCGCCATATCAGCCTCAATGGCAGAATCTACAATTCCTTCATCAAGGCAGTGATTCATTTCAATCGCTAGCGGTAACAAAAGTCTATCGATAATAGTCTGGGGATCTATTTCTTCACTCTTACCGGACATTGACTCAAGTAAATTAATACTCTCGGTATTTAATGTCTTTTCTGGGCGCCCGCCCTTTCCTGCTGAGTAACTGTAATAGCCATTGCCATTTTTTTGACCTAGTCGGCCATTATTTAATAGTAACTCGGTGGGCGTTGTATCATCATTTACAAAGCGATCAGGTATGCCCTCTGACATAACAGAGTAACAATGAACAATGGTATCAAGACCTACCACATCCATTAAATAGGCAGGGCCCATAGGCATGCCCCATTGTTCCATTACTTGATCTATTTGCTGAAAGCTAACCCCATCACGCAGAAGTAATTCCATAGCAAAGCATTGGGCAAATAGAACTCTATTCACCAAAAACCCGGGGCAGTCATTGACCACAATGGGTTTTTTACCAAGCCTTAGCGCGTGGTTGCAGACTGCAGCTATAGTCTTGTCTGATGTGTGCTTGCCACGAATCACCTCGACAAGGGGCATAACATGCACCGGATTAAAAAAGTGCATGCCACAGAATCGTTGAGGGTTTTGTAATGACTGAGCTAATTGATTAATCGAAATACTGGATGTATTGGATACAATAATCGCATCATCTGTTAATTGCTTATCCAGTGCCGATAAAACTGCATTTTTAACTGGTAGATGTTCAACAACAGCCTCAACGACAAATTCGGAATTTTGCAGGTCAGTATCCTCAAGGGTTGGCCTAATCATGGCCAATATATTCGAAGCCTTGGTTTGATCTAATTTACCCTTGGATACGGCTTTATTAAGAAGTTTTTTTGCTTCACTAATACCCAAATCCAGTGCCGGCTGTGCTATATCTTTCATCACAACAGGACAGCCTTTGATTACTGATTGGTAGGCAATACCACCACCCATTATTCCTGCACCAACCACTGCCGCTTGGCTAATTTGTGGTAGTGATTTCGATAGTGCATTGGCATAGCTTTTGGCTTTTCGAGCAACAAATTGGTCGCCTACAAAGAGGCCAATGAGCGCCCTTGCCTCTGGGCTTTGTGAGAGTTCATAAAAAACACCAGCCTCTTTTTCAATAGCTTGGTCACGGCTAAGTGAGGCCGATTGTGTAATAAGCTCAATCGCCTTTATGGGTGCAGGGTAATGCCCGGCTGTTTTTTCCATAACCATAGCTTTAGCCATATTAGCAATGGCGGATATCTCAGATTGTTCTTGATCTACAGGTGAAAGCTTGCGTTTACGAGTGAGGCAATAATCAATATCACCAGAGGCCATACTGACAAGATGGCTAAGGGCCTCAGCACGAAGATTCTCAGGCTCGACAACTTTGTCAACAATGCCTGATTTTTGGGCTTTTTGTGCGCTGTATTGACGAGCAGAAGTAATCCACTCTAATGCGGTAGCAAAATCACTAAGTCGAGGTAAGCGAACAGTGCCGCCCCATCCTGGAAGAATGCCTAGTCCAGTTTCAGGTAGCCCGATGCGCGCCTGTGTTGAAATTATCCGCGCATCGCAGGCTAGACAAACCTCTAAACCACCACCCAAGGCAAATCCATTAATCGCGACGACGGTTGGAAAAGGCATGTCTTCAATACAAGACATCATGCCATTGATATGCTTGGCAGAGGCAAGGAATTGATCTTCAGAAGCGTCAAACATTTGCTTGAACTGGGTAATATCGGCACCAACGATAAACGCCTTCTTGCTGCTGGTTAGTATCAGTCCAGCAACTTTTTGTTGTTGCGCTATTGTTAATGCTTGATGGAGTTCGTCTAATGTTTGCTTGTCGAGCTTGTTAACTGATCCTTCTGTACTATTAAAGTTAAGTTCTAGAAAATCGTTTTCTATTTTAGTAAGACTAAGTTTTTCGCCGCTATACATAAAAAAATCGCTCCTTTTTTATCAGTTTAACTGTTCCTATTGCTCAGTCTATAACAATGTTTGACCCCTTGGTTTTACATTAGTAATGCCCGCCCAATATAATTAATGATAGGCAATTGATGAAATATTCAGTCAGAAATTAAATAAATTAATATTTGTACCCTATTTCAGATTGACGAGATGGGGCTGGATCAGTATTATGCCCACCTCTCATTCGAGTCAGCTTGGTGAGACATTCGGGGATTAGCGCAGTCTGGTAGCGCGCCTGCTTTGGGAGCAGGATGTCGGGGGTTCAAATCCCTCATCCCCGACCAACTTCACGCATTAGGGTTAGGTTGAATTGGTTGTCTCTGAATGCCTCCATATATCAGCTAAATATACAAAGACTTACAAATCCTATCTAGTTCATAGCAGTTTTAAGCTCTATCTGCATATAGCTCCTTCAAAATCACTACAAGTATTCTTTGAAAACTATAACTGCACTATATGTAATTTCTAAAATCCTTCCAATAATCACCGTAAATAATGCGCAGAACCTGTAGGCCTCTAATAAGCCACAAAAACACACTATATATATTGTTTAATTACATCTAATGAGTATAATGCGCCCCACTCTTGTTTTGAACGATGGTAAAGCCTTAATGGGGGATTAGCTCAGCTGGATAGAGCATCCGCCTTCTAAGCGGAGGGTCACAGGTTCAAATCCTGTATCCCCTACCAATGGCTAAAACTCTTAGGCGATTTTAAAGGGAAAAACTAGAGGTTAGAACTATATAGGCGTGCTAAAGACTTATTGCTTAATGATATTTAGCGTTGTGTTGATTCAGGAAACTTTATCTGAACAGATACCTATACATAGTTTGGAAGTAACTTCTAAGCAGTGGGTCGCAGGCTTAAATCTTGCGATTGGTGTTATTTAAGTGCTTAAGATTTTAGCAGTTTTATAACGGCTGTATAAACAGTTAGCTTAGTGTGATGGTGGACGTAGCTCAGTTGGTAGAGCCCCGGATTGTGATTCCGGTGGTCGCGGGTTCAATCCCCGTCGTCCACCCCATTTACTTCTTCTGTATTACTTTTATCAATTTATCAAATCATTGTTTTTATCTGGTTTAATTTTTCAGGTAAAATATCCCTCTAAAATTAAACTTATCTAAACCGACAGTAAACAGGTTAACTCTTTATGTCTGCACTTATTCTAGATGGCAAATCTTTAGCCAAGAAAACTGAAGCTGAGTTAAGTCAGCGTGTGACCGCACTAAAGCTAGCTAATAATGGGCAAGCCCCTATCTTGGCCACTATATTAGTGGGTTCAGACCCTGCTTCTGGCACATACGTTAAGATGAAGCAAAATGCTTGTCAGCGCATTGGTATGGAGAGTATTGCGGTTGAGCTACCTGAAGAGACAACTACTGAACAACTATTGGCCAAGATCAACGAGTTAAATGCTAACCCTAATTGCCATGGTATTCTTTTACAGCATCCGGTCCCTGCTCAAATTGATGAGCGCGCCTGTTTTGATGCAATCGATGCCGAAAAAGATGTTGATGGTGTTACCTGCCTTGGTTTTGGCCGAATGGCTATGAATGAGCTTGCTTACGGCTCTGCTACACCACAAGGCATAATGCGTATCCTAGAGGCCTATAATATTGAGCTTTCTGGCAAGCATGCTGTGGTTGTCGGCAGAAGCCCTATTCTGGGTAAACCTATGGCATTGATGCTTTTAAATGCCAATGCAACGGTAACAATCTGTCATTCAAGAACCCAAGACTTACCCTCATTAATTAAACAGGCTGATATTTTAGTAGGTGCAGTCGGAAGGCCCGAATTCATCAAGGCCGAGTGGATTAAAGATGGTGCTGTGGTAGTTGATGCTGGCTATCACCCAGGTGGTTTGGGTGATATTGAACTGGCGCCTATCACTCAAACAGCTACAGCCTATACCCCGGTTCCTGGTGGTGTTGGGCCAATGACAATTAATACGCTCATTTTACAGTGCGTTATGGCAGCTGAAAAAAAGCTGAGCTGAAAAATTATCTAATTTTTAGGCCAATGTGATGTCAGATACATCAGTCAGTCTGGATATTTTGGTGGCCCACAGAGGGCTTCAATGTGGGTATCCTGAAAACACAGTTCTTGCCCTTAAAAAAGCGATTGAATATGGGGCTAGGTTCATCGAATTAGATATTCAATATAGCAATGACTGTCTTCCGATGATCTATCATGACCCAGATCTTCATCGTGTCAGTGGCTGTGATGGAAAGATATTTGAATACTCTGAACAAGAGTTGTTGCATCTGTCAGCCTATGAGCCAGAACGATTGGGTAATCTTTTTAAATCGGAAACCATTGCACCATTGAAGGCGCTTGTCTCTATCTTGAAGGAAAACCCTCAGGTAACTGCCTTTGTTGAGCTTAAAAAAGAGTCTATTAGCCACTGCGGTCGTGAAACAATGATCAGTACGGCGTTGCATACACTAGACACAGTGAAGCAACAGGTAGTTATTATAAGTTATGACTATCCTCTGGTTTATATGGCTAGAGAGCGCCAGTGGCCAAAGGTAGGTGTGGTACTTAAGCAATGGCAAGATCTCAATACTGAGATAGTGCGAAATATCACATCAGATTATATCTTCGTTGACCATCAAAAGATCCCTGAAGACATGGCTAAAATTAAATCTATTAAAGCCCCTTTAGTTGCCTACGAAGTCGGTGATAAAGAACATGCACAGCAACTACTTGCGAAAGGCGTCTCAATGCTTGAAACTTTTGAGCTAGAGCAATTAAGCCTAAGTTAGGCCCTTCGCCACTTTGTGCCTTCGCGACTGTCTTCTAAAACAACACCTGCATCCAGTAATTGCTGCCTTATCTGATCGGCTTTTGCAAAGTCTTTATCCTGTTTAGCCTGCTGTCTAGCTTGAATTTGCTGTTCTATCTGTTCTACAGATAACTGATCATTACCTCTAGCAAGAGTAAACCACTGCTCTGGGTCCTGCTGTAGCAAGCCAAGGATATCTGAAAGACCTTTTAATTCTTGCATCAAGGCAACTTGCTCTGCTCCATTAGCCTGATTAACCGCTTTAGCAAGACGATAAAGCTCACTGATAGCCACTGGCGTATTAAGATCATCTAAAAGCGCCTTAAAACCATCGCCTGAGCTATTTAAGTGGCTTTCTGCAGGCGCTACACCTCGAATAAAGCCATAGAGGCTATCGAGTGTGCGCCAAGCGCTGTCGAGCAGCTCTTTACTAAAGTTTTGTTCAGAGCGGTAATGTGAGGACAAAATAACGTAGCGTAGGACTTCACCTGGATATTGTTGTAAAAGATCTCGCACTAGGCGGAAATTACCCAGTGATTTAGACATTTTTTCGCCATCAATATTGATAAAGCCATTGTGCATCCAAAAATTAGCTAAAGGCTTACCATCATTGGCGCAGCAGCTCTGAGCTATTTCGTTTTCATGATGGGGGAATATCAAATCATGACCGCCGCCGTGGATATCAATGGTATCACCAAGATGCTTTTTAATCATGGCAGAACATTCAAGATGCCAACCTGGGCGACCTCTGCCCCAAGGGCTTGCCCAACCAGGCTCTTTCTCGCTTGAAGGCTTCCATAATACAAAATCACCCGCATATTGCTTATAACCAGCAACCTCAACACGAGCACCAGCTTCCTGCTCTTCTAAATTACGTTTTGAAAGCTCACCATATTTGGACATTGAGGGTACCGAGAACAGTACATGGCCTTTATCGGCTTCAACATTAGAGTCGGCCGGATAGGCATGCCCCTTTTCAACCAGAGTCTCAACCATCTGAATCATCTCTGGAATATGCTGAGTGGCATAGGGTATAACATCGGGCTCTAGGGTATTTAGTGCCACCATGTCTTCAAAATATGCATCAGAAAAAGATTCAGTGATCTCATTAATATCAACCGATAACTCATTGGATTTATTGATTATTTTATCATCTATGTCAGTGATATTTCGAGCATAGGTAACACCTGGATAGATAGCACGAAGCACCCGATACAGCGTATCAAATACCACTGCTGGCCGCGCATTACCTATATGAACATAGTTATAAACCGTTGGGCCACAGACGTACATTGTGACATTCTGCGGATCAATTGGTTGAAAGTCCTGCTTTTCGCGGGCTATGCTGTTGTACAGTTTTAGATTCATCTAGGCTTTCCAGTTATCTCGTAATCCAATGGTGCAGTTAAAAACTAAGTTTTCAGCCTTGCTGTCACGGCAGAAATACCCTTCTCGCTCAAATTGATAGCGCTCTGAGGGTTTAATATTAGCCAAGCTTACTTCAGCCTTACAACCTTCAATCACCTTCAAAGAGTCTGGATTAATGTGATCGGTAAAGCTACCCTCGCCTGCGTCGGGTAAGGCTTGATTAAACAGACGATCATAAAGGTTGATTGTGCAGTCAACTGAATTAAGCGCTGAAACCCAATGTATAACACCTCTAGGTCTAATACCCTCAGGCGCATCAGCACCTACGGTATTTTCTATTACGGACGCTTTAATTTCTTGAATTTCACCGTCGGCATCACGAATAACTTCATCTGCACGAATAATATAGGCACCTCGCAATCTTACGTATTCACCTAAGACTAAACGTTTAAATTTCTTACGCGATAAAGTGGTATCCTCAGAAAAATCACTCTGATCGATATAAATTTGACGATCAAAGTGAAGCTCTCTACTGCCAAGATCATCACGCTGTGGGTGCGATGAGGCTGTAAAAAGCTCAGATTGGTCATAATTAGTAAATGTCACCAAAAGTGGTTTAAGCACACACATAGCTCTGCGAGCGTTGTTATTTAGATCATCTCGAATAAAGTGCTCAAACTGCGCCATATCAACCACACCGTCAGTTTTAGCTACGGCCAAGCTATCACAGAAATTACGAATTGCTTGTGGGCTTACGCCCCTGCGTCGCAAGCCAGATATGGTTGGCATTCTAGGATCATCCCATGCTTCGACGTGACCTTCATCAACCAACTGCTTAAGTTTACGTTTACTGGTTATGCTGTAATTGATATTTAATCGACCAAATTCATACTGACTTGGCGTTGAGGGAACATCAAGATTTTCAATAAACCAATTATATAGGGGTCTATTGGCAGCAAATTCGAGGGTACAGATTGAATGGGTTACTCCCTCTATGGCGTCTTCTTGACCATGAGCAAAGTCATAAGCTGGATAGATATTCCATTTATCACCGGTTCTATGATGAGCAATACGTTTGATTCTGTAGAGCACCGGATCACGCATATTGATATTGGGCGATGCCATATCAATTTTTGCGCGCAGGGTCATTGAACCTTCGGCAATTTCACCTGCTTTCATTTGTTCTAACAGTGCCCTGCTTTCTGTTGCTGGCCTATTGCGAAAGGGACTTTCCTTACCCGCCTCGGTTAAGGTGCCGCGATATTCGCGCATTTCGTCAGCGTTAAGCTCGCAGACATAGGCTTTATTTTGGTCGATTAGATCGCAGGCCCATTGATACAGTTGACCAAAGTAATCTGAAGCATAGCGAATCTCGCCATTCCAGTTAAACCCAAGCCATTTAACATCCTCAATAATTGATTGAACATACTCATCGCTTTCTTTCTCAGGGTTTGTATCATCAAAACGAAGATTGCACTCGCCGGCAAATGATTCAGCTAACCCAAAATTGACACAGATCGATTTAGCATGACCAATATGAAGGTAACCATTAGGCTCTGGCGGGAATCTCGTAACTAGTTTAGAGGTCTTACCTGAAGACAAATCATCGCCAATGATTTGTTCAATAAAATTTGTTGGTTTATCGCTGTCAGTCATAGTGCATCACTTGAGGACTTAATTAGGGGCGAAGTATAGCTCTCAGCAGGCGTTCAATAAACCTTAACCCCGCTCAAGTTGAAATAAATTTATAAAATAACCATCTATTCACCACTTATTTAGCCTAATTGCAAAGTTCTCTTTGATTTAATGTCATTACAAATTAAAATGCTGGCGCAGCTTACCAATTAATTAATGGACCTTAATATGATTACATTCCGCACCACTATGGGCGATATTTCAATAGAATTAGATTTTGATAAAGCACCAATCTCTTCTGCTAACTTTTTAACCTATGCCAAAGATAACTTTTACAATGATACGGTTTTTCACCGTGTGATTAATGGGTTTATGGTTCAGGGTGGTGGAATGACGTCTGATATGCAGCAAAAAAAGACGAATAACCCTATTGAAAATGAAGCGGACAATGGCTTAAAAAATGATATAGGTACTCTAGCAATGGCTAGAACTGCTGACCCTCATTCAGCTTCTTCACAGTTCTTTATCAATGTTTCAAATAATGATTTCTTAAATCACAGCGGCAAGAATATGCAAGGCTGGGGTTACGCCGTATTTGGCAAGGTTTCTCAGGGCATGGATGTTATTGAAAAAATCAAATCAGTCCCTACTGGCAGTGCATTTGGACACCAAGATGTACCTGTAGACCCTATCGAGATCACTGAAACCATTATTAGCGACGAATACGCAGCTAAGTAATTCAGTATATGGCTATCCTGTTTATTTCAGACCTGCATTTATCGCCAGAACGCCCGGAGGTAACCCGGGCGTTTTTGTCTTTTCTGCAGCAACAAGCCGATTCGACAGAAGCGCTATTTGTTCTCGGAGACCTGTTTGAGGCATGGATTGGTGACGATGATACCTGTGCAACCGGTATAAAAGTTCAAGAAGCCTTTAAACAGCTTACGGATAAGGGCGTCGGTCTATTTATTCAGCATGGCAATCGCGACTTCTTTATTGGCAAGCGTTTCTGTAAGGCTACTGGTGCCACTCTGTTAGCCGACGAGCACCTTGTTGAATATATGGATGAAACTGTTTTAGTAATGCATGGTGACACCCTGTGTACGGATGATGTTGACTATATTCGCTTTAGAAAAAGAATTCGTCACCCTGTTAGTAAAGCGTTACTACAGTTACTACCGTTAACCTATCGACAAAAACTGGCTAATGCTATGCGCGCTAAAAGCAAAGCCGCTAACGCCAATAAGCCCAGTGCTATTATGGATGTTAATGCTAATGCGGTTGAAGCAGTAATGGCTAAACACTGTGTTTCGACGCTTATACATGGACATACCCACCGACCTGACCGCCATCAACATAAAAATGGCGAAAGAATTGTGTTAGGTGATTGGCACGATAAGGGTTGGTATATAGCTTGGGATTCAGCTGGTATAAATTTGAACAACTTTAACATCGAAGTCTAGGTTTATTTATTGCTCATATAGAGATGGCAAACTGTCTACTATGAGTTATTATTACCACATCATTAACGTAATTAATCAGGATACTATTTATGAATACAAATCCAGATAAGTATAGCTCTGCAACAACTAATGCCGGTATTTCTACTGACGGTCTTGATCCTGCTGTAGCTAAGGTTTTACGCAGCACATACACCCTATTAGGTGCTACTTTGACCTTTAGCGCTGTAATGGCCGGAATCTCAATGGCGATGAATGCACCCTATTTTGGCCTGTGGACATTGCTTCCGTACTTTATCTGCCTGTGGATGGTTGAAAAAAACAAGAATAATGCATCAGGCCTTGCTTGGGTCTTTGCCCTAACAGGATGGATGGGTTTCACCCTGGGGCCAATTATCAGCATGTACCTTGCTGCCGTTGGTTCAGGACCGATTATGATGGCGCTTGGTTCGACAGCTTTGGTATTTTTTGCTGCTTCAGCCTATGTTCTAACGACAAGAAAGAACCTCAACTTTATGACCGGCTTTTTGATGACCGGTATTCTAGTTGCCTTTGCCGCGGGTATCGCTAATGTATTTCTTCAGATACCTGCCCTAGCCATCACAGTTAGCTCTGTATTTGCGTTCTTATCTGCCGCTATTATTATGTGGCAAACAAGTGCCATTATTCACGGCGGTGAGCGCAATTACATCTCTGCTACAGTGACCCTATTTGTGATGATCTACAATCTTTTTGTTAGTCTTCTGCAAATTTTTGGCGTAATGAGCGACGACTGATTTAGATTTTAGCTTTTACTCAAAGCCCTGCACGCTGTGGGGCTTTTTACTGCTTAAGAGATAATTGGCATAACCCTAATGACTGATCAAAGTAATTACCTCAAAGACTTGCCTGAATGGTCAACAGAATTAGCACATAAGCTGAGTCTTGAGGAGGGTTTTAAGCTTTCACAGGAGCACGTTGAAATACTCAATATTGCACGTAACTTTTATGCCGACTACGGCTTTTCGCCGTCAATGCGGCCGCTATGTAAGGTTGTTAGTGCAAGCCTAGGTACTGATAAGGGCCGTAGCATTTATTTAAATAAGTTATTTCCAGGTAGTCCAGCCAAGCTAACCGCTAAATTAGCTGGCCTTCCTAAACCAAAAAACTGTCTATAAATGAATTTACTCGAATACAAGCTAAACCAATTACCTGATCATAAAACACTGATCTCAGCTGAACAGTACCCCGAACTATTGGGGCAAATTGATCAATGGCAAGTGATTGAAAAAGACGGCATAGATAGACTTTTTTGCGTTTTTAAAAGCGATGATTTTGTTGCCGCTATGCAGCTAGCTCATGCTATCACTGAAATTGCTGAGCAGGTAGACCATCACCCTGCTCTTTTAATTGAATGGGGCAAGCTTTCAGTAACCTGGTGGTCGCATAACCTCGGGGGGCTACATATTAATGATTTTATTATGGCCGCCAATACACAAAAAATTTATAACGCCCAATGAATTCAGATAGCCTAGAAGTTCAAACTGACTACCAACAACAATTGAGCGATAAGGTCGATCGCTACAAAGCCCTTATGGCTGACGCTGGCATTAGTCTCCCCGAATTAGAGATCCATGATTCTGCGCCCTTTGGTTTTCGTATGCGCGCTGAATTTCGCGTGTGGCATGAAAATGGGCAGGCGCATTATGCGATGAATAAGCCGGGTGAAAAGCGTCCATTTATTATTCAAGACTTCCCGATTGGGTCTGCGCTTATTAACCTATTAATGCCGCGAATAATGGCGGCAGTTAATAAGAGTGATACCCTAAGCTACAAATTATTTAGCATGGAGTATCTGACCACTACTACTGGGGAAGCATTAATAACCCTGATTTACCATCGCCAATTGGATGATCAATGGCAACAGGTTGCCAATCAATTAGAGTCGACTTTTAATATTAAGGTGATTGGCCGCAGTCGCAAGCAAAAAGTTGTTCTGAGTGACGATTTTGTTACGGAAACCCTTGAGGTTAATCAGCGCCAATATAGCTATCAGCAGGTTGAAGCCAGCTTTACCCAACCCAATGCCCAGGTCAATCAAAAGATGCTTACATGGGCTGCTAATTGCTTGTCTGAGATTAGCGGCGACCTAGTCGAGCTGTACTGTGGTAATGGCAACTTTACTGCTGTTTTAGCCCAATATTTCGATAAGGTATTGGCTACAGAAATATCTAAGGTTTCGGTTAACTCAGCTAATACTAATTTTGCTGCTAATAAAATTGATAATGTCACCATCGCTCGACTTTCTAGCGAAGAGTTTACTCAAGCGCTAAATAGAGAAAGAGCATTTAGACGATTAGCGGATATCGACCTTGATAGCTTTAACTTTTCCACTATATTTGTTGACCCACCACGCGCGGGCCTAGATGCCGGCACTGAACGTTTAGTAACGCAAATGGATAATTTACTTTATATATCCTGTAACCCAGATACGCTGGCTGAAAACCTAAAACATATCACCAAGACCCATAGAGTAGTAAAAGCAGCTTTATTTGATCAGTTTCCTTGGACTCACCATATTGAATCTGGTGTTTATTTACAAAGAATCTAGAAACTTTTGGCTAATGTATTAGCTGCTACTTGTATGGCCTCAGAGTGGCTATTTTCAATGGATAGACGCTCTTTCTCTAAGCGTTGCTTATCAGACGTTGGCAGCGCCTTCCAGGCATCTAGAATCGGCAAATGAGAGGTTTCCATGGCTAGAGACTGGAATACTTGCAATGATGGAGCTTGATCCTCTGTGGGGCTATACTGCTGGGCGAGAAAACCAATACGCATAGCCGCCTCTGTTGGCGTTAAATCATTTTGCAAAAGCGCCTGAGCTATTACTCTTATTGACTGCTGTGCATCAAGTTGCGATTGAGATTTTGGCTGAAATTCAACCGGCTGAGTTCTACGCTTGGCTTTTTGCTTTAATTTGAAGGCTAAAACACCAGAATAGATAACTAAGATAGTGGTGATAACACCACCGACAATAATTATTAAT
>CALKMW010000067.1 GCA_938092205.1 uncultured Pseudomonadales bacterium
CTACCCTACACTGTTGTATTAACCATTGTCGGTCTGCTTGGTGTTCTATACATGTTATAGCTTCAAACACTCATAGAGCTGCCATAAATTAATATCGGCAGCTCTTTCAGTTAGATTACATTTGATAAGTAATATTTTTTAATCGACATAATAATGCACGCTGAACGATAGTCTTCGTGGTTGTTATTTTGGCTGCCTAGAAGCTCTCGACTGAGAAAACGTAAATATTGGGTTAAATCTTCTGTATTTTGCGCTCTAAGCGCTCTTGAATAGACTTTTGGGGTGAATCTATTATATGCATCATTTCTGCCCTTAGAATCGCTAATATCTAGCGGGTCCCAATGATTTAAAAGTACATAAGCAATTGATTGAAATAAGCTATTGCTCTTGAAACGAACAACATTTTTGATATCTGCAAGGCGTCTAACGGGACTTAAATCAGACATTACATCTACCTTTAATCGAGTAGATATGGCTTTCATTTATCGTATAGCTTTGCCCTGAGAAGAACATTAAAACTGAGACTCCGCTCATCCTTACTAAATCCTTTTATTACAAAATATGTTGGCTATTTTAGAAACAGCCTGTCATTTAGAAGTGACACTTTAAAAATAGACTAGATTTTAACGGACTACCACAAGATCAAAATATTTTTTTTCAAACTAAAAATTTCACATAAGACAATATTTAAAATGCAAAAAAAAACACCCTTTCGGGTGTTTTTTGAATCTAGGGTAATTGGATTTCGGGGTAATCCCAGAACTCTGAATAAACATCATCACCATTGATATAGAACACTGAATCATTATGGAAAAATGATCGTTGGCGATCGTTATTCCACCAGCCGCTTGATCCACCAGATATTGAACGAACGAAATCAAAGCTAGCTTGTTCAGGTTGGTCTTTGTTTTGTAGTTCAAATAAATAAAGCTGGTTTTCCTGAACATAGCCGGAAGTATCTGAGTTGTAAGAAATAGTTAGGGGTACAGAAAAACGGTCGGTACTATCATCGATTTGCTGATATTGAAATGCATTACGATTAAATTGCGCCGGCGAATGACTCCAACTGTTAGCTAGATTTGCACCTACTTGAAATTCTTTAAGAGAAAAAGGTTCAATTGAAGCGACAGGCTCATCTGCTGATGGTAGTGGAGGAATGTTAAATAATTCTAACTTAACATTACCTGTACCATTCTGACCTAACCCTAATAAAAGCTCATCATTAACTGGATGTAAGAAATCAGAAAAGCCCGGAATCTCTAATTCACCCGCGACTCTAGGAATATAATGATTTCTTAAATCAATCACATAAAGTGGATCTGTAGTTTCAAAGGTCACTAAATAAAGTTTATCGCCAAAGAATCTAACCCCATATAAAGCCTCGTTGGGCTTACCAATTTCGGCTGGATAAGCACTATTTGGTAAGGTGGCGACTTGATTTAAACTGTATGTATTAGGCGATTGCCTAAGAATAGTTAAACGATGGTCGCTGGAATCTGTGGCATCACCAGTCCATTCACTGGTCACTACACGAACGTAACCATCATATTCACTGATTCTAAAATCAGCCTGGCCGCGACCTGTTAAATGCCCTTCAACTTTACCTGAACCCGAATAGGAAAGATCTGAGTCTAGGTTAAATTTATGGATATAGCTTGTGGAATTATCGCCCCAGCCTTCCTGCTGAATAAGATACATCGCATTCTGACTAACATAGACTCCTGATGTGGATTCTAGATAGCAGGTACTATTAACTATAGATTGATTGGTGACATCGACTGCTATAAGTACAGTCATTGTAGGATACCCGTAAATATCAGGTGCTAATGCATGTTCATCGTTAAAGGCGAAACAATCAGACACACTTAAATAATCAGTGTGGTCAGCATCATTTATCGATATTTTCGGCAATATGTCGGCTGATGAAACTGTATTTAATATTTCATCATTTTGCTCTTCCTGCTCGATTGTTGGATATTCTATGTAGTTTGTAACCTGCGGCGTATGACGAGTAACTAGATAAACAATATCACCAATTTTACGACTGGTAACAAAGCCACCTTCTATATCTATATTCCAATCAAGTTGTGGTTCTGCAGCATTAGAAATGTCATAAATAGAGACCCCTGTAGTTTGACCGCGCCAACTAGTAGGATTCATAAACATATCGCCATACATACCCCACCAGCCTGAGCTATTGATCGAGGCAAGTTGGTCACCATTGGTATAAAGTCCCTCGATCGTATGATTGTGGTCTACAGGGATAGTTCCAGCTTCAGTAACTTCTGCCAAATCAGGGTTTGTAGACATTATTTTTATAACACGCTGCTCGGGAATAATTGGATATAAAGGCTCATCAGCAACAACATCAGCTTCGCCAACTTCTATTGCATCATCCACTAAGGCAATAGGTTCAAAGATGAAACAACAGTCATCATACATACTGTAACTAGGCGCAATATAGAGCTTTTTGTTTAGGCCATCGTATTTTACAAAATCGTGCTCATCGACACTTTTTTCGAGAGTATAGGTCGAAGTATAAGAATCACCACCTGCATCGGATGCTGTGGCATCCATAGCCATGTCAGGCATTGATTCAAGCACAATAGCATCAGATGTTGCCTCAAATGTTCTTTGATAGCTCTGTGAGAATAAAGCGGTAAATTCTTGGCTATCAGCCATTGGCACCAACAAGCCAGATGCTTGATCAGACAGAGATTCAGGCATTAACGATTCAATATATTGTACAATTTGCTCAGCTGTTGCTCTAGTGGCATTAGAGCCGATGGCGCCACCGATTAAACTATCATCAGAAAGTGCAAATAGATATCGTAAAAGCAATAGACCATCAGTCAATGCATCGACTTCACCATTACCATCTATATCAGCAATGCTTGAGATAGAGCCCATTAAGGACTCAACTTGCTGTGGTGTCATGGTAGAATTCAGTGCAATAGCGCCATTAGTTAATGAATCATCACGTAAGTTAAATGTATAGCGTAATAAAAGTAAGCCATCAGTAAGAGCATCAGCTTCACCGTTGCCGTCAAAGTCCCAACTTGTAAGCTGGGTGGTGGGTTGACTTGTACTATCAGTAATATCAAAAGTCGCAATCATTGTTCCGTGTGCATAGCAAAAATAAGACAATGTATTGCCAGTAAAATCCTCAGGAATTGTAATAGTTAACTGCTCGCCACTTACGATAGAACCTACACCGCCAACTTCACCACCGGTTCCATTGCTTGAATACTGTATTTCGGGGTTTTCAACTTTCCATGCATCCCCAATGTTAAAAGCATGACCATCATCAGTTCTTATAAATGTGTGCGAATAACCTTTTTCTAAAGACAGTTCAACAGAGTCACCATCGGGTTCAGTGGAGAAGATATAGAATGGAGCAGCAAAGGGGTTAGAATTTAGTCTAACGTAGTGGGTATAACCCTCAGAACCAGATATATCATTAGCAGGAACGACAGTCTTCTCAGTGACATCAAAGGTCGCCGACATAGTACTATGGGGGTAGCAGAAATAGGTTAAAGAATCACCACTAAAGTCTTCAGGTATTGAAATAGTTAACTGTTCGCCGTTAACGATAGAACCTACACCGTCTACTTCGCTGCCGGAACCGTTACTTGAATACTGTATTTCCGTATTTGCGACTCTCCAAGCATCACCAATATTGAAAGGATGAGCACCATCAGTTCTAATGAATGTGTACGAATAACCTTTTTCTAAAGACAGTTCAACTGAGTCACCATCCGGTTCTGTGGAGAAGATATAGAATGGAGCAGCATAGGGGTTAGAATTGAGTCTCACATAGTATGTGGAATCCTCAGAAAAAGCAGGAATGCTTATTGCTAAGAAAGAAAATACGCATAGAAAACGCAATATTGTAGACGCTACTCTTTTGTTAATAAATGACATCGATATACCTCTTTCTTAATTGTTTTAATTTGTTTTGAAAGAAACCAACAATTAACTAACTGCTTAAATTTATACTCAATAAAATAACTATAAGCTCTTTGCACGAAGAATACTAATTTACCGTCAATGGTAAACGGACTGTAAGGGTAAGTATTATAAAGATTTATGATAGTTAACTAGTAAAATCCAATTTCTGAAACGCTTAAATCCGCAATATGATCCCGCCCAAAAGCCACCATACCAAGTGTTTTTATACTGGTTGAGGCAATATTCTTTTTTAACCACCCACTGGAAGCAACAAAACTTTCTAGTGGCAGCTTAACCAATTGCCATTCGTCCATAGCTAAAAACTCAGCCTGATAATACTGCCAGGGAAGTAAAGTACCTCTAGTTCTTAGGTGAACAAAGTATTTTTGATTGTTACCTCTAACCCTTATATAAATACCTTCGATATTCTCTTTATTTAAATCTTTTAGGTTAGTTCTAAACTGAATGAAACCGCCATTATTCTCAGTACTCACATCACCTAAGAGTTGCGCATATGACTCGGTATCTTTAGTAATTATTTGAAAATTACCCACAGAAACACCACCCATTACTTGATCGCTAAAATAATCCCAACGAATGGTAGAGGTTTCGGAAAAATCGTCTAATAGCATGTGTTCAGCCCATGATGAGGTAGAAAAAAGTAGACTACATAACAAGGTTTGTATAATCGATTTAATGTTCACAACGTAACCTATCTGTTTTTATATTGGGTGGGACAGTAACCCCTACTCACTTCAGGTGAACGTTTGGCGAGGTGTTTAGTATTGCGATTAGTTACCCTTTTTCTCCATAATCTAAATGAACTAGGCTTTACATTTGAACGCATTAACCTAATAACTGCAGACTCATTGAGACCGTAGTTCAGCTGAATGGCCTCAAAAGGCGTGCGATCTTCCCATGCCATTTCAACAATTCTAGAGATTTGATCTATTGAAAAATTATATTTTTTTATATCTGACAACTTATTCCCTAATTTAACAATTTTTATGTTTTACGAACTAAATATAGATTGGTATCAATATGATACTGAATGCTTAAATGCTTAGATTAATAAAAGTTAATTGTTATATAGCTTAAAAATGTGCCTTAATTAGTAAATAATGCGTACTATTAGATATGAATAAAAATAATTATTTAAAGAATCGCCATAGTCTATATCCTATACCTAAGATGTGGTTCAATACTAAAAGACAGAATAAAAAAGGCTTAAAATGTTTAATTTTTATAAATTCGGCATCACCAATCTCCTAGTAATTTCACTTTTAGGACTTTATATCCAGCCCGCGGTTGCTAACGATAATCATAATAATCTTAGCTGGGATCTTGATTTAGACGGTAATGTCGACGCCTTAACTGATGGCCTGCTAATGCTCAGATACACATTTGGCTTAAGAGGTAATTCTTTAACCACAAGTGCTATTTCAACCGAATCAAATCTATCATCCTCCGAAGTTGAATCGAGAGTAGAAACAATACTTACCATTGCGGATATCGATGGTAATGGTGATGTTGATGCCCTTACAGATGGTTTAATATTATTACGCTACCTTTTTAATTTAAGAAATGACTCCCTCGTAAGTGGTGCAGTCTCTCAAAATGCGATTAGATCCTCTTCAATCGCAGTTTCACAGTATTTAATAGATCATATGCCAGGTATATACACTGGAGGTCTACCTAACGCCTTAATTATTAATGAAGCGGTCTCATCTAACTCATTGTTTGATGATGAAGATGGCGATAGCCCTGATTGGTTTGAACTTTATAACAATACATCTTCGACAATAGATCTATCGGGATGGACAGTCACTGACGACATTGAATTGCCGTCGAAATGGGCATTTCCTAATTACCTCTTAGGCGCTGGCGAATATCTGCGAATTTGGGCATCTGATAAGGATAAAGGTTTAGGTGGTAACTACAAAACACTAGTTAACCAGGGCGATAGCTTTAGATATATTGTCCCAACATCAAATCCATCAAATGCCTGGAATACCCTAGCATTCGATGACAGCAGCTGGGGTATTGGCAACAGTGGCTTTGGCTACGCTGATGGTGATGACGCCACTCAAGTGCCCTCTGGAATTAGCTCTGTATATGTAAGAAAGGTATTTACCATTAATGATCTAAATTTAATGGATGAGCTTTGGTTTGATGTTGACTTTGACGATGGCTTTGTTGCCTATATCAATGGCACTGAAATTGCTCGATCAAATATAATCGAAGATTCACCAAGCTTCGATGCAGTAACCGTGACTGATCGTGAAGCGAGAATGTATCAAAGTGGAGAGCCCGTAAGATTTCAAGTGAGCGACTTTCAAAATCTATTAAACAATGGTGATAATGTTTTAAGTATTCAAGTGCATAATCTTAATGCCAATTCCTCTGATTTAACCCTGATACCCTTTTTAACGGCACGCTATACCAGCGCTACAGCTGACGGTGTTACACCACCTATCATTCTTGGATTACAAAACTCTAGCCTTCACACTAACTTTAAGATCTCATCAAATGGTGAAACCCTGGTCCTATACAACAATGGCAATCAGGTGGGTTATTTGGAGGTAGCTGGCATCTCAAATGACAACAGTGTTGGTCGCTCGTTGGCTGATGGAAGTACTGTTTTTTATGAGACACCCTCACCGGAAGCGATTAACCCTAACACTATTTTTACTGGCATTATCGAGAGTGAAATTGTCTTCTCACATGATGGTGGCGAATTTAATGGCCAAAGTATTAGTCTTAGCGGCATTAATGATGGTGAAGAGATTCGCTATACACTTGATGCGACCATTCCTACAGAATCGTCCCCGCTTTATTCTGCCCCTATTATGATCAGCAACAATACTGTAATTAGGGCCAAAATATTTAAACCTAATCATATACCCTCTGAAGTCGAAAGCCGCACTTATATTGTTGATTCGGAGCACTCATTGCCGATCGTAACGTTGGTATCTGAGCCGGATAATTTCTTTGACCAGCAA
>CALKMW010000068.1 GCA_938092205.1 uncultured Pseudomonadales bacterium
AACTCAGAGACTCTAGCCTCTGAGCCAGAAAGCACTAATAATAGCGACAACACAGAGCAACACAGGCTATCCGTGTCTAACAACTTGGACTGGGTAAAAAAACAAGATATGTCCCCAGAGCAACAGGACTTGGTGGCAAAATTTTGCTGTGGCGCCTATATTGAGCCCACGCGAGATTATCAAGATTCCGACAAGCACCCAGATGAGTCGGCCCTCAGAGTCAACGCAATCAGTACTCAAGCGCAAAGTGATACTGTGGCCATTCTTGAAGGTGATGTGAACATTGCGCAGGGTTATCGGCAGATTAGAAGTAATAGCGCTATTGTTGATCAAGAGAATCGACGCATTACCCTTATAGGTAATATTCGTTTTCGCGAGCCCAATATGCTTTTAACTGGCAACCATGCTCTGTTAAATCTTGATAGCCAAGAAGTTGAAATTGAAAATGCTAGCTATGTTTTGCATCAGGCATCGGTTAGGGGTTCAGCCAAGGTACTTCGTCGCCAATCAAATGGTTTAATTCTTATAGAAGATTCCTCATTTACTGGCTGTGAACCGGATGTTGATTCCTGGAAATTACAAACTAGTGAAATTAAACTCGACCAAAAATCAGGCTTTGCAACGGTCAAGAATGCCCGCCTTGATGTCGGGAAAGTACCTATTTTTTACTTCCCCTATGCTAAGTTCCCCATCAGTAATCGCAGATCTTCTGGCTTACTATTCCCGAGCATTTCCAGCGATGAAGAAAATGGCGTAGATTTTTCACAGCCGATTTATTGGAACCTAGCGCCCAATTATGATGCCACAATCACTCCGCGCTACATCCAACATCGCGGCATGGGCATTGAGGCTAAATTTAGACATCTTAGTAGCTGGTCAAATAACCAATTATCCGCTGGCTTCCTGGCCAATGATAAGGGTGGAAACCACGATTACTCGCCTGACGCCAACTCTGGCCTTTACCCAAACCAGGGCGAAGACCGCTATATGCTCAGGCTAAAACACCAAGGGAATTTCGCAACTTCTTGGTCGTCCTCAATTGATTTCAATGAGGTAAGTGATAAGAATTATTTATCTGATATTGGCCAAATGGTCGAGGAAGAAGATAACCCAACGCATTTACGCAGAATAGGCTCGCTTGGTTATCAAACAGATTCATGGCAATTTGCGGCTGAAGCCCAAGACTTCCAATCGATTACTGTAGGCCTAGACGACCCCTATACAATAGCCTCTAGAATAACGCTCAATGGCAATCTGAGATATGCCAACGCAGTGACTCTCGAATTACATAATCAGCAAACAGAATTTAGACATGATTCTCAAGATCTTATCAGCGGCAGTAGAACTGCGCTTAATTACCGCTTAGGAATGGATAATCGCTGGAGTTGGGGTTATTTTAAACCCAATATTGGAATTAGACATTTAGCCTATCAGCTCGACAATTCTATCGATCAAATGGGTAGCTCGAGTGGAACTAATAATCCAATGATTACGGTGCCTACTATAAGTGTAGATAGCGGTATTGTTTTCGAAAAAGACAGCCATCTATTCTCTGGTTACCAACAAACACTGGAGCCAAGGCTTTTCTATGTAAAATCAAAATACCGCAACCAACAGTTCCTGCCGGACTTTGATACCAAAGAAATAACAGCCTCCTACTCCCAGTTATTTAGACCAAACCGATTTGCAGGGGGCGATAGAATCTCAGACGACCACCGCTTAAGTCTTGGCTTATCAACCAGCCTTATCAATAAAGACAATGGTCGCGAAAAATTGCGCGCGAGTGTAGCCCAGGCTTTTTATTTTGACGACCGCAAGGTGTCTCTAACCGATGAGTTATATAGCAACTCAAATCTGGAGCGAAAAAAATCAGATTTAGCATTCGAACTATATTATAGAATTAATCATCACTGGCGTGTAAACAACGAAGTTGTTTACAACGGCCAAAACAACCAATGGGAAAACGGCTCAGCTAGCTTGTATTATCAAAACAATGACAGGCTATTTAATATAAGTTATCAGTTTTCTCGCCTAAGTTCAGAGGTGCAAACTAGCGAAGCAACACAACCAATAGAGCAAGTAGATATGTCTTTTTATATTCCAACTGGAAATGACATAAGCTGGGTGGGTCGATGGCATCACGATTTTACAAATAATCGGGAACTTGAAGTGTTTTCTGGGTTCGAATATAACAACTGTTGTTGGCGTGCAGGTCTTGTTTTTCGACGCTGGCTTGATAGACAGAATGATAGCCTTGTAACAGAGCGAGAATTGAAACCCAGGAATGGTGTATTCTTGCAGATACAGTTTAAAGGCGTTGTTGGCGCTGGTGGTCGTGTGGCCTCAATTTTGAAAAAAGGAATCTATGGATATGAACCTGTGGAAAATTTTTAATTTAGCACAGCGTAAAACGATTTACCCAAGTGTGCTTCTAGGATTGATACTAGCCGTCTCAGCAGAGGCCAAGGTGGCGGTTTTGGATCGCGTTGCCGCGATAGTCAATGATGACATAGTATTACAAAGTGAACTCAATCAACGCACAGCGGCAATTTACGTTAATATCCAAGAATCTGGAACTCAGCCTCCAGCAAAAGAAGTGCTAAAAAAGCAGGTATTAGAGCGATTAATTTCTGAAAGAATTCAGCTTAATATTGGTTATAACGCGGGCGTTCGTATTAGCGAAAATGAGATCGACCAAACAATGGCACGCCTCGCAGCTGGAAGCAATCTCAGCATGCAAGACTATTTGGCAAGCGTTAATGCTAGGGGCACCTCTATCAAGGATTTGCGCCAAGAAATAACCAATGAAATGATTATGATGCAGGTGCAGCAAGGCAGTGTCATGCGCGGCATCCATATTAGCGAGCAGGAACTTAATAATTTTCTAAACTCTGAGGAAGGCAAATTAATGAATTCCCCGGATATTATGCTCGGGCAAATTCTTATTTCAGTCCCCTCCTCTGCAACAGTGTCAGATATTGCTGCAGCACAAAAAAAATTAGATGAAATTATTGTGCAAATTAGTCAGGGTGCTGATTTTAAGCAACTAGCCATCGCCAACAGTGACGACCAGAGTGCGCTCGAGGGTGGGGATCTAGGCTGGCGTAAACAGGCGCAACTGCCGAGTCTATTTACAGATGCTCTCGAGGGCCTAGAGCCCGGCGAGATATCAAGTCCTGTAAGAAGTGGTGCCGGATTTCATTTACTTAAGCTCTATGATCGAAAAGGCGGTGAAGAAAAGCTTATCGAACAACACTTTTCACGCCATATTTTGTTAACCCCCAACGAAATTCGTAACGAAGACGACACAGTGGCATTGCTTAATGAAATACGCAAAAAACTTCAGGCCGGCGAGGAATTTATTAGCCAAGCTAAAGAATTCTCTGAAGACCCTGGCTCTGCACTCAAAGGTGGTGAACTTGGCTGGTCAACACCAGGGTCATTTGTGCCAATATTTGAACAAACAATGAATAGTATTGCGCTCAATGAAATTAGTGAGCCGTTTAAATCGCAATTTGGTTGGCACATATTGCAGGTAACTGACCGTCGCATGCAGGACTTTAGTGATGAGATTTTACGCAATAGAGCCGACAACCTTTTGCGACAGCGTAAATACTCTGAGGAATTACAGGTATGGCTACAAAAAATTCGCGATGAAGCTTATATTGAAATCAAAGAGATCTAAAAATGGCTTTTAAAATTGCGGTCACTCCAGGAGAGCCAGCGGGCATTGGTCCAGAATTACTTATTCAATTGGTTCAACAAGGCTGCCCTCAAGAATTGGTTGCTTTTGCCGACCCAGAGCTATTGCAACAACGAGCAGAGTTATTAGGGCTGCCATTAAAGCTTAGATTATTTGATCAGCATCAACCGCCAAGCCCGTTAAAACCAGGCGAGATTTGTGTATTTCCCATTGCTCTGGATCAGCCATGCGTAGCTGGCAAGTTAAGTATGGGCAATGCCTCCTATGTACTGGCATGTTTAGACGCGGCCATAGATGCCTGTATCAGTGATCACTGCCATGCTATTGCAACAGGACCGGTTCAGAAATCAGTGATCAATGATGCGGGGATTTCATTCTCAGGTCATACCGAATATCTGGCACAAAAAACCAACACTAAAACCGTTGTTATGATGTTAGCAACCGATGAAATGCGCGTTGCACTAGCGACGACACATTTACCACTGCGCGAGGTTGCAGATGCCATTTCTAGCGATCTTTTACATTCTGTAATCCAAATTCTAGAGCAGGATTTAAAGACTAAATTTGCAATACCTCGACCCAAAATACTGATTTGCGGCCTTAACCCTCACGCCGGTGAGGGGGGACATCTGGGTCATGAAGAAATTGAAACCATTACCCCTGTAATCAACCATTTTCAGGCACAGGGTTTGAGTATAGTGGGCCCATTGCCAGCAGATACATTATTTACTGATAAGCATCTAAATTCAGCGGATGCTGTTCTTGCCATGTATCACGATCAAGGCTTGCCAGTTCTAAAGTACAGTGGCTTTGGGCGTGCAGCCAATATAACCCTTGGGCTGCCAATCATTAGAACCTCAGTAGACCATGGCACTGCGTTGGATTTAGCCGGAAAAGGCATCGCAGACAATGGCAGCCTTGAGGTTGCCATTAATATGGCGGCTAATATGCTGTTATTACAAGCTGGTGATGCTGTTTGAATACTCAACATAAACCCAGAAAACGATTCGGACAAAATTTCCTTATTGACCAGCAAGTTATTGGGCAAATTGTCTCTGCAATTAATCCAACACCTGAAGAAAATCTTATCGAGATTGGCCCTGGGATGGCAGCTATCACCGAGCATTTGGTAAAATTATGTCCCAGTATGACGCTCGTTGAGCTCGATCGTGACCTGATCGAATTTCTTAACCAAAAACTTATCGACTACCCCGCTGTAACTATTATTAACAGTGATGCGCTAAAAACTGATTTTGACGCCTTATATCAGGGTGAAAAAATGCGCCTTGTTGGTAACCTTCCGTATAATATTTCCACGCCGCTGCTGTTTCATTTACTCGAAACAAGGGAAAAAATTCGGGATATGCATTTTATGCTTCAACGCGAAGTGGTTGATCGTTTAAGTGCTGCACCGGGGCAAAAAAGCTATGGTCGGCTTTCGGTAATGATCCAATACCATTGCCGAGTTATGCCACTTATTCCTGTGCCGCCAACGTCATTTAATCCGGCACCCAAAGTACAGTCAGCGGTTGTTAGGTTAACCCCCTATTCAGAACTTCCCTATAAAGCGCATAATCCTAAGCTGCTGAGTCAAATAGTCAGTCTGTGCTTTCAGCAAAGACGAAAAACTCTCAAGAACTGCTTAAATACTTTTATGGACTTTATTTCGCCGGACTCTACAAGCGTTGATCTAACAAAACGACCTGAACAGCTGTCTGTCAAAGAATTTGTCGACCTATCTAACTGCATTAATCACAATATGGCCCACTCAGATGACTAATTTAGATAATAATATTAATCCATCAGATATCAGCGTGACTGTGGAAACAGAATATCTCGCAAATCAGTCAAGTCCTGACGAAAATCAATTCGCATTTGCTTACCATATCACCATTACTAATGATTCAAGCTATGGCGTGGTGTTAATGCACCGACACTGGATTATTATTGATGCAAACGATCAACGACAAGAAGTAAAGGGTGCTGGCGTAATCGGCGAGCAGCCACTAATCCCAACCAATACCAAGTTTAAATATAGTAGTGGCACCGTTTTAAATACCCCTATTGGCACCATGCAGGGGTCGTATCAAATGGTGGATGAATTTGGTAGCGCGCTCGACGTGCCTATTGAGCCATTCTTGCTTGCACTTCCCAATCAGGTTCACTAGCCCGATGGCTACTTATGTTGTTGGTGATATTCAGGGCTGTCTAAAACCCTTAAAGGCCTTGCTACAAAAAGTTAATTTTAACAAAGACAATGATGTACTTATCTCCGCGGGGGATCTTATTAATCGCGGCCCTGAGTCCCTAGCTACCATGAGATTCTGCATGGATCTTGGCAAGGCATTCAACATGGTTTTAGGTAACCATGATCTGCATTTATTGGCTGTCGCTGAGGGAATTAGAAAACCCAATAAAAAGGATACGATACAAGAAATCCTTGATGCGGATGACCGAGAAATACTATTAAACTGGTTGCGCCAATACCCGCTTATGCTTCGCTATAAGGGGTTTCACATTGTGCATGCGGGCATTCCGCACATATGGACTAACGAACAGGCTCAGGCCCTAGCCAATGAGGTTAGCCAAGCAATTCGTTCTGCCGAGCGACGATCATATTTCGAGCATATGTATGGCAATAGCCCAGAAGTATGGCAAAACGATCTCCAAGGAACTTCAAGGTTGCGGCTAATAACCAATTATTTAACCCGCATGAGGTTCTGTAGCCCTACAGGGGAACTTGAGCTAAAAACAAAAGATAAAATCTCCATGCCAACACCATTCAGACCATGGTTTGAATACCAACGTTGCGAGCAGACGACTATTATTTTTGGCCACTGGGCTGCACTAGAAGGCGAACCCTGTGGGCCCGATTTCTTCGCCATGGACACCGGTTATGTTTGGGGCGGAAGAATGAGAATGATGAATTTAGACAGCCAACGATTATACGAACAGCCACAACTTAGCTAGGCACTAATTTGTAGACCAAAAAAAACCGAGCCAAGGCTCGGTTTTTTTGTGAAGGAGGAGCAATTACTCTGCAGCTTCTACTACTTCAGCTTCTTCTTCAACTTCAACAATTTCTCTGTCAACTAACTCAACAAAAGCCATTGGTGCATTATCACCAGTACGCATTCCACATTTAAGGATACGCAAGTAACCGCCTGGGCGCTCTTGATATCTAGGGCCTAGATCAGAGAATAGTTTGCCAACCGCTTCTTTGTTACGAAGACGATCAAATACCAATCTACGATTAGCCACAGAATCATCTTTAGCCAGGGTGATAAGAGGCTCAGCAAAACGACGAAGCTCTTTAGCTTTAGGTAGAGTTGTTTTAATCAACTCATGCTCAACCAAAGAAGCTGTCATATTGCGGAACATAGCTCTCTTGTGAGAGCTGGTTTTATTAAGTTTGCGACCACTGTAGCGATGACGCATGATTATATTCCTTAATTCTTTGCTGTCTCAGCAATGATTTTAAACAAGTTGCCCTTAGGCCAACTCACGATCAGTTTGGATGCTTGCTGGCGGCCAATTTTCAAGGCGCATTCCAAGAGAAAGTCCTCTAGAAGCCAACACATCTTTAATTTCAGTTAATGATTTCTTACCTAGGTTTGGTGTTTTCAACAACTCAACCTCTGTACGCTGAATCAAATCACCGATGTAATAAATACTTTCAGCCTTCAGACAGTTTGCAGATCGAACCGTTAGCTCAAGATCATCAACTGGACGTAATAGAATAGGATCTATCTCGTCTTCCTTTTCCTCTGGTTCAGCTGTTGCCTCACCTTCAAGGTCAACAAATACAGCTAATTGTTGCTGCAGAATAGTCGCAGCTCGACGAATAGATTCTTCAGGATCAATAGTACCGTTAGTTTCTAGCTCTAGAACTAATTTGTCCAGGTCAGTGCGATTCTCAACACGCGCGCTTTCAACGTCATATGAAACTTTGAAAATCGGGCTATAAGTAGCGTCTAACTGAAGACGACCAATAGTACGAGTCTCTTCGTCAGAGGCACGTGCATCAGATGGCTGATAACCTCGACCTCGTACAATACGTAGCTGCATATTCAGGCTTGTTTTACCCGTGATATTGGCAATCACATGCTCAGGGTTAATAACCTCGACATGACCATCACCTTGAATATCGCCAGCAGTAACAGGACCTGGTCCTTTAACACTTAGGCTAACGATAGTATCGTCACGACCTTCCATAACAACAGCAACAGATTTTAGATTCAGAAGAATCTCCATCACATCTTCTTGAACACCCTCAATAGCGGAGTATTCATGTTCAACACCTTCAATTTCAACTTCTGTGATAGCACAGCCAGACATTGAAGACAGAAGAATACGACGTAAGGCATTACCTA
>CALKMW010000069.1 GCA_938092205.1 uncultured Pseudomonadales bacterium
TACATACGATTGACTGGCAATGGGTTAAGGGTCACAGTGGCCATACAGAAAATGAGATTGCCGATCAGTTGGCAAATCGCGGTATTGACGAGCTGGATTAAGTAAAAATATGAGACAGATAGTTTTAGATACAGAGACCACAGGCCTTGAGACTTCTCAAGATCACAGAATTATCGAAATTGGTTGTGTGGAACTGGTTAATCGCAAACTGACGGGTAATCATTACCATCAATATATTAACCCTCAGAGAAAAGTTGATGAGGGTGCGATGCAAGTACATGGCATTACTGACGAGTTTCTTGAAGATAAACCCTTATTTGCCAATATAGTAGATGAGTTTTTGGCATTTGTCGGTGATTCTGAGTTGGTTATTCACAATGCCCCCTTTGATATCGGTTTTATTGATCACGAGTTATCCAAGCTGCCTAAGCATCCTAAGTCGATTGCTAAGCTATGCCCTGTAGTAGATACCCTTGCCTTGGCTAGAAACAAGCACCCTGGTCAGCGCAATAATCTAGATGCATTGTGCAAGCGTTATATGGTCGATAATTCTCAGCGTGATCTTCACGGGGCATTGCTAGATTCTGAAATTTTGGCGGATGTTTATTTGATTATGACCGGTGGTCAGGTCAATTTAAATATCAATGATCAATCAAACGCTGATGATGGTGCTGTATCCGCTTCAAGTGGTATTAGACGGCTCCCGGCAGATCGCTCTGCGCTAAAAGTTATAAAGGCAAGTGATGCTGAGTTAGCCAGTCATCACAAGAAGCTTGAAACGATTAAATCTGCGAGTGGTCATTGTATCTGGCAGGATATATCTCAATAAGACTATTTGATGAGTGACTCAAAGGCGGGGTTAAATATACCGGCCAAATTACCTTCCCAGCCTAAACAATACCGGCTGCTTGAATCGCTACTAATGGATGCGGTGGCCAGCCGTGACCTGTTCCGTTTAAAGCAACAGTTAAAAAAAATTCAGCAGGGTTTAAAGGCATCTGAGGAAAATCATTCTACCTGGGCTAGGTGGGTGACTGCTGTAACTAAGTCCAATAGCTGGGTTGAGACCCGAGCTGCGAGTTTTCCTAAAATTGCTTACCCTGATTTACCCGTTTGTGGGCGTGCGGACGAGATTCGCGATCTAATTAGACACAATCAAGTGGTGGTAATTGCTGGTGAAACTGGCTCGGGTAAAACCACACAGTTACCGAAAATATGTCTCGAGGCCGGTTGCGGCAGACGGGGTATTATCGGTCATACTCAGCCGCGGCGAATTGCTGCTCGATCGGTGGCAAGCCGGCTGGCTGAAGAGCTAAATACGACTTTGGGCGATAAGGTTGGCTATCAGGTTCGATTTGCCGATCAGACTAATAGCAATACGCTAATTAAGCTGATGACCGATGGTATTCTTTTGGCTGAAATTCAGCGCGATCGTTTTTTAAGTCATTACGATACGATTATTATTGATGAGGCCCATGAGCGCAGTCTGAATATTGATTTCCTTTTGGGGTATCTAAAACAAATTCTGCCCAAACGCCCCGATCTTAAGGTTATTATTACCTCTGCAACCATTGATGTAGAAAAGTTTTCTAAGCATTTTACCAATGCGCCTATTGTCGAAGTATCTGGAAGAACCTATCCGGTAGACATTGTATATGACAATGTCGATCAAACTGCGTTGGAGTTGGATCAACAAATTATTGATCGTTTAAAGGATATTGAGGCACTTGGTAGTCAGGGAGATGTTTTGGTTTTCTTGAGTGGTGAGCGTGAGATTCGTGAACTCAGCCTAGCCATTCGCAGGGCGCAAATCCCTCATCTTGAAGTGGTTCCCCTATATGCGCGATTAAGCCTGGCAGAGCAGAGAAAGATCTTTTCACCACATAAGGGACGACGTGTGGTTCTGAGTACTAATGTGGCGGAAACATCGCTGACGGTACCGGGTATTGGCTATGTAATCGATGCTGGCCGAGCGCGACTTTCACGCTACAGCTATCGCACCAAGGTGCAGCGCTTACCCATAGAGGCTATTTCTCAGGCTAGTGCCAATCAGCGTGCTGGTCGCTGTGGGCGAGTGCAAAAAGGCGTTTGCTACAGACTCTATACCGAGGAAGATTTTACTAATCGCTCGGAATATACCGATCCTGAAATTATTCGCACCAATTTGGCAGCGGTTATTTTGCAAATGATGCATGCCCGCCTTGGTGATATTCGTGATTTCCCTTTTATAGATAAGCCAGACTCACGAATGATCAATGATGGCTATAAGCTATTGGAAGAATTGCAGGCGGTGGACAAAAAAGGGCAACTAACGCGTTTGGGTAAAATGCTCGTCGCCATCCCCCTGGATCCAAAATTTGCTCGTATGCTTATAGAGGCATCAAAGCTGGGCTCCCTTACCGAATTAATGATTATCACCACTGGTCTAAGTATTCAGGACCCCAGAGAGCGCCCAGCGGATAAAAAACAAGCGGCTGATTTGGCGCACAAGCCATGGCTTGATGAGAAGTCTGACTTTATGTCGCTATTAAATATCTGGCAGCACTTTGAAGAAAAAAGACAAACATTGTCGCGCAATCAGTTTACAAAATACTGCCGAGCCAATTTTGTCTCTCCGCTGCGAATGAAAGAGTGGCGAGATTTACACCATCAGGTGCACAGCGCCTGTCGCGGTTTGGGCTTTATGGAAAATAAGCAAGCGGCTGATTATCAGTCTGTCCACTGCGCCTTGCTTTCAGGGCTACTTGGTCAGGTCGCCAATCGTCAAGATAAATGGGAATTTTTAGGTACACGCAATCGCAAGTTATTTATTTTTCCCGGTTCTGGAACCAGCAAAAAGCCGCCAAAGTGGATTGTTGCAGGGTCGTTAATGGAGACGGCTAAACAATATGCTTTAAATGTTGCCAGTATTGAACCCACTTGGTTACCAGCGCTAGCAGCGCATTTGGTGAAAAAAACCTATAGCGAACCCTTTTATCACGCCAAAAACGGCTTGGTAATGGCGAAAGAGCGTCAGACATTATTTGGTCTGACGATTGTTGAGGCCAAACTTACGCCCTATGGGAAAATTGCTCCAGTTGAGGCGCGTACAATATTTATTCAGCAGGCCCTAGTAGAGCATGGCTATAGAGGTAAAGGGCGATTTTTAGTCTATAACCAAAATCTTTTAGAAGAATTGCAGTCGCTTGAGGATAGATTTAGGCGTCGTGATTTAGTCGCCGAGCAAAAAGTAGTCTATGGTTTTTATGATGAGCGTTTGCCTGAGGGTATCTTTAATCAGGTCGCATTTGATCGTTGGCGCAAACAGGCTGAATCAAAAGATAGGGATATTTTAAAGCTTAATCGGGAGTTACTGTTGCTGCGTGGCCTGTCTGTGGATGAGCAGGCGCAGTTTCCGGAACAGGTACACTGTGGCGGTGTAGATTTTCAGTTGAGTTATCGCTTTGAACCAGGCCATAAAGAAGACGGTGTTAGTGTCACTATTCCACTGCCGATTTTGCATCAGGTGCCACGATTTTTCTTTGAATGGGTGGTGCCGGGCATGTTGCGTGATAAGTGCATTGCTCTTATCAAAGGCCTGCCAAAGCAGATTCGCCGACATTTTGTACCAGTGCCAGACTATGTAGATAAGATTTTATTAACTACTCAAGCCCAGGATAAGCCTCTAGCCGAAGTTTTATCAGAACAGTTACACCGTCTTTCTGGGTTTACTGTTGCCGATACGGACTGGCGCTATGATGGACTGAACCCTTGGTACATGATGAATTTTGTTCTGCAAGATGAAAATGGTGAGCGCGTTGCTATTGGGCGCAATTTACAGCAGTTACAGCAAGATTTTAAACAGCAAATTAACCAGAATATTCAGCAGTCTGAGGACGAGGAAATTAGCCGACAACAGATTGTTGAGTGGGATTTTGAGCATTTAGCCGAGCAGGTTAGTATTCAGCGCGGGAATATTACGATTAAAGCTTGGCCCTGCCTTAAAGACTGTGGTGACTGGGTGGATATCGAGCTGCAGGATAACCCCTTGGTAGCGGAAAATCTTAGTATAGAGGGGCAACTTAGACTCGCCTTGATTAAAGGTCGCCAACAGGTTAATTACTTATCAAAAAATCTTCTTAAGGGCTGTGATTTGGCATTAAAGGCTGCCGCTATCGGTGATCGAAAATCCCTAGTTATGGCGATAATTAGCGCTAGCTTTCAGCAATCTATGTTTGCTAATGAGAAAGCAGTTCGCGGGAAACAGGATTTTGAGCGTTTATACTCCGAGGGTGTTGGCGGCGTTGTTGGTATTGCTCAAGAATATGCCGATATCATTCAATCAGTTTTGCCATTATTGCATCAGTGTCGCAAACAGATACGAGCAATGAATTTGGCCGCGGTTTACGCCAAATCTGATATTGAGGAACAGGTTGAGAGACTATTTTCGATCAAAACTCTGAGTAAGATAAAGCCTGAGCATCTTTCCCAATATCCCAGATATATCCGAGCTTTAGAGATAAGGCTTGAAAAGTTACCCATGCAGATATCAAAAGATCGACAGTGGTTAGACGAAATACAACAGTTTTCTCAGCGAAGCAAAGATCATGATCACGCATTACTTTCAAGAGAGCTTGTGATGGAGTTACAGGCCTATGAATGGGCAGTTGAGGAGTACAGGGTATCGCTATTTGCCCAGCAATTAGGGACTAAGATGCCTATATCAAGTAAGCGTTTGGATAAAATGTGGCAGCAACTTTATGAACAGTTACGCCGTTTTTAGAGAGTTTAAGCCAAATAGTGGCCTTTTTTATGTCATCTATTGGTGTTTAGTTGTTGAATCTGCAAGCCATCAACTATTAAAATGTGATAAACCAGCATAGGGTAAACCGATGAATAGATCCCCGGTAATAAATGGCATTATTTCGATAGTCCTTGTTTGGTCCTGCACTATCTGGTCTACGTCTGCGGCTGCTGATCAGCCATCTGATATTGATCCCTACCAGACACTTAACCAAAAAATATTCAGTTTCAATATATTTTTAGACGATCATATCGCCCGGCCAGTGGCTAAATTTTATGTTGCGGTAACGCCTGATCCTGTTGAGCGTGGTATTGCTAATATTTTTGATAACCTAAAAGAGGTTACCAATGTGTTTAATGATTTGCTGCAAGGAAAGTTTACCCAAGCGGCAAATGATAGCGGACGTTTTGCCATCAATAGCACAGTCGGTATCGCTGGCTTGTTTGATGTTGCTTCGCAGCTGAGCCTAAAGAAAAGTGATGGTGAAGACTTTGGTCAAACATTGGGCTATTGGGGGGTGCCTGAGGGTCCTTATATAATGCTTCCTTTTATGGGTCCCTCCACCTTGCGTGATGCGCCATCGTTGTTTGTCGATCAAAAAACTGATCCCTTAGATTATTTGGATAACAGTACAGATGAAGCGGTAACCACTGCTCTCAACGTTGTAAACACAAGAGCTTCTTTACTTGAATATGACAATCTGCTGTCGGGTGATAATTACACTTTGATCAGAGATGTGTATTTGCAAAGAAGAGCCTATGAGGTCAATGATGGTGAAGTTGAAGATGAATTTGATGATCTTGACGATTACTAGTTGTGGTCAACAGAGTAGAGTCCCTGTTGTATAATTATAATAATGCTTTTGATGACACTAACAAAGTGAATGCTCAATGAGCGAACTACAGGGCCCAGTGATTGTTGTTAATGACAATACCGAGGCGACA
This sequence comes from uncultured Pseudomonadales bacterium, assembly GCA_938092205.1. Classification (GTDB taxonomy): domain Bacteria; phylum Pseudomonadota; class Gammaproteobacteria; order Pseudomonadales; family Porticoccaceae; genus HTCC2207. Next base: position 5,728 of record CALKMW010000069.1, read on the forward strand.
CAAAATTTGTTGGCAAGTTTCCAGTCTGATGGCTGTGACTGTTTGACTGCAGAAAACCTCGAGCATCTTCAAGAAATTTGTACTGACCCCCTAAGTCAGCCAGTTGTTTTTACTGCCGAATACCTACGCAATCATATGCTTGATAATGATGCTATCGACAAGTTATGCAGTCACTATTTGGTTGTTATTGCCATGGATAGTCAGTCATCAGGCAGCGAAGCGCAATATTTTAGGTTGGGCGTATCAGATATTTTAGAATCTGACCCAGTGCGGCGCGATATTCCTCTGGTTTTGAAACGATTATCTAAGCTGGCCTTGATGCGCGCTCATCAGCAGGATTATGGCGAGCGATTACAGAAGACAAATAGCAAATTGCAGCAGACGATTAAGCTATTAGAGCATGATCAAAAAGCCGGTTTAGAAATACAAAAAAACTTGATGCCAGAAGGACCACTATGCTGTGGTGATATTGAAATTGCTCATTCAATGGCTCCTTCGCTCTACCTAAGTGGTGACTGTGTCGGCTACCAATTTGTATTGGGTCGTTATTTATTATTTTATTTTGTTGATGTCTCTGGTCATGGTGCCTCATCAGCATTTGTCACGGTATTACTGCACTTTATTACCGGACGGATTATTCGCCGGCATGCTCGCGAAGAAGAATACGATGCACTTGCACAGGCTCCAGAAGGGTTGGTAGAGTCGATTAATCAGCAGTTGCTCAATACCGAGCTAGATAAGCATCTAACTATCGTGGCTGGATCTTTAGACACGGAAACTAGAAAGTTGCGTTATGTTGTTGGTGCGCACCAGCCTTCGCCGATTTTAATTGTCGACGGTAAGGCTCAGTATTTGCCGGGCAAAGGTAAGCCTGTGGGAATATTCAAGGATGCGACTTGGGCGGTTGAAGAAATACAGCTGCCAGAAAAGTTTGCAGTGGTACTTTTATCCGATGGTGTATTTGAGCTATTACCTGGAAAAGAAATTACTGATAAAGAAGCTCGATTGTTACGCTATTTGAGTAACCGATCTGTTAGCGTAAAGTCGCTAAAAAAAGGCTTGTTTATTGAGGGGATTAAAGATCTTCAAGATGATGTTTCTGTTTTGTTGTTGACTGGGGGCTCCTAGAGTGAGTCAAGGAAAAATACTAATTTCAGATAAAGCGGACAACTACCTTCTCAAGCTGGTGGGTGATGTGCGTCTGACCCTCAGTGGCACCCTCAATCGTTATATGGAAATCCTTTTTGGTAAAAACCAGGTCAAGAGTGTGGTTGTGGATATGCTTGATGCCGACGGAGTAGATAGTACGACACTGGGGCTTATTGCCAAGTTGGGTTTACATTGTCGTGAATACTATCAGATGAATGTAAAACTGTTTTGCCAAAATCCATCGATTATTCGCACTCTTGAATGTATGGGGTTTGACGAGATAATTGATATTTACCAGCAGTCACCGGATGAGTTTGATGCAGAGTTGCGTAGCTTAGAAGAGGTGCCTGCGGCAGTTGATGAAGTTCGAAGGCAGGTTCTTGAAGCACATAAGTTACTGCTAACACTTAATCCTAATAATAGTGCCGAATTTACCGATTTAATTAATGCCTTAGAGGCAGATCAGTAAACGGTTTTCTTAGTTCTGCTCTAACATCTTAATAAAAGCTCGGGCCGCATTCGACAGGCTACGATTTTTGTGATGAATATAGCCAAGCTCACGAGTAACCTCTGTGTGTTCTGTTTTCATTACATGGAGGTTTTTAATTAATGTTTCCGGCAGCATACTCCATCCCAGTCCGATTTCTACCATGGTGCTAATGGTTTCTAGGTAGTTGGTGGACATAGGGGCTTTTAAAGGCACGTTTTGTGTTTCGAAAAGGTTCTGAATAATGCGCCCAGTGTAGGTATTAATTCCCGGGAGAATAACGGGGTACTGTGCTAGATCCTTTAAGCTAGGCTGATCAATAGTTGCCAGAGCATGATCGGTTGCACAAATAAACCGCAATGGATCAGTCCATATTTTTTGACACAAAATATTTGGATGTTGTTCCAAGGCTAGAGTAATTACCGCTACTTCTGACTTCCCCTGCAGTACCTGTTCATAAGCCTTTTCAGAGTCCATAAACTCAATATTTAAACTAACACCTGGGTATTGTCGTGCAAATGCCTTTAACGTTGGCGGTAGGCGATGTAAGCCCAGGTGATGACTAATAGCTAGATGAAGAGTGCCATTAGCGTCGCCAGATAAGTCGTTGATAGCCTGAACTGCCGCTGCATATTCTTGAAGTATATGTTGCGCTCTTGGTAGCAGTGCGTTGCCTGCCTCTGTAAGTGTCACTTGCCGAGCAATGCGGTCGAATAATTTTTTACCGGTTTGATGTTCGAGGCTGGCAATGCGCTTACTAACGGCTGACTGGGTTAAATGTAACTGATCAGCAGCCTGAGAAAATGATGCGCAGTCGGCAACAGTGACAAATGCTTTAAGACTTTGATTATCCATGATTGATAACTTATGGATTCTTATTAGGAATCATAAATATGAAAAATATGAATTTATTTCATCATAAAGTATCAGTAAAATAAGCGCAATATTGAAATTTAGGAGAACAGCATGTCGCAAAGAACAGTCTACGACAAACTGTGGGATAGCCATTTAGTTAAGCAAAATGCAGATGGGTCGGCACTTTTATATATAGATCGCCATATTCTTCATGAGGTCACATCACCTCAGGCTTTTGAGGGTCTGCGGATTGCCGGGCGCAAGCCTTGGCGTTTGGATACAAACTTAGCCACACCAGATCACAATATATCAACCGATCCCGCCGAGCGAGCCGCAGGTGTTGCTGGTATTCCAGATAATACATCGCGTATTCAGGTGCAGACGTTGGACGACAACTGCGATCATTTTGGTATTAAAGAATTCAAGATGAATGAAATGGGTCAGGGTATTGTGCATGTTATGGGCCCTGAGTTGGGCGCCACTATGCCAGGTTTGACGGTAGTCTGTGGCGATTCACATACGGCAACACACGGTGCTCTTGCTTGCTTGGCCCATGGTATTGGCACCTCTGAGGTCGAGCATGTTTTAGCCTCTCAATGTCTGGTGACAAAAAAGATGAAAAATATGCGTGTCACAGTCGATGGTGTTTTAGGTGTTGGTGTCACGCCCAAAGATGTGGTTTTAGCGATTATTGCTAAAATAGGCACAGCCGGTGGTAATGGTCATGCGATTGAATTTGCCGGTTCTGTTTTTAGAGATATGTCGATTGAAGGCCGTATGACAGTTTGCAATATGGCCATTGAAGCTGGTGCACGTGTTGGTCTCGTTGCTGTGGATGAAAAAACGATCGACTACTGTCGTGGACGCAAGTTTATGCCTGCTGGTGAGATGTTTGATAAAGCGGCTGAATACTGGCGCACATTAACCAGTGATTCTGATGCGTTTTTTGATACTGAAGTACAGATGAATGGTAGCGATATTGCACCTCAGGTGTCTTGGGGTACGTCACCAGAAATGGTGGTTCCGGTGACTGGGAATATACCCAGAGTAGAAGATCAAACTGATGCGGTTAAGAAAAAAGGCGTTGAGCGTGCATTGGAATATATGGGCCTTGAAGGCGGGGCGCCTATTAGTTCGGTGGCGGTAGATCGTGTATTTATTGGTTCCTGTACCAATTCTCGTATCGAAGATATGCGCGCTGCAGCTGCGGTGGTTAAAGGCCACACTGTATCTAAGACGATTAAGCAAGCATTGGTTGTGCCAGGCTCACAAATGGTCAAAGAGCAGGCAGAGGCAGAGGGTTTAGATAAGGTATTTATTCAGGCTGGCTTGGACTGGCGCGAACCCGGTTGCTCTATGTGTCTGGCGATGAATGCGGATAAATTGGGTGCAGGTGAGCACTGTGCATCTACCTCAAACCGCAATTTTGAGGGTCGTCAGGGCAATGGTGGTCGCACTCATTTAATGAGTCCAGAAATGGCTGCTGCTGCTGCGATCACTGGACATATTGTGGATGTAAGAGAATTTACCGGAGATCAATCATGAAGGCATTTACTCAGCTCAAGGGTTTAGTTGGGCCAATGGATCGAGCCAACGTGGATACAGATATGATTATCCCCAAGCAGTTTTTAAAATCGATTAAGCGCAGTGGTTTTGGGCCTAATTTATTTGACGAGCTGCGTTACATGGATGAGGGTCAGCCTGGTCAAGATTGTAGCCAGCGTCCGATTAACCCAGAGTTTGCGCTTAATCTGCCGCGCTACAGCGGGGCCACTATTTTGTTGGCCAGAAAGAACTTTGGCTGTGGCTCTAGCCGTGAGCATGCCCCTTGGGCGTTGGAAGACTACGGATTTCGAGCGATTATAGCGCCTAGTTATGCGGATATTTTCTACAATAATTGCTTTAAAAATGGCCTACTGCCAGTGGTGCTAACAGAGCAGCAATTAAATGTGTTATTTGCCGAGATGTACGCTGATGAAGGTTATCAGTTGACCATTGATTTGGCGCAGCAGAAAGTAGTACGTCCCAACGGCGAAAGTTTTGAATTTGATATTGATCAGTTTCGTAAAGATTGCTTGATTAAAGGGTTAGACGAAATCGGGTTGACATTACACTCGGCTCAAGCAATTAAAGATTATGAGAAAGCCCGTGCTGAAACGCAGCCTTGGGTATTTGGAGCAATAAAATAATGGCGAAAAAAGTTTTGATATTACCCGGTGATAATATCGGCCCGGAAATTGTTGCAGAAGCGGTCAAGGTACTGCAGCGAGTGGATGAAAAATATCAGTTAGATATTGAGTTAGATTATGCTCACCTAGGGGGCGCTGGCTTGGATGCTGAGGGCTCGCCCTGTCCGCCGCAAACCCTTGAAAAGGCTCGTGAATCTGATGCTATATTACTTGGCGCCGTTGGCGGTCCTCAATGGGATGACGTTGAGCGTCATTTGCGCCCAGAGAAGGGACTGTTAACTATTCGTTCCGAATTAGACTTATTTGGCAATTTGCGTCCTGCCATTATGTATCCTCAGTTGGCCCATGCGTCATCATTAAAGCCTGAATTTGTCTCTGGCTTGGATATATTGATTGTGCGAGAACTGGTGGGGGGTATCTATTTTGGTGAGCCAAGAGGTATTCGAACTCTAGAAGATGGTCAGCGCGAGGGCTATAACACCTATAAGTACAATGAATCAGAAATTCGTCGTATTGGTAAAATGGCCTTTGAAGCGGCCATGGTAAGAAATAAACGTCTTTGCTCGGTGGATAAGTCTAATGTTCTTGAGGCAACCGTACTTTGGCGTGAAGTGATTAGTGATATGGCGGCGGACTACCCAGAAGTGGAGTTGAGTCATATGTATGTGGACAATGCAGCCATGCAGTTGGTTATGAACCCTAAACAGTTTGATGTAGTGGTGACTGGCAATATGTTTGGCGATATTTTGTCTGATACAGCGGCAATGTTAACTGGTTCAATCGGTATGTTGCCATCGGCCTCGTTGGATAAGAATTCTGGCGGTATGTATGAGCCCTGTCATGGCTCGGCACCAGATATCGCCGGTCAAAGTATTGCTAACCCGTTGGCAACTATCTTATCCGTGGCAATGATGCTTCGTTATTCTCTTAACGCACCAGAAGCAGCTAATGCTATTGAGCAGGCGGTAAGTGCGGTATTGGATAATGGTTTACGAACGGCTGATATCCAAACCGAGGGTTGTCAGCTTGTAGGTACAGTTGAGATGGGTGATGCAGTGGTTGCAGCGCTTTAAATAATTTTTGTAAAAGATCGAGAAAAGGTTTTACCAATGAAAAAGACAGGTTTTGTAGGTTGGCGTGGCATGGTTGGCTCAGTTTTGATGGAGCGTATGCGCGAAGAATCGGATTTTAAAGATATACAGCCAATATTCTTCACCACATCTCAAGCGGGTCAAAAAGGGCCAGATGTAGGTGTAGAAATTCCACTTTTGCAGAGTGCTTACGATATAGAAGCACTGGCGCAAATGGATGTGATTGTTACCTGTCAGGGGGGCGATTACACCAAGCAGGTCTACCCACAGCTTCGCAGTAGTGGTTGGCAAGGGTATTGGATTGATGCTGCTTCAGCACTGCGTATGGAAGAAAATTCTATTATTGTTTTGGATCCTGTGAATTCTAAAGTAATCGAAGATGGCCTAGCTAACGGAGTTAAAGATTATATTGGCGGTAACTGTACTGTCAGCCTAATGTTAATGGCTCTGGGTGGTTTATTTAATGCCAATCTGGTGGAGTGGGCTAGCTCAATGACCTATCAGGCGGCTTCTGGTGCCGGTGCGCAAAATATGCGCGAACTAATTTCGCAGATGGGTGTTATTAAAGAAACTGTTGCTGATAGTTTAGCTAATCCATCATCGGCGATTTTGGATATTGATCGTCAAGTTACCAATACTTTACGCAGTGACAGCTTTCCGGTGGATAACTGGGGCTACCCTCTGGCGGGTAGTTTACTGCCCTACATTGACTCACAGCTTGATAATGGCCAAAGTCGAGAAGAGTGGAAGAATCAGGCAGAAACCAACAAAATTCTCGGGCGTGACGGCAATCCGATTCCACTGGATGGTCTATGTGTAAGAATTGGTGCAATGCGTTGTCACAGTCAGGCATTGACCATTAAATTGACACAGGATGTGCCAATGGATGAAATTGAGTCTATGTTAGCTGAAGCTAATCAGTGGGCTAAGTTTGTGCCCAATAACAAAGAAGACTCTGTTGAAAATCTAACCCCTGCTGCTGTAACTGGTGGTCTTGAAGTGCCAGTTGGCCGTGTGCGTAAAATGAATATGGGTAGCCAGTACCTTTCTGCATTTACCGTTGGTGATCAGTTATTATGGGGTGCTGCGGAGCCATTAAGACGTATGTTACGGATTGTGATTGAGCGTTAATTTAGCGCTCTCACGAGGGAAATAACTATGAGACAGATATTTGGGTTTTTATTGCGTTGGACTAAGGCTATTTTTAATGGCAGACCAATAGCACTTGCAGTTATGTTGTCTCTTAGTTGTTCCGTTGTGGTTGCTGACTCAAATATTGAATACCTAGACAATAGCGATGAAGCAGCCAGCCTGAAGCAATCAGAGCCTGTCAGTAAGCCCAGTATGCCAACCCATACCGTGGTGGTGGGTGATACATTGTGGAATGTCACTTTTAGGTTGCGCCCTGAGGGTATGCCTATGGCCCAGGCAATGGATGTTTTATATGAGAATAATCCACAGGCATTTCTGGAAGGCGATAGCACCAAGTTAATCGAGGGTTCAGTGGTCAGCTTTGCCTCAACTGAGGTGGTCAATAAGCCGGCTGATATCGTGGTTTCAGAAGAGAATTCGACGCTAATTATCCCCACCATTGATGCCGCTGAAGCTAGTAATATTGATCTAGATTCTAACCAAGAAGTAATTGAAGAGGCCGCAGAAATATCGTCAGTCGATGGGGTTGAGGATGTCATTGTTGCCTTAGATCCCAGTCCTGAGGTTATTCAAGAAGCTACTAAGCTGGCATCCGAACCTTTGGTTGAAGTGGTTGAAATTATAGAATCAAGCCCAGAGATAATTGAACCAGAGCCAGTTTTAAATCAGCCTACTAATCAAATCGACAGCACAGAATTACCATCAAACACCGTCTCTTTTGATCGCTTAATGGCGCAATTAAAAGAATTTGATAAAAAAGATATTTCCCAGATTGTCGCCAAGGTAAAGCAGTTGCCTATAGATTTTTGGGTTTTTGTTGGCGCCTTGCTATTTGCTATGGTTATCAATCGGTCTAGAAAACTAGATCAAATAAATAAAGCGGATAAAGCTGAAGAGGATTCCTCACAGGGGCAAAAGTCGATTGCGACAGTACTCGATGACCCCATCGCCGAAAGTGCCGATGATGATGTGTTTGATGAGACATCAGAGATTGCTGCAGACGCTGGTAAAGACAATAAGAAAAATCAACCAGCAGACGAGTTAAGCCTCCCGGGTGTTGAAGAATTAGAGGCTCAGTTTCGAGAAGACTCCGAGGGTGATAAGTCCCAAGCTAGTCAATTTTTAGAAGTTGATTTTGCAGATGACACTATGGATATAGATCCTCTTCAAATTAAATTGGATATGGCATCGCTCTGTATAGAAATGGGTGATATTGAAAGTGCTCAGGCTATTCTTGAAGAAATTATTGGCGAAGCTGATAAGAAGGGTAAGGCAAAAGCGCGCAAAATTTTAGATAGCATTGATACCTAATTGGCGGACGATTTTGTGACTGATTGGATTTACACAGAGGGCTGTATGATGCCGGAGGGGCAGGCTTTGCCAGCTGGTGTCTCTAGGTTTGCGGCAATCGTTCAATATCAGGGTGCTGATTTTTGTGGATTTCAGCGCCAAAAACACAGTCCATCAGTTCAGCAGGAATTAGAGCAGGCACTCAGTTATGTTGCCGATTGTCCGGTCAAACTCCATTGTGCTGGGCGCACAGATACGGCAGTTCACGCCAGTCATCAGGTAATTCATTTCGATACATCAGCCCAAAGGTCGGGTTACAGTTGGGTCCAGGGTGCTAATAGTCAATTACCTGACAGTATCTCTCTTATCTGGGCCGATAAAATTACCCCAGATTTCCATTCGCGCTTTAGTGCCGGTGCAAGAACCTATCGATATGTGATTGATAATAGCCCTACTAGACCCGCAATCATGTCCGGCGCTATTACCTGGGTTAAAAAGCCCTTAGATATTTCGCTTATGCAGCAAAGCTGTGAGTATTTATTAGGTGAACAGGATTTTTCTGCTTTTAGAGGTTCAGGCTGCCAGTCAAATTCTCCCTGCCGAAATGTTCACAGTGCCAAGGTTTTTCGCCGCGGCAATTTAGTTATCTTTGAAATTACTGCCAATGCATTTTTATTGCATATGGTGCGTAATATAGTAGGCTCTCTTATAGAAGTTGGCACAGCGCGGCAAAAACCCTTGTGGATTCAGCAGTTATTAGCCCAAGGCGATCGCTGTAAAAGCGCAGCTACTGCAGCTCCCGATGGGTTGTATCTGGTGGCGGTAGACTATCCTGCTAAATTTGGATTGCCGATGCTAGCGAAGGGCCCAGTTTTCTTGCCGGCTAATTTAGATATTACTGAAGAATAAGCTATGACAGTTCGTGTAAAAATATGTGGTATTACTAGTCCAGAGCAGGCGCTGATGGTGCAGCAAAGTGGTGCCGATGCGTTGGGTTTAGTGATTTACGAAAAAAGTCCGCGCTATGTTGATATAAATCAAGCGGCAGCCATAAGAGCAGTGATAAAAGATTCGGTATTAGCTATTGCGTTGCTGGTCAATCCTAGCGAAGAGCTGGTTAATCAGGTTATTACCGAGGTTAAACCTGATTATATTCAGTTTCACGGTAATGAATCGCCAGAGTTTTGTCAGCAATTTAATTACCCTTTTATCAGAGCGATCCGAATGCGTGATGGCTTGGATATAGATGCCGAAGTAGCTGCCTACAAGGCTGATGGTGGATTTTTATTTGATGCGTGGAGCGATGATCTCTATGGTGGTACAGGCCATAGTTTTGATTGGAGCCGACTGCCGACGACAACTGATTACAAGTTGATTCTTGCCGGTGGTTTGAAGCCAGATAATGTGGCGGAAGCCATCGCTAAAACCATGCCCTATATGGTCGATGTCAGTGGTGGTGTAGAGGCTAGTCCGGGGATCAAAGATCCGATAAAAGTGAAAGCCTTTGTAACGGAAGCAAAAAAAATTACATAAAAATGTCATGCTAGGGTAAATTCCTTCGCTATAGCTTAGCGACTCTGGATTTCTCGTGTTAGAATAGCGAAAAAATTCATTACCATTGATGGTTATTGTCAATGGATAACAGTTTAAAGGTAAATTGATGGATTGGCTGAAACGCATCCGACCCTCGGGTCCCGCATCAACAAATAGTAACCGATCAAGCGCTGTTCCTGAGGGCTTGTGGAAAAAGTGTCCCAAATGTGCAGCACCACTATATCGACCAGAGCTAGAACGCAATCAAGATGTATGTCCAAAATGTGGGCACCATATGCGTATCGGTGCGCGCCGCAGGCTCGACATCTTTTTGGACGAGCAGGGCCGTGAAGAGATTGGTGCTGACATTGTCGCTATAGATCGTCTGCGCTTTAAGGATGTAAAAAAATACAAAGATCGTTTAACTGATGCGCAAAAGAAAACCGGTGAAAAAGACGCGTGAGTGGCTATGTCTGGCAGTCTTCACTCTATGCCAGTTGGTGCCTGTGCCTTTGAATTTGCCTTTCATGGTGGATCAATGGGTTACGCTGTTGGTGAGAAATTTACCAGAGCCGCTACCCTGGCGCTTGAACAAAAAATTCCTTTTATATGCTTTGCCGCAACTGGTGGTGCTCGAATGCAAGAGGCGCTTATCTCGCTGATGCAAATGGCTAAAACCAGTGCAGTTCTTGAGCGTTTAAAGCAGGCAGGTGTGCCTTACATTTCTGTAATGACCGATCCAGTTTATGGTGGTGTTTCGGCTAGTTTGGCTATGCTGGGTGATCTTAATGTTGCTGAACCCGGTGCCCGCGCAGGTTTTGCTGGACCGAATATTATCGAGCAAACTATTCGTCAAAAGCTGCCAAAAGGCTTCCAAAGAAGTGAGTTTCTTCTGGAAAAAGGCCATATTGATATGATTATCAGTCGTGATGAAATGCGCGATCGTTTGGGAAGTATTCTGTCAAAGTTAACAGGTCAGCCTGAACCGGCCAATGACTAACCGCTCGCTAGCGGAATGGTTAGAGCTTTTAGAGCAAAGGCACCCCTGCGAAATTGATCTGGGTGTCGAAAGAGTTGCCGAGGTCTGGCAGCGTTACAAAACGCACCAATCTGTCATTGGAGAGGTTGGTCGATCAAAGCTAATCACAGTTGCTGGAACCAATGGTAAAGGCTCCTGTGTTGCCACTATGCAATCCCTACTTTTAGCCCACGATTATTCTGTTGGCAGTTTTACTTCCCCACATTTTCAGCACTATAACGAACGTATCTGTATCAATGGTTCTATGGTTGATGATCAACAGATTGTCAGTGCATTTGAGATTATAGAACGCTTAAGAGAGCAGATTTCTCTTACCTATTTTGAATTTAACGCCTTAGCGGCACTGATAATTTTTAGTCGTAGTGATCTAGATGTGGTGTTGCTTGAGGTAGGTTTAGGCGGGCGCCTAGATGCTATTAATATCATTGATTGTGATATTGCTGTTGTCACCAGTATTGATTTAGATCATCAACAATGGCTTGGCGATACTAGGTCAAAAATAGCTAAAGAAAAGCTCGGAATTGCTCGTGCGGGTAGACCGTTAATTATAGGGGAGATTAACCACCCCGACGGATTTGATGACCTAGTCAAAGAAACTCAGGCGCAAGCAATCTGGATTGGGCGAGATTTCAATTTTACCGAAAATAACCAATATTTTTCTATTCAGCCAAAATTGCATTCGCAAAACAGTGATTTTGCCACTCTGGATAATCTAACTAATCAGGGTTTGCTAGCGGTTAATAAAACTATAGCGCTTCAAGCATTGATAAGTCTTGGCTGTAATTTAGATACCGATAGCTGTCGTATAGCCTTAAATAATGCCGCAGTGATGGGGCGACATCAAAGCCTTAGTTATCAATCTGTTCCAGTTATTCTGGATGTTGCGCACAACCCAGCCGCGGCAGCAGTATTGGCGGATAAATTAACCCCTCAGCAGGGTAAGATCGTCGCCGTCGCCGCTGTTTTAGAGGATAAGGATTGGTCCTCAATGGTCGCACAATTAAATCCCGCGATAGATTATTGGCATATTGCCGAATTAACCGGAATTTCTCGTGCAGCAAAAGGACAATCCTTGCTTAAACTGTTATACAATAACGGCATTGAAGGAACATTAAGCGATACTGTTGAGCAGGCGTTCCAATCGGCAATTGCTAAGGCCGGAAAAACTGGAAAAGTTGTCGTATTTGGCTCGTTTCATACGGTTGCAGCGGTACTAGATTTTATATCAATGGAGGTTTCAAGTGAGTAATGGGTTAAAACAGCGAATTATCGGCGCACTAGTGCTTGGTGCTCTGGGTTTAATTCTGTTGCCATTAGCACTTGATTTTACCGACCCTAACAAAGTTGATCGCAGCTCTTTAATTCCGCCAGCACCTAATGTCGTAGCGACAGAAATCCTAGTTGCCCAGCGTCCAGATGAGGTTAGGGATGCAGCAGACGTAGCCTTGGCCTTTGATGTAAATCGCCTGCAGCCGGTACAAGAAAACGATACCAGTTACCAGGGTTTAGATAAATCAGGGTTTCCACAGAGGTGGTATCTTCAGGTCGGTAGCTACGAAGAAAAGTCCTCTGCTATTGAGTTAAAGCAGAGCTTAGCGAAAGAATATAGAGTATTTGTTAAGAGCGTTAAGATTAATAAAAAGTTATATCATAGGGTCTATATTGGTCCCAAAATTAGTCGCCGCAGTGCCATTGCTGACAAAAATGCTATTGATAAACTATTAACTACAGATTCAATCGTTCTAAAATACGTACCCTAAACAGCGGATAGGTTATGGATATTGCAGTTGCAGATACAGGTATTGCCATAATTGTAGCCATTTCTGGCTTGATTAGCCTTATTAGAGGTTTTGTCAAAGAGGCAATGTCCCTAGTTATCTGGGTGGCGGCATTTGTTATTGCTATGACATTTAGCGATGCAGCTTCGGTTCTTCTGGTGAATTTTATTGATTTGGCATCTCTGCGACAATTAGCGGCTTGGGGCGGACTATTTGTCGGCACTCTACTAGCGGGCGCAGTGGTTAATTTTTTATTAGGAAAACTTGTGACCTCAACTGGACTTGGGGGAACAGATAGAACACTAGGGTTAGTTTTTGGGGTGTTTCGTGGCCTGCTAGTTGTTTTGGCATTGGTTATCGCATTGCCAAAGGCTATCCCTGTAGAACAAGACCCTTGGTGGCAAGAATCAACGCTTATACCTGTCTTTCAGAGTTTTGAAGGCTGGGGTCGAGCGGCGGCAACAGATATTAAAAATTTACTAACTGGTTGGATTTAACTCATGTGTGGTGTGGTTGGAATTGCAGGAAACTCAGATGTTAACTTAGAGCTATATGATGCTCTAACAATGCTGCAGCATAGAGGGCAGGATGCTGCTGGTATGGTGACTGATAGCTTTGGCGAGTTGCATCAATGTAAAGGTGAAGGACTAGTACGCGATGTTTTTCGTCGCAGTCATATGCTGCGATTGGTGGGTAGATTTGGTGTTGGCCACTGTCGCTATCCGACCGCGGGTAGCTCAGGTCCAGCCATGGCTCAACCCCTGTATGTAAACTCCCCCTATGGAATTTGCATCGCGCACAATGGCAATCTAACCAATGCTGGCGAATTGCGTGAAAATATTTTCAAAACTGACTTGCGTCATCTTAATACAGATTCTGATTCAGAAGTTTTACTCAATGTTTTTGCTCACGAACTGCAAGTTAGAGGCAAGCTTGAGCCGACCAGTAAAGATATCTTTGCTTCAGTGGCAGAGGTTCACAAGCGCTGTCGCGGGGCTTACGGTGTTGTTGGCTTAATCGCCAATTACGGTATGTTTGCATTTCGTGACCCTAATGGTATCCGTCCGCTGTGTTTTGGTGTGCGTCACACTGAGCAGGGCGATGAATATGCCGTGGTTTCTGAATCGGTGGTGCTAGATAGCTTAGGTTTCGAATTAATTCGTGATCTAGAGCCTGGTGAAGCTCTGTTTGTCGATACTAAAGGTAATCTCCACTTGCAACAATGTGCAGAAAATCCGCAGTTATCGCCCTGTATTTTTGAGCATGTGTACTTTGCTAGACCTGATTCAATTATGGACAATATTTCAGTCTATAAGTGCCGACTCAGAATGGGTGAAAAACTGGCCGATAAAATACTTCGAGAAAAACCTGATCATGATATTGATGTGGTGATCCCTATACCAGATACCAGTCGTGTTTCATCTCAGGCTCTGGCAGAGCGCCTTGGGGTTAAGATTCGCGAGGGCTTTATGAAAAATCGCTATATTGGCCGAACGTTTATTATGCCTGGCCAAAAAGAGCGTAAAAAATCAGTTCGTCAAAAGCTTAATGCGGTTAAATTGGAATTTTCTGGAAAAAATGTACTTCTAGTTGATGATTCCATTGTGCGCGGCACCACGTCAAAAGAAATTATTCAAATGGCTCGAGATGCGGGTGCGAAAAAAGTGTATATGGTATCCGCGGCGCCCGGTGTTCGTTACCCCAATGTTTATGGCATTGATATGCCATCAGCCGATGAGCTTATTGCTCATGGTCGTAGCGACGACGAAGTGGGAAAAATTATTGGTGCTGACTGGATAATCTATCAAGATCTCGATGACCTTATTGCTTCAGGCACTGAGGGTAATCCTGAGGTTAAGCGTTTTGATTGTTCAGTTTTTGATGGTGATTATGTCACTGGCGATGTTGATGAGGCGTATCTAAGCCATATGCATGCAACGCGCAATGATGATGCTAAACAGAATAAAAACCCCGCTGCTGACAATAAAAAAGAATCAGTGATTGGAATCCACAATAACAGCGTAAGCTGATTGTGTTAGATTTTGGTAGAATAACCCTATGAAAAACAAAGATAAGTCATATCAGCAAGATACTAACGCTATTCGGGGCGGGTACCAACCTACCCACGAGAATGAGCATTCGGAGGCGTTGTTTTTAACCTCAAGTTATGTGTTTGATAGTGCTGAAATGGCTGCCCAAAGCTTTAGTAGCGAAATTGAGGCCAATGTCTACTCGCGCTATACCAACCCTACGGTTAGAAGCTTTGAACAGCGTCTAGCTATGCTTGAAGAAGCTGAGCAGGCTGTAGCTACCTCTTCAGGAATGGCTGCTACACTAGCGGTTATTATGGCGCTTCTTGAATCGGGTGATCATATACTCTGTTCGCGCGATGTATTTGGCAGCACCCGAGTGATGATGGATAAATATATCACCAAGTTTGGTGTTGAGGTTAGCTATGTGCCTTTAACCGATTTATCGGCATGGAAGGACGCGGTCAAGCCCAATACCAAGATGTTTTTCTGTGAAACCCCGTCTAACCCGTTGTCTGAGATAGCTGATCTAGAAGCTCTGAGTCAAATTGCTAAGACCGCTGACGCCTTGTTAGTGGTTGATAACTGTTTCTGTACCCCTGTATTGCAAAAACCGCTTAAATGGGGAGCCGATATAGTAGTTCACTCTGCAACTAAATATATTGATGGTCAGGGCAGAGCGCTTGGCGGCGCCGTGGTCGGCAGTGCTGAACTCATGCAACAGGTACAGGGTTTCTTGCGAGCGGCAGGTCCAACCATGAGTCCATTTAATGCCTGGATATTCTTAAAGGGTTTAGAGACTTTAAGCCTTAGGATGAAAGCCCATTCAGCCAATGCCAGCGCCTTGGCGCTTTGGCTTTCTAAGCACTCTAAGGTGAGCAGGGTATACTTTGCCGGATTACCTGACCATCCAGGACACAGCCTAGCGAAAAAGCAACAAAGTGATTTTGGTGCTGTTGTCTCTTTTGTGGTTGAAGGCGGAAGAAAAGCAGCATGGAAGGTGATTGATTCCACGCAAATGCTTTCACTGACAGCTAACCTTGGTGATGCTAAGTCAACCATTGTGCACCCAGCAACCACTACTCATGGCCGTTTAAGTGATGAATCACTTGCTGAAGCAGGTATTGAGCAAGGTCTTATTCGTATTGCAGTGGGTCTTGAAGATTTAGAAGATATCAAAAATGATATAGAGTTGGGGCTTTCTCAGCTCTAAATCATGATCTGTAAGCTTTGCGCAACAGTAGAAATAACAAATACCTACTAACGATTGTGCAATGTTTCTAAATACCCTATTTAAACAAACTATGGTCTCAGCTGAAGATGCTCTTATCGGCAGGGACCAGCCTATTTCTGTGACTAATTGTCACCTTATTACCCAGCAGCCCATCCAGCCACCCTTTGCTGAAAATCTCCACCAAGCGATTTTTGCTATGGGTTGTTTTTGGGGGGCAGAGCGCCGCTTTTGGCAGCAGCCTGGTGTGATTTCAACCGCTGTTGGCTATGCTGGGGGTTATACAAAAAATCCGACCTATCATGAAGTTTGCTCGGGTCAAACTGGTCATACAGAAGTGGTACTGGTTGTTTATGATCCCGAAAAAATTAGCTATAACCAGTTACTCAAAGTATTTTGGGAATCTCATGATCCCACTCAGGGTATGCGGCAGGGTAATGATTCTGGCACTCAATATAGATCTGCCATTTATTGTACAAACGATGATCAATTAAAGCAGGCCAAAGATTCTGCCCAAGCAGTGCAAGACTTATTAAATAATAGGGGTTACGCTGAGATTACTAGCGAGATTCGCCAAGCACCGTTTTTTTATTATGCTGAAGATGATCATCAGCAATACTTAGCAAAACATCCTCAGGGCTATTGTGGGTTGCGCGGAACAGGTATCGACTATTCTAGCTAGTGCTAGTTTTTTGGGTCTGCTGTAGGAATAGCGTTTAAAAGTTCTTGGGTATAGGGCATTTGGGGTCTAGCCCAAAGTTCTTCAGTGTCGGCTAGCTCAACTAATTTCCCTTGCTGCATCACCGCAACGCGGTCACATATCGAGCGGACTACTGAAAGATCATGAGAAATAAATAGCATGGTTAGATTTCGCTTATCTACTAAACTCAATATAAGCTCTAAAATTTGCGCTTGAATGGTAACATCCAGTGCAGATACTGGCTCATCGGCAACAATAAATTCTGGTTGGCTGGCTATAGCTCGTCCTATGGCAATGCGCTGTCTTTGACCGCCGGAGAATTCGTGAGGATATTTTAGCGCGCTAGATCTAGCCAAGCCCACATCATCCATCAACTGCTGTACCTGTTTGGTAACAGTCTGTTTGTTGGCAATAGCATGGTAAAGCAATGGCTCTGCCAGGGTTTCATAAACCGTCATTCGAGGGTTTAATGAGGCATATGGATCTTGGAATATCATC
Organism: uncultured Pseudomonadales bacterium; assembly: GCA_938092205.1. Classification (GTDB taxonomy): domain Bacteria; phylum Pseudomonadota; class Gammaproteobacteria; order Pseudomonadales; family Porticoccaceae; genus HTCC2207. Next base: position 22,750 of record CALKMW010000069.1, read on the forward strand.
TGCATTTTGGGTCGCCAAGGCAAAATTTGACTGGCTTTAAGTGCGCCAAGATCGGTCCCAGAATAGATCACTGAACCTGCAGTTATGGGTGCTAACTGAAGTATTGATCGCCCTAGGGTTGATTTACCTGAACCTGATTCGCCTACCAGCCCAAAAATTTCACCTTTTTGGATGCCAAAGGATACATCGTCTACCGCTTTCACAAGCTTGTTTTTGCTATCAGAGAAATCTTTAAAATAGGTTTTAAGCTGATTGACTGCAATTAATGGCGAACCCTGTTGGGCGCCACTGGGTTTTATTTTAGCGCCACTAGGTATAGCAGATAAAAGTTTTTTCGTGTAATCACTGGTGCTGTTGTAAAACACTTCTTGTGTAGTGTTTTGGTCCTGTGTCTTGCCCTCACGCATCACCAGTACCTTATCGGCAATACCGGCGACTACACCCAGATCATGACTAATAAATATGACCGCCACATCGCGGGTTTTTTGCAACTGCTTAATTAGCTTTAAAATCTGTGCTTGGATAGTCACATCTAGAGCGGTGGTGGGCTCATCACAGATTAATAGTCGCGGTTTATTAATTAGCGCCATAGCGATCATTACCCGCTGACGCATGCCGCCAGAAAACTCATGAGGGTAGCTATTAAACCGTGAAGTCGGATTAATGATACCTACCTCATTTAATAGATCGATCGCTTCAACCTGTGCCGTCTTTCGGCTTAGCCGCTGTGTTTTATCAGGGTGATAAATAAGCGGTTCAATTAGCTGCTCGCCAATGGTTAAAAAAGGGTTGAGAGACGTCATAGGATCTTGAAAGATCATCGCAATATGATTGCCACGTAATTGACGCATGCGTTCTGCGTTGCAAGTCAGTAAATCCTCATTGTCAAACTTGGCAATACCACCTTCTATTACTGCCGGTGGTTTAGGCAGTAAATCTAATAGGCTATAACAGGTGACTGATTTACCCGACCCCGATTCGCCGACAATGGCCAAGGTCTCACCGCGATTAACGCTAAAACTAATATCATCCACCGCTTTTACTACGCCATTTCTGGTGTGAAAGGAAACCTTGAGGTTGTTAACTTCTAGAAGTGCCATATCAGTCCTTTGATGCTCGTGGGTCAAGTGCATCGCGCAAGCCATCGCCTAGAAAGTTAAGTGCAAATAGTGTTAATGAAAGGGTTATGCCTGGGAAAATAAGTAACCAGGGATATTCTTCCATGGTTTCAACGCCATAGTTTATCAGTAGCCCCCATGAGCTTTGTGGCGGCTGAATGCCCAATCCTAAAAAGCTTAAAAAGGCTTCGAGAAGCATTACGCTAGGAATGGTGAGCGTGGTATAAACGATCACCGGTCCCAATGTGTTGGGAATGATATGCCGTCGAATAATGGCCCATCGAGAAAGCCCCATCGAGTAGGCCGCTTCAACAAATTCTTGCTTGCGAAGTGCCATCACCTGACTGCGAACAATACGGGCCATAGTCAGCCATTCGACAGCACCTATAGCGACAAATAACAGTAAAATATTGCGTCCAAATACCACCATTAATAAAACAATAAAGATCATAAAGGGGAGGGCGTACATAATATCCACAATACGCATCATTACGGCATCGACACGACCACCAACAAATCCTGCAATTGAACCCCAGAGAATACCAATTACCAATGCCACAGCGGTGGCAATAAAGCCCACCATAAGAGAAACTCGACCCCCGTACATAATACGCGTCAGCATATCGCGCCCAAAGATATCGGTGCCTAACCAATGGGCGGCAGAGGGCGGTGTAGCTCCAAGCATTAAGTCTTGCGTCTCATAGCTGTAGGGAGCGATCCACGGAGTTAACAGTGAAACCACACATAAGACAAGCAATACAGTAAAGCCAAACAATGCCATACGGTTTTTACGCAGCTTAATCCACGCATCTAACCAAAGAGAGCTGTGTTGCTCAGAAGATTGGGAAGGCATTTGCATTAGTTGCCTCCTCGCGTTTGCTGGCGCAGTTTTGGGTTAAGCCACAGTGCTAAAAGATCTGATAGTAAATTAAAAACAATAATAAGGCCGGCAAAGAATATCGTCATGCCTAAGATCATTGTGTAGTCACGGTTGAATGCTGAGGTAACATAGAAGCGCCCCAGCCCTGGTATTTGGAAAATAGTTTCGACCACAAAAGAGCCGCCAAGTAGTCCGGCAAAGGCTGGCCCCAAAAAGGCAATCACCGGAATCAACCCTCCACGTAGACCGTGTTTTAAAATAATTAGTCGTTCGGATAAGCCCTTAGCGCGAGCAGTGCGGATATAATCTTGAGATAAAACTTCAAGCATTCCACCCCGAGATAGTCGGGCTATATAGGCAGCATAGCCAGCCCCCAATGTAATCGCTGGTAGAATTTTATCGCCAGGAATATCCCCCCATCCAGAAATGGGTAACCATTCCAATTGAATGCCAAATATCAAGATTAAAATGGGGCCCAGTAAAAAAGAGGGCATGCAAATGCCTAGCATGGCCGCAGACATAGGAATATAGTCCTGCAGGCTATTGGGTCTGATGGCGGCAAATACACCGGCACTAATGCCAATAAAAAGAGCCACTAGCATAGCGTATAGAGCTAGTTCAGCAGTGACTGGCAAGCCGGCTGCAATAAGCTCATTCACTGTGCGACCAGAATATTTAAACGAGGGTCCAAAATCACCGCGAACAACATCACCTAAATAGCTGACATATTGTTGCCACAGCGGTTGGTCCAACTTGTATTGAGCTTCTAGCGCGCGAGCAACTTCTGGCGGTACCGCTTTTTCATCAGAAAATGGCCCGCCGGGAGCACTGTGAATCAGTAAAAAAGTGACTGAGATAACCACCAGTAATACCGGAATAGCCTGAAGTAAGCGGCTTACAATAAAACGCAACATCAGGGTGTTACCTCGGCAGCGGGCGAAGGTTCTAGATACATCTCGCGGTAGTTAGATTGATTGAGAATATTGCGCCCAAAATTCTTTACCGATGGATGCACCAGATTGTTCGAGGTATACACATAAATTGGAATAACCGGCATTTCGTCTAAGAGTAATTTTTCGGCCTGTTTAAATACGTCTAAACGCTGTTGGTGTGTTTTTGCTGTTGGCGCTTGCTGCAAAATCAGCTGATCATATTCTGAGTTGCACCAGTTAGTCCGGTTGTTGCCACCATTGCATAAAAACATATCTAAAAAGTTATTAGGGTCGACATAGTCACCTATCCAGCCGGCCCGTGCTATTTCATAATGATGATTGCTGACCGTATCCAAATAAACTTTCCACTCCTGGTTGAGCAGAGTGACATCTATATTAAGGTGTTTTTTCCACATCTGCTGCAGAGCAACCGCAATTTTTCGGTGGCCCTCGCTGGTATTGTAAAGAATCTCGGTGGTGGGGAAACCCTCGCCATTGGGGTAGCCAGCATCGGCTAATAATTTTTTTGCCGCCGCGGGGTCAAAAGTTAAATCGCTTTCTGGGTAATAGCCCATGGTGCCTGGTGGAGTGATGGCATAGGCCGGTATTTGACCACCTTTGGTAATTTGCGATACCAATTGATCGCGATTAATGGTCATTGCAAGCGCACGTCGTACGCGTTTGTCTTGTAAATGAGGCTTGGCCACATTGAGTCGATAAAAATAGATCCCCAAATAGGGCTGTATCCTCAGGGAAGGGTCTTTCGCCGCTTTATAGACTTCGATTTTATCCGATGGAATGCCACTGTAATGTAACTGGCCTGCACGGAACATACGCTCCTCGGTAGTCACGTTTTCAGTTGGATAAAATACCACCTGATTTAGCCGCACATTTTTTGCATTCCAGTAATAGGGGTTGCCTTCAACAGTGATGCGTCGATTAATTTTCCATTCTTTTAATTTAAATGCACCATTGCTGACAATATTACCTTCATAAGTCCATCGGGTTCCGCGCTGATCTGCGGTGCCAAATTTTTCGACCGTAGCGCGGTGAACAGGGTAGGTGCTGTAGTGATCAAGTAGCTGCAAAAAGTAGGGTATAGGGTTGGTTAGAGTAACTTGTAGAGTGAAATCATCTAAGGCTTTTACGCCAACCTGATCAAAGTCTTTTAATTCACCCTCATAATAGGCCTTAGCGTTGTGAATTGGGAAATACATATAAGCATAGAGGTTGCCCAATGCCGGCTGAAGTGCTCGCCACCAGGACCATACATAATCGTGGGCATTATGTTGGTCGCCATTTGACCAGCGCGCATTTTTACGCAGATAGAAGGTATAAACTCGTCCATCGTCACTAATATCCCAATATTCAGCAACCCCAGGGCGAGGCTCAAGGGTTTCACCGTCTTTGTGAATTAAGCCTTCCATAAGGGAAGAGATAATATGGTGCTCAGGCACACCAGTTGCTATATGCGGGTCTAAGCTTTGTGGTTCGGTGCCATTGCCCCAGTGCAGGGTGCCGTTTAAATTTCCTGACTCAACATTGCTTTGGTAATCTCCACAGCCAGAGAGCGCAACGATTAGGCCAGCAATACCCAATAGAGTAAGCGACTTAAAACAGTATTTTTGATTTGGCATCCATTACTTCCTTATTCTTACTATCATTATATGGATAAACCACAAAAAAAATACATTTTGATTTAGATATAGCGACGTTTTGACCTACTTTGGTTCTTGCACTTATAGGTCAAACCTCGCATAATCCCGCGCTTCGAATCTTTTCAATGGTGGCCCCCTTTGGTCCCCTCGCAACAGACGACTATTAACTCCGCCAGGCCCGGAAGGGAGCAACGGTAGTAGTTATTCTGTGTGCCGAGGTGTGG
>CALKMW010000070.1 GCA_938092205.1 uncultured Pseudomonadales bacterium
ACAGCGTCAAGTGATCGGCACCGTTGGTGCTACGGGATACGCTACTGGACCTCATTTGCACTATGAATTTTTAGTCAACGGCGTACATCGCAATCCAAGAACTGTGTCTCTGCCAAAGGCCAGCCCTATATCATCTACAGAAAAGTCTAGATTTAATACCATGGCCTCAGCGCTCCTAGAACAATTAACATCGAATCAACAAACCACTCAGCTGGCCAATAATAGGTAAAGGGCATCTCTATGGATTCAGATAATATCTATATAGGACTTATGTCAGGCACAAGCATTGATGCTGTTGACGCCGTAGCTGTGAAGTTTAATACCAGGGGTATTGAGCAAATTGGTTGCTATAGTCAAGCCATACCTGAAGATTTAAAACAGCAGATTTTACACCTGTGCCAAGCGCCTACTGATAGCGTCCAACTGCTTGCAGAAACAGACCATAGGCTTGGCAAACTTTACGCTCAAGCTACGCTTGGGTTAATTGCCAATGCACAACTAGAGACTTCTGCGATCAGCGCTATAGGCTGTCATGGTCAAACCATACGGCATTGTGCACCTAGCGACGGCAACATAGGGTTTAGCCTTCAGATTGGCGATGCCAATATTTTGGCGGTAGAGACTGGCATACCTGTTGTTGCCGACTTTCGTCGCAAAGATATGGCCCTCGGCGGTCAGGGCGCGCCTCTAGTGCCAGCATTTCATCAATATGCTTTTGCCAGCACTAATGCTAATAGAGTTATCGTCAATATCGGCGGTATTAGTAATATCAGCTTGGTTGCCAGCAATGGTGATTGCATTGGCTTTGACACAGGGCCGGGCAACCTTCTGATGGACTTATGGAGCCAAACCCATATTGGTACGCATTACGATCATAATGGCGACTGGGCAGCTAGCGGCGAGCCCTATCAACCGCTGCTGCAACAGATGAAAGGCTGTGAATTCTTTACTAAACCCGCACCTAAAAGCACCGGCCGAGAGTTATTTAACCATAGCTGGCTTAACACTCAGTTAGCTGAATTTCCAAATCTAGAACCGCAGGATATTCAAGCAACATTGCTTAGTTTAACTGCTGAAACAATTTGTGAAGCAATATTGAATTTAGACCCATCGGCGGATGAGGTCTATGTTTGTGGCGGTGGTGCTTACAATAGCCAACTGATGGCGAAGCTTTCAGAACAACTACCTAGCTTAAAGAGCACTGATTCGCTGGGCATTGCGCCTAATTTGGTTGAGGGCTTTGCCTTTGCATGGCTTGCTAAACAACGTCTAGACAATCAGCCCGGGAATTTGGCAAAAGTAACTGGCGCAAAAAGACAGACTGTTTTAGGCGGTCTCTATCTACCCTAATCACGACCTACTATTAATCTGTTTTCGCTAGATAGTAAATGAAGCGCCACAACCACAGGTGGTTGATGCGTTGGGGTTGGTGATTACAAATTTTGACCCCATAAGATCTTCTTCGTAATCAACCGTTGAGCCGGCAAGGTATTGATAGCTCAGGGAATCAATCAGCACGGTTACACCGTCCTTTTGAACTGGCGTATCGTCCTCAGCCATAGTGTCTTCAAACGAGAATCCATACTGAAACCCCGAACAGCCACCACCGGTCACATAAACCCGCAACATTAACTGCGGGTTATCTTCTTCATTCCTAAGACTTTGCACCTTGGCTACGGCACCTGCAGTAACGTTAAGGGCTGACGGTGTAAATGTTTCAATTGCTGACATAGTTGTTCCAAGAACCTATAATTTTTTGAGCAGCGACTACTGCCACTGCTTATCGAGGGTTTGTTGATTATTGTTACGAATTTCTTTAACTTTTTGGTTTTTAACCTCGGCTTGCGATGGAATTTCTGCCGGTGGTGTCATTTGCTGATAGTTGCAAGAACCAATTAGTTGTGCGCCACTTCGCATTTCCATATTACTGTAGTGAATATTACCAGTAACCGTACAGTTTGGCTCTAGGCAAAGACGATCTAGCGCATATATATTGCCCTTAATCGAACCATTGACCTCAATAATTGCGGCTTTAATATCACCCTCTACAGAGCCGCCATTAAGAACACGCACTCGCGCATCCTTTTGCTCTGAAACTATATTACCGGTAACCTTACCTAAAATTTCAAGGGTTCCGCTAAACGCGATATCACCAGACAGTTGAGTCCCTTCGGATATAAGTGTGGTTGCATCACTTGCCATAGTTGCTAATCCTGCATTAATTTTTTTAAACAAAACCCTCTACTCCTGTACTTGCCATACAAATTTCTTCTCAAATTGCGGCTTTTCAATCCATGGGTAACGAAGAGTCACCTTGATAAATTCCGGATTGAAACCTTGAGGCAATTTTACAAGCCCTCGATTAATAGAAAAGTATCTCATCTTTAATTGTATAGGCAAATCATCTATATCTGCATCTATTTTGCTCAATGGCAGACTTTTTACCTTTTCATCCTGTTTCCCGATCACCCAAATATTTGCATTGACCCGAAGTTTTTTTGCTTCATGAGTTTTCTGCATCGCTACCCAATCGTATTGATAAAGCCCCTCACCGACCTTCTCTATGTGAAAGTCGCTAACCGATAATCCGGTAGATCCACTGTTATCCTGAAGCATTTCGCGATAAAGCCTCAGCTCCTGATCGCGTCGATAAATTTGCTGCTGCATATCGAGCATTTGCTGACGAGTTTGCTCAAGGGCAGCAGCATCAATCTTAGCAGTCAACTCTACAGCGACTAGAGCCTGTCGACTAGCAGCCAACTTTTCCGATTGCTTTTCATAACTCAGCTCAAGATCTTTAATATATTGCTGGTCGTCTGAATGTGTTTTGTGACCATAGAAGAATCCCGCCAATACCACAGCCGCTAGCAATAAAATCACACCAACCGCTAGCCCTAATAACTGGCTAGTAGTGTAATGAATAATTAGCGGATGACGCTGGGACATTAGGGCATCAATGCCGGCATTGATAGGCCTGCAGTTTCATCCTGGCTAAACATGATATTCATACACTGAATCGCTTGGCCCGATGCACCCTTTGTCAAATTATCTTCAACTACCAAAATCACCAGCTTATTGCCGTTGCCCGGCCTATGCAGGGCAATGCGACAGCTATTAGAGCCTCTAACCGTTCGTGTTTCCGGATAGCTATTAGGCTCCAAAACATCAACAAAGGGTTCATTGGCGTAATGCTGCTCGAATAAAGCCTGCACATCTATGCTCTGCTTTAAATCACAATACAGCGTGGTATGAATGCCACGTATTATGGGTAACAGATGGGGCACAAAGGTCAAACCTACAGGCTCTCCTGCCATATCGGCTAAGCCTTGCTCAATTTCTGGCTGATGCCTATGCCCTGAAGCGCCGTAAGCTTTAAAGTTGTCACCTGCTTCTGATAATAGGGTTGCTACATTAGCCTGCTTGCCTGCTCCACTTACCCCCGAGGCTGAATTGGCAATAATATCCGAGACATCAATAGCGCCAGCCTCTAGCAAAGGCTTCAAACCCAATTGCACACTGGTAGGATAACAACCAGGACAGGCCACTAATTTAGCATCGGCAATGACATCACGGTTAAATTCCGGAAGACCATAGACGGCATCTGCAACTAGATCTGGGGCAGCGTGATCCTGGGCATACCATTGCTCCCAGATATCTATATCTCTAATTCTGAAATCGGCTGACAAATCAATTACACGAATATCAGCCGCTAATATTTCAGGCACCAGACTCTGAGCCACCCCATGAGGCGTAGCAAAAAATACCACATCACACTGTTTTAGGTTGGCAACAGTCGGCTCGGTAAACGCCAAGTCAACTATACCCCTTAGGTTAGGGAATAACGCCGATACAGGTTTGCCTTTTTCAGACCTAGAGGTAATCGCGACCAATTCAGCATTTGGATGGCCCGCAAGTAAACGTAACAACTCCACACCTGTGTAGCCCGTTCCCCCTACAATTCCAACTTTTATCACCATAGCCTCGCTTTTTAAATATCCAGATTAAACCAAGACCACTATAATAGCAGTAAACTAGTCTAATCAGATAATTATAGCGTTGGCTGCTGGTCAATTAATATTCGGTAATTGGAGTATAAGATGTATCAATGGGTGCTAGCTTTTCACTTAATGGCAGTAATCTGCTGGTTTGCTGCTCTATTTTATTTGCCTCGTCTTTTTGTTTACCACGCCATGGCTGAAGATCAAGTGAGCATTGAGCGCTTTAAGCTTATGCAGCGCAAACTTTATCGCGGCATCGCAAATCCATCAATGATAGCCACAATTATCCTGGGATTATGGTTAGTGGCTATGGCGCCCGAGGCCTATCTAGGTCAAGTCTGGTTTCATCTCAAGGCTCTTTTTGTAATTCTATTAATTGGCTATCATCATATGTGCTTGGCGCATATGAAAAAGCTAGCCAATGACAGCAGTGAAAAATCCCATGTGTACTTTCGTTTCTTTAATGAAGTGCCGGTTATTTTTATGGTGGCTATCGTAATTTTGGTCATTGTTAAGCCTTTTTAACGAGTACCGCTAATCTACTTACTAGGCCCTCAGCGTATGGCTGAGGCAAGAAAAAATTCTAGACTTGATCTAATTAACTCAGGAAAAATACATGTCTCAAAATAGCTCTGGCAATAAAACCTCAAAATCGGAGGCGCTCTTTACTGCAGCACAAAAGCATATCCCCGGTGGTGTTAATTCACCCGTTAGGGCATTTCGCGCTGTGGGAGGCACTCCAGTATTTTTTGAGCGCGCTGGTGGTGCCTACATGCACGATGCCGATAATAAGCGTTATGTTGACTATGTACTCTCTTGGGGGCCGATGTTATTAGGCCACAATCACCCAGAGGTTGTTGATGCCATTAAAACCCAATTAGACAAAGCCACCTCATTTGGCACCCCCACAGAATTAGAAATCAAATTGGCCGACAAAATCTGCTCGATAGTTCCGGGTATGGACATGGTGCGCATGGTTAATTCCGGCACTGAAGCTACCATGAGTGCTATTCGCTTAGCGCGCGGTTTTACCGGTAGAGATAAAATTGTAAAGTTTGAAGGCTGTTATCACGGCCACTCAGACTCATTGTTAGTAAAAGCCGGCTCTGGCGCCTTAACACTTGGGGTTCCCAGCTCACCGGGCGTTCCCGATGGACTTGCCGATCATACTATTACCCTGTCATACAATAATATTGAGCAGGTAAATCAGGTGTTTTCGGAGATAGGCGAGCAGATCGCCTGCGTTATTTTTGAACCAGTTGTAGGTAATATGAACTGCGTACCTCCCATTGAGGGTTTTCTTGAATGCCTTCGCGAATGCTGCACAAACAGTGGCGCACTACTTATTGCCGACGAGGTAATGACCGGCTTTAGAATTAGCCAAACTGGTGCTGTAGGGCACTATAATCTCGACGCCGATCTTATATGTTTAGGCAAGGTAATTGGCGGCGGCATGCCGGTAGGCGCCTTTGGCGGCAAACGAGAAATAATGGAATATATCGCTCCTTTGGGCCCGGTTTATCAAGCGGGGACATTATCTGGCAATCCAGTGGCGATGGCAGCGGGCTTAAAAACATTAGAGCTAGTATCTGCGGATGGTTTTTTAGACCCCGTTATTGAGCGCACTGATCGATTAGTTAAGGGCTTGGTTGAAAGAGCCACTCAAGCTGGCATTCCTATGACCAGTAACCACGTTGGTACAATGTGGGGCTTTTTCTTCAGCGAAGAGGAGCGTATCACTCACTATCAACAGGTAATGGCTTGTGATACTGAGCGCTTTGCTAAGTTTTTCCATTATATGCTCGACGAGGGTGTTTACTTGGCACCGGCGTCTTATGAAGCTAGCTTTATGTCTGCGGCTCACACTGATGAGGATATTGAATTCACCTTGGATGCTGCAGAGAGGTCGTTAAACAAACTTTAATTTATACTGAAACTACAAAAAGCCCAACAATGCAAACAATCCCTAGGGTCCAAACTATGGACCGCAGAGTTGCCCAGTCCATTAGATAACAGAGCGCATAGAGCGCTCTGGATGCAATAAATAGTATAGCGGCAAGATCAATATAGGCTTGCTCAGCCCCTGCCACATGCGCAACTAAAATTGCAGCTATGTAGGCAGGCAGGATTTCAAAACTATTTTTTTCCGCCCACAATGCCCTCTGGCTAACGCCCTGAAGATTTTCCAAGCCGGCCCTTGGCGCACTGTTATTGTAGTTGCCGTTAGATGCTAAGGCGCTTTTTTTGATCACTGCCATCAGCCAAGGAAAGGCAATCGCAGCTAATAATGTCCAAAATGCAATGGTCATAGGGTCCTCCACGTCCATTTTGCGTATAATACGCAGACTGATTACACTTTAGACCAAAAAAGCCAACACAATCGGAGCGATTATGAGCTTAAAAAGCAGCCGCGGCCCCTTCCCCTACACGCGAATGCGCCGCAATCGTAGCGAGGAGTTTTCTCGCCGCATCAATAGTGAAACTCAGCTCAATGTTAATGATCTGATTCTGCCTGTATTTGTGATTGAAGGTAATAATGTGTCACAGGCGGTTGAATCAATGCCTGGGGTTAATCGCCTATCTATTGATCTGCTAGTCAAACAAGCAGAACGCGTTTTTAAGCTGGGCATCCCCGCTGTTGCGCTTTTCCCTGTGGTTGCTGATAACAAAAAATCTTTGCTCGCCGAAGAAGCCTACAATCCGGACGGCTTAGCTCAAAGAGCGGTCAAGGCTATAAAAGCGGCTGTACCAAAACTCGGTGTTATTACTGATGTTGCCTTGGATCCATTTACCACCCATGGCCAAGACGGGATTATCGATGCAAATACACAGTATGTCTTGAATGATGTCAGTGTTGAAGTGATGGTCAAACAAGCAGTTTCACATGCTCAAGCTGGCGCAGATATAGTTGCCCCATCCGATATGATGGATGGCCGCATTGGCGCCATCCGTGAGGCACTAGAAGACGAGGGCTTCCCTAACACCCAAATCATGGCCTATTCAGCAAAATATGCCTCTAGCTTTTATGGGCCTTTTCGCGATGCAGTAGGTTCTGCCTCAAATCTTGCGAGTGGCGACAAAAAAACCTACCAAATGAATCCCGCTAATAGTGATGAGGCTATTCACGAATGTGCTCTAGATTTAGATGAGGGCGCGGACATGATTATGGTTAAACCCGGCATGCCCTACTTAGACGTGGTGCGTCGAGTTAAAGATGAACTCAAAGCTCCTACTTTTGCTTATCAGGTCAGTGGCGAATATGCCATGATTTGTGCCGCCGCTGAAAAGGGTTGGCTTGATAGCGACCAAGCGGTAATGGAGTCATTACTGGCTTTTAAACGTGCAGGCGCCGATGGCATTCTGACCTACTTTGCCGTGCAGGCTGCAACCATTTTGAATGGACAGTGAATTGCGACTCGACAAATATATCAGTAATGCCACCGACCTATCCCGCACCGAAGCCAAAAGGCTTATCAAATCGGGTGATGTCAGCATTGACGAAAAAATTGCTACTAGCGGATCACAAAAAGTATCCACAGACCACAGCGTAACCATTAACGGTTCGCCAATTACTCTGTTGGTTGATCGCTATTTTATGATGAACAAGCCGGCCGGCGTGGTCTCTGCTACAAAAGATCATACCAACCCCACTGCTATCGACCTTATTTACGAGCATCGAAATCAACAGCTACAGATTGCCGGCCGACTGGATATAGATACCACCGGTTTATTGCTCATTACAGACGATGGCCAATGGAATCATATTGTTACTTCGCCTCGAACTGACTGTAAAAAAATCTATCTGGTTGAGCTAGAAAACCCCGTGGGTGAAGATTATCAAAGAAAACTTGAGGCAGGTATTGCTCTTGAGGGTGAAAAACGTCGCTGTCTTCCAGCCACCATGGAGGTAATTGATGACCACCATATTCGACTGACGATTAGTGAAGGCAAATACCATCAAGTAAAACGCATGATGACATCTCTGGGCAATGAAGTGGTCAATCTACATCGCCTGCAAATTGGTGGTATTGAATTAGACCCTGAGTTGGAACCGGGCGATTACAGGCCCCTCACTGATGAAGAAATCGCATCCATTCAATGATTAGAGTCGTGGACAAATCGATTGATTTACTGATCAACCAGCTCGCTTCAGCTACCGGTCATTGGCTTATTGTGGCTGATGAAAATTGGTCGCAAGCTATCTGGTCAACAATTCCTAAAAGCAATCAGCGCACAATCAGGGTGATCACTAATCGCTTTGATGTCGCTCAGGCAGTAAAACAGGCCGCTATAGATTGCCAATTTTGTGACTTTGATTTTTCTGCACTTAACCCCGCCAGTTTTGACGGGGTGCTCTACCGCGTATCTAAAGAGCGCGCTACAAGTCATTATGTGATCAATCAGACCGTCAAAATACTCAAGCCCAGAGCCTCACTAGTACTCGCTGGTGAGAAAAATGATGGCCTAAAAAGCTATGTGAAGCAGGCGGGAAAATTATTTTCAAATCCAGTTAATGCTGAAAAAAATGGCACAGCTTATATTGCCTCCATAGCACTAAATGCCACTGAAAATGACCTGCTGAGTGATAAAAACTATCCGCAACTCAGATCGATTCAGTTAAGTGATAATTTATGTCTGCAATCGAAGCCGGGGATCTTTGGTTGGGATAAAATTGATCGCGGCAGTGCTTTTTTAATCGATCATCTGCCACAGTTTTTAAGCAGCTTTAAAAATGCACCGCAGACATTACTCGATTTGGGCTGTGGTTATGGCTACATCGCCTTAAGTGCTAGTCAATATGGCTTTAATCGATTACTAGCAACCGACAATAATGCTGCAGCAATACTGGCTGCGCAGAAAAACCTAGACTCCTTTACCACCATTGAGTCGAGCGCGCTAGCAACTGATGCTGGTGACGGCATAGATGAGCAGTTTGATACTATTTTATGTAACCCACCCTTTCATAGCGGGTTTTCTATAGACGATCAGCTGGCTGTAAAATTTCTTAGCCAAACTCAGCGACTGCTTAATCGCAGTGGCCAAGCACTGTTTGTGGTTAATACCTTTATACCCCTAGAGCATAAAGCAAAGTCATTCTTTGAGCGGATTGATGTGGTGGCCAATAATGGTTCTTTTAAATTAATCAGTTTAAAACACTAATACTGCTTAACTGATCAGCAACAATAACATCTAGGTATATTTTTAATCACTCGATCGACAAGTGTATTACAACCCCATGGCCTGCTTTATAAGCTTATTTTTAATCGCCCCCAATCCATTAATCGCTGACAAACCATAGTTACGCAGCAACCGAAGTGTGGAATTGTGCGAGCCGAAGACTCTCTTAAAGCCTTCCATTGCCGCCATGGTGGCTAGGTTTTCTGGCTTTCGCCGACGCTGATAGCGTTTTAATATTGTTAAATCACCCAAATCCACATCTCGGACATAGGCCTTGGCTATCTCTTGAGCTAACACCTGGGCATCAGAAAATCCTAGATTAGCACCCTGCCCTGCAAGGGGGTGAATACTGTGCGCGGCATCACCAATTAGTGCCACCCTTGGCATCACATAGTCAGTGGCATGGGATTGACGCAGTGGAATTATATAGCGCGTTTGTATTTTCAGCACTTCCCCCAAGCAGTATTCACTGGCTCGAGATAATTCCTTACAGAATTGTTTATCCTCGAGCGCCATTAATCGCTTGGCCTCTTTGGAATCTTGCGACCAAACTATAGAACAGCTATGGCCATCGCCGACATTATTCAGCGGCAAAAACGCCAAGGGTCCGCTTGGCATAAAACGCTGCCACGCGGTTAATTGATTGGAATTTTCAGTAGTGATGGTAGTGACTATGGCATGCTGGCCATAATCCCACTGTTTTGTGGCAAATTGAAAATGCCCCCTAACGGCAGAATTAGCCCCATCGGCGGCGATCAAAAGCTGCGCTGACAACACTGATTGATTATCAAGCGTTAACTTTATAGCATCTTCTTGTAGCTGATAATCAACTATATTAGCCGGGCAAAATATCTCAACATTTGACTGCTGTTGCAAATGCTCAGTCAGGGTAGACACTAAAACGGCATTTTCGACTATATGTCCTAGATTTGGCTGCTGAACCTGTTGGCAATCAAAGGTAATTCTTCCGGTACCCTCGGCATCCCAAACGTTCATCGCTTTGTAGGCACAGGCGCGCTTATCAACTATGTTATTCCAAATATCTATTTGCTCAAAAATCGATCGGGTTTTTTCGGTGAGCGCAGCCACCCTTGGGTCGATCAGCCGGGGATCAAATTGCGGCGGTAGTTGTGACTCAATTAGGGCAATTTTCAGAGGTTTATCGCCATTTTTGGTTATCTGCGCCAAAAGGCTTGCCGCGACTGAACCTACAGCGCCACCGCCAACGATAACAATATCAAACTCACGACAATCAACCATAATCAACTCCCGACTGTTCGGTTCCCATACCAAAATGGGCAAACTGATTGCGTAGGGTTGGCACTAAATCCATCATCAATAACCCTGAGTTACGACCCAATGCAATTGCCGGGGATGTAAGACCAAATAATTTGCTCAGGTTATCGGTAAACATGAGGGTATTGCGTTGATCTTTGTCGCGTTGTCTCTGATAGTCAAGTAAAGGCGCTAGCGCGCCGACATCGGCCTTACCTGGCTGATCCTTTAAACACCGCGCTAGGCAATCTATATCGCGCAGTGACAGGTTAAACCCCTGCCCTGCCACAGGGTGAAGACTATGCGCTGCATTTCCAGCAACGACTAATCGACTTCGCACCTGTTCTTCGCTAGTGGTTAGGGCTAGCGGATAACTCACCCTTTCACCGACCTGTTTAAACGAACCTAATCGATGTCCGAAACGTATCTGAAGCGCCTCGAGAAACGCCCCGTCATCCGCCGCCATTAATTGTGTTGCCTGTTCACTCGGCTGAGTCCATACCAGCGCACATCGGTGGCTATTTTTAAAATCTGTTAGCGGTAATAAAGCCATTGGGCCCTGATCAGTAAAGCGCTCATAGGCCACTTTATTATGTGCCTGATCTAGACAGACATTGGCAATAATTGCACTGTGGTCATAAGCCTTTCTATGCTGATTAATGCCTAACATCTTAGCGCAGGTCGAATTAGCGCCATCAGCTACTATTAGTAATTGGCTGTTAATTTGTTGCAGTTGACCATTAACATCTATCTCAAGTTGCATTGACTCGGCTTTGGGGGTGATGGCACTAATTGCTGTATTGCCCTGTAGGCAGACATCAGCCTCGGCGACCTGTTGCATTAACACTGCGCCCAGCCAGCTATTTTCTACTACATAACCTAGTGCGTCGACGCCTGCCTCCTCGGCTTCAAGACGAGTCATGCCAAAATGACCTCGATCACTAACATGAATAGATGAAATAGCTTGGGCATGCTGTTCAATTTTTTGCCAAATACCAAGCTGCTGAAAAATACAGCGGCTACTCCATGACAGCGCCGTTGAACGGGCATCAAAACTAGCACTATATTCGGAAACAGTCTCGCCTGTGACGGATTGAGACTCTAGAACTAATATTTTCCATCGCCGTTGCGCGGCTAATAACAACGCTAGACTAAGTCCAACCATACCGCCACCAACAATGGTGATATCGAATTGATGATTAGTTTCAGCTAAGGGATTCATACCATTAATTTCTCTATTTGATCGCGCTGTTTGGGCACGCCATCAGTCAAAACTTCATAACCATTCTTAGTCACTAGAATATTATCTTCAATACGAACACCTATGCCGCGCCACTTGTTATCAACCGCAGAATTATCTGCCGAGATGTAGATGCCCGGCTCTATGGTCAATAACATGCCGGCCTCATACACGCGCCACTGGTTATCGACTTTGTAATCTCCTACATCGTGCACATCCATACCAAGCCAGTGGCTAACGCTATGCATATAAAAATCCCGATAGGCGCCATCGGCGATTAAGTTCTCTGCTTCACCCTTTAGTATACCTATATCAATCAACCCCTGAGTAATAACAGCAATAGCGGCGGCGTTGGCTTTATCAAAAGTTACACCGGGGGCAATGGTTTTAATAGCGGCATCTTGCGCGGCCAAAACCACATCATAAATAGCCGCCTGCGCAGAGCTAAATTTGCCATTCACCGGAAAGGTACGGGTAATATCAGCCGCATAATTGTGATATTCACAACCGGCATCAATCAATACTAAATCGCCAGATTTTAGCGTTGCACGATTTTCAATGTAGTGTAAAACGCAGGCATTGGCTCCACTGCCTACAATACTAGTATAGGCGGGCCCACTAGCACCAGCCATCATAAATTGATGTTCAATTTCTGCTTGCAACTGATATTCTTTTTGCCCGGCACTACAGTGCCTCATTGCGCGGCAATGCGCCTGAGCCGAAATATCTGCCGCTTTACGCATAAGCTTTATTTCTGCGGCTGATTTAATCAGTCGCAGTTCACCTAATAGATGGTCTAAGTCAACAAAATCACAGTTTGAATTACCCTTAGCCGTATTATTTCGAACTTCGTCAATCCAGCGCATTAAACGACTATCAAACGCTTTATCTTTACCCGCTGAATAGTAAACATGCTCTTTATCTTCTAATAAACCCGGCAAAATATCTTCGATATCATCTATCGGAAATGCATCATCAGCGCCAAGAATATTTTTGGCTTGCAATGGACCTGTGCGATGACCATCCCAGGTCTCGCGCAATGGGTCTTTATCTCTGCAAAAAAGGATAAACTCACCCTGAGGTCGGTTAGGCAAAAGCAGCATAACCGCACTAGGTTCGGCAAACCCACACAAATAACTTAGATTGGTGCTTTGTTTGTAGGGGTAATAGGTATCTTTAGAGCGCACCCTCTCAGGGGCAGCCGCAATGATGGCGACGCTGTTGTGTCCCATCATCGACATAAGATCTTTACGTCTAGCGGCGTACTCTTTTTTTGAAATCATAGCTAGGCTAAAACAACCTTAATGAATAGTGGGTTCAGGCGTAGCTTTT
Source organism: uncultured Pseudomonadales bacterium (assembly GCA_938092205.1). GTDB lineage: Bacteria > Pseudomonadota > Gammaproteobacteria > Pseudomonadales > Porticoccaceae > HTCC2207. The sequence goes on from CALKMW010000070.1 coordinate 13,024, forward strand.
TCCATAGGATCTAAATCGGAAAAAATAAGTTGGACGGCTACTCGAACATATTCCACAAGCTCAATATAGTCTTTTTCGCCTTCCTCTTCTGATTCTTCATCGCCATCAAAGTCGGTCGAAATTTGGCCAATAGCGGCAATATCCTGCAATGCCTCTTTACCATCTTCAGAAATATCAAACTCAGCACCCATGCCATCACCAAGACCAGAGAGATAATTAGCACACCAGTCGCCAACCGAGATAAGACGTTCAGCGAGAGGGAGCTCATCATCTGGCAACAGTGGTTGAAATAAAAAACTTATATCTTGTAGATCACTTAATGTTCCCTCATAAAAACTCTCAAGGTCTCCAAATGCTGCATCGGCAGCTTCACCTTCTAAGCCAAGCCATGCGGCAGAGCTATTAACCAAGTCTTCCATTTGAACTGCGCCACAGCTAAGCCGTCCACATAAGAACCCATGAAAACCAGAAGGGCTAGCTTGTATTTTTAACTGATAAAAAAGATCTTCTAACTGCTCAAATGTCACTGTGTCACCTCATAAATATTTAGGGTATCTTACCATTTATAGGTTGTTTACGCCCAAGATAAGTCGCTGAAATTAAAAGTCTGAATTGACCCGACTGGCTGCAATGCCTATAGTTACCATTCTATCAAAATTGCTAGAGAAGTAAGCTAAACCCATGAGTAATACGGAAGAATTTGAACAAAAGCTCGATCAACTGATCGCCACCTGCCAACAGCTAAAGCGCGAAAATGCTACATTGCGCGAACGCGAGGCTGGCTTAGTGGGCGAACGAGGGACATTGCTCGAGCAAAATGAAATGGCGCGCAAGAAAATCAAAGATATGATTGATCGCCTGCGCAGCCTGAGTGCGGAGTAATTATTATGTCCAGTGTTTCGCTAAAAATTCATATTCTCGGCAAAGAATATCAGGTTAACTGCCCACCTGAAGAGCGAGAAGCTCTCGAGCGCTCAGCAGAGCTATTAAATGAAAAAATGGAAGAAATCCGCAACGGCTCACAAATAATTGGCCTTGAGCGAATCGCGGTGATGGCGGCACTAAATTTAGCCCATGACCTTATTCAAACGGAACAATCGGCTGAGCAAAATTCCTTGGCCTCAGACGTATTGCAAACCATGAACTCTAAAATCGATTCAGCACTTTTTGAGCTAACCAACTAAATTTTTCTGACCCGAAAGTCTAAAAAAGTTACTACAAAACAACCTGCAGTCACCTAAGCTTTGATATAATGCTTATTCCCTGGAGTGTTTGCCAGTCAAGAAGTCCCTGAGCCGATACTATATTTTAGGCAACTCTTTGACAGCAATGTTGTGCTATGCCGCTAGCCGGACCGCCTGATTTGCTGCTTGGGTCGCCCCCTTGAACTTTTCGGTTCAAGGCCACGTTGACAGCGGCACTTTGGGTTACTTTTTGCATAAGATTTTCGCACAAGACTTATAAATATGGCCGGTGCTAACATTCGCAAGCAGTTACGCAGTCAGCGAAGGTCTCTTTCCGCTGAACAGCAAATTTTGCGGTCTGAAAAAATCACTTCGACTCTAACCTCGCAATCCTTTTTTCTTCGCGCCAAACGCGTGGGTATTTATCTGGCCAATGACGGCGAAATTGATCCTTCAGCGATTATAGATATTTGCCACAAATCAAAAAAACTGTGTTTTCTTCCGGTTATTCACCCGCTAAAAATCAATCGCTTGCACTTTGCTCGATATAGACAAAATAGTCAGTTAATTGCCAACCGTTATGGCATCTTAGAGCCCAGCATTAAAAGCTCATATCTGGTTGCGCCTTGGAGTTTAGATCTAATCTTAATGCCCCTAGTAGGGTTTGATCGCCAAGGCAATCGACTTGGAATGGGCGGCGGATTTTATGATCGAACTCTGGCGTTTAAGGCTCAAAATCAATACCCAGCACCGCGCCTAGTAGGTCTGGCGCACAGCTTTCAAGAGATCGAGAGTATTAGTGCGCAGCCATGGGATATTGCTGTTGATCATGTCATTACTGAAAAAGAAATGATCGGCATCCACGGTTAAAGCTAACTTAAGAAGAACTGATAGGCAGGGTTATCCGTTTCATCGGCGTATCTATAACCCAAGTTATCCAAAAATTCTTTTAATTCTGAACGATCCTGTTGCTTAACCTGTAAGCCCACTAGCACGCGACCAAAAGCTGAGCCGTGATTGCGATAATGAAACATTGAAATGTTAAACCGCCCGCCCAATTGCGCAAGAAAATTTAGCAATGCCCCCGGACGCTCTGGGAATTCAAAGCGAAATACCTGCTCTTCAGCAACTTCTACCGCTCGACCGCCCACCATATGACGAATATGCAATTTAGCCATTTCATTATCAGTCAAATCGGATAACTGGTAACCCTTAGCCTTCAGCTCTGCAACCAAATCATGCCGATCAGTATCGCCATTAACCCGAACGCCAACAAAGATATGTGCAAGCTTCTCATCATTGTATCTATAGTTAAATTCTGAGATTCCATGTCGACCCAAGGTACTGCAAAAAGTTTGAAAGCTGCCTGGTTTCTCGTCGATAGTAACCGCAAGGACTGCTTCGCGTTTTTCACCTATCTGAGTGCGCTCTGAAATATAGCGCAAGCGATCAAAGTCAATATTAGCTCCGCATTGAACTGATAATAGGGTTTTATTTTCCACCCCATGCTTTTCAACGTATTTTTTTAATCCCGCTGTACCCAAGGCACCAGAGGGCTCACAAATTGCGCGAGTATCGTTATACACATCTTTAATCGCGGCGCAGATTTCATCAGTGGTGACAGTAATCACCTCGTCCACCAAATCCTTCAATAGACGAAAGGTTTCCTCACCTATCTGAGCTACTGCAGTGCCATCGGCAAAGATTCCAACTTGGTCTAGGGTTACTCGTTCACCCGCTTTTATAGCGGCATCAAGACAGGCGGCATCGTCCGATTCAACGGCAATAATTTTTATTTCAGGGCGTAACTGCTTAACGTAGGCAGCAATACCTGCACAGAGTCCGCCGCCACCTACAGCAATAAAGATTGCATCAAGTTGATCGGGGAGCTGATCAAGTATTTCTTTGCCAATGGTGCCCTGACCGGCAATCACATCAGGGTCATCAAACGGATGTATGTAAGTCAGCCCCTTTGCCTTAACTAGCTCAGTGGCATGGGCAGCAGCTTCATCATAGCTATCACCAACCAATACTACCTCAGCACCTCTTGAACGCACCGCATCTACTTTGATGCGTGGAGTAGTGCGAGGCATGACAATAGTTGCGCTAATGCCCAACTTCTTAGACGCAAGGGCTAAGCCCTGTGCATGGTTGCCAGCTGAAGCCGCAACCACACCCGTATCTAATTGCTGTTTAGATAGATTTAATAACTTGTTATAAGCGCCACGTAATTTAAACGAAAACACCGGCTGTAAATCTTCGCGCTTTAACAGTACCCGGTTGTTTAAACGCTGGGAAAGCAAGGGCGCCTCATCAATAGGCGTCTTTATTGCAAGATCATAAATCTCAGCATCTTGAATTTTTTGCACATAATTTAACGGCATGGCGTTTCCAATATGATTTAGCTAAGTCGTCATGTTAATATAAAACCAACAAAAATATTAGCTTATTGAGGTTATCCGTGGATCAAAATCAACTTAAACAAGCAGTTGCTCAGGCAGCAGTAGAATACTGTCTAACAAAAATTGATGAAGATAGTATCGTCGGCATAGGTACCGGGTCCACAGCCAACTGTTTTATCGATCAAATTGCCGAGCACAAACATTTATTTAGTGGCACTGTGGCTAGCTCTGAGGGCTCGGCTGAACGACTGCGCTCACATGGCATTCAAGTGTTCGACCTAAACCAGGTTGATGAGATCACTATTTATATTGATGGCGCCGATGAATCCAACCCTCAACTCGAGCTTATTAAGGGTGGCGGCGCAGCGCTCACAAGAGAAAAAATTGTGACTGCTGTGGCAAAAGAATTTGTTTGTATTGCTGATGAAAGCAAATGGGTAGATTCTCTTGGAACTTTCCCACTTCCGGTTGAAGTCATTCCTATGGCTCGCAGCCATGTGGCACGTGAAATGGTTAAGTTAGGCGGCGATCCGGTATGGAGAGAAGGCGTTGTTACCGATAACGGCAATATTATTCTCGATGTGCACCATCTTTACCCCATGGCCTCTGCCTGTGATTTAGAGGGTAAAATAAATCACATTACTGGCGTGGTGACCAACGGTTTATTTGCTCTAAAGCCGGCTGATATTTTATTTTTAGCCACACAGACAGGCATCGTAAAACATACCCGCTAACCTTTAGATAATAGCTCACGCAAATCAATAATTGCTGCATTGGCGCGGCTAATATAAGACGCCATTACCAGTGAGTGATTGGCAATCAATCCAAAACCTTCGCCATTGGCAATAAATGGAGAGCTAACTGGTTGCTGTGTCATCTCCAATTCACGAATGATTTGCTGCACACTGGTAACTGCATTTTTTCTTGCCAATATGTCGGCAAAGTCGATTTCAATAGCCTTTAAGAAGTGCAATAGCGCCCAAGCAGAGCCGCGCGCCTGATAAAAAACGTCATCAATCTTCAGCCAATTGGTTTTGACCATTAATTCCGCTGGAGCGCGAGTAGATTGCGCGGCCCCTGCGGCACCGGAAAGATCAGTATTAATTCGTTTCTGCCCGACGCTAGCCGATAACCGCTGAGATAAGCTTCCTAGCCTAGTCTCTACAGTACCTAACCAATAACGTAAGTTATCCGCTCGCGCATAAAATTGCGCATTGTAATTATCCTCGTCCATAAGTCGCGATTTATAGGATTTTAGATAGTCTCGACCATCTGAATATTCAATTTCTGGCCATGGTACAGCCCAACTGTGATGGTCCACATTAAAACGTGGCTCGGCCAATGCTAAATCAGCGTCTTCGGTAGATTGGGATTGAGAGCGACTAAAGGCTTCGCGCATAGCTTTACTAAGATCCCTTACTTGCACCAGAACGCCAAACTCCCAATTGGGTAAATTATCTAACCATAGGCTTGGTGGCATTACATCATTGGCTAAATAGCCGCCAGGCTTATCTAGAAGAATATCGACAACTCTAATAAGCGTCTCGGTTGTGGTAGCCCCTGTAATCAGTGGTGTTTCTGTAGCAACCGCACTTTTAATAGCGAAAGATTTTGGCTCCTGACTCCAATACCAACCTAGCAAAACCAATGCGATCAAAATACCAAGTAGGCTAATAAGCGTAATTCTCAATTTTAGAGAACCATCACTGACTGTATTGGCTGCGCTTGATAGAACCCCTGATAACGCCTGCCGACATTGATTAAATAGGCTAACTAACCACTGCATTAATGGTGCATTGCCTCCGCTGGCATTGATTTAATTGACTTGATTGGCGCGGTAAAACTAATATCGCCGCACTGATCGGTATTAATTGTAATTTTAGCTGATGGAATATCTCCATGCTTAATACCAAACAACATTAGATGAAGCCCGCCAGGTTTAAAGGCTACACTTGAACCTGCAGCAACATCCACATTAGCTACAGGGCGCATTTTCATCATTCCGTCTTGATGAACATGGGTATGAAACTCTATTTTTTTGGCATACGCTGAACTCGCAGCAGTTAATCGGCAATCTTGTTCGCTAGCATTATTTAAGGTCAAAAATGCTGCGCTCATACTGTGCCCCGGCACTGGCGCGCGCACATAAGGCATGTCGACTTCAATCGCGCCTTTTTTGTGGTGTCCCGCCATACTATGGCCCGCCCACAAGGCTGAAAGTATTAAAGCAAGAGTGAGTGGTAAATTTTTCATAACATTCCTCAGTTTTATGTCCCATTTCAAATTAGTTTATCACTTAAGTAAGGCAAAAATGTTAAAGTAGCGTAAATAGTTATTATATTCTGGCACCTAAAAGGCAACATTGATGAAACCATTGCTTCAAGCCCTGTTAATGATAACGCTACTTGTAGGGTCATCTTCTAATGCAACCTCGATAACCGCCGCCAAGGCAGCTGGTAGCTTTTCGACAGTAGCAAGCGCTAGCAGCCAACTTCAGACCAGTGCCCCCGTGTTTTTGCCGGTCCAGCAAGCGTTTCAGGTAACCGCTAAAATAGAAAATCAACGTCTAAGCCTAAACTGGACCATAGCCGATGGATACTATCTTTACCGCAAGGGCTTTAAAATTAATTCCAGCGACAACTCAACCCAGCTTAAGGTGCCAAATTTTGCCGAAGGCATCCTTAAATGGGATGAGTACTTTGAAGCTGATGTCGTGGTTTATTACGCACAAACCCGCTTTGAAGTTCCTTTTACTAGTGATAATCCTCAGTTTAAGCTAGAGCTAGAATCCCAAGGCTGTGCCGATGCTGGACTCTGTTATCCGCCGCGCAAACAAATCATTGATATAGATCTCGATGCTGGCACTGCTAATGTTAGCGAATATGTCAATGCGCCAATAAAGACAGCATCAGCAGATAACATACCGGCAATGCCTCTATGGCTTATCCTGCTGTTTGCCATGGCCGGCGGGTTAATTCTAAATTTGATGCCTTGCGTATTCCCAGTTTTATCAATAAAAGTAATAAGCTTTACCCAGCAGCATCAAACTACAATCGATAGGCAACTGCATGGTTTAGCCTATGCTGCAGGCGTAGTCATTAGCTTTGTGGTTATTGCGGCTACTATGCTTGCCCTAAGAGCCGGCGGCCAGTCGATTGGCTGGGGCTTCCAATTACAGTCCCCCATTTTTGTTATATTTTTAGTTTATCTATTTATACTGCTAGGGCTGAGTCTCTCTGGCTATATGCAGCTATTTTCTGGCCTAATGTCTATTGGGCAGTCATCAACTACTAATAGTGGCCTTGGCTCGTCATTTATGACCGGGGTGCTGGCAACTACTGTAGCAAGCCCCTGCACTGCACCCTTTATGGGTCCCGCGTTGGGTTTTGCCATCGCGCAAACCAATTCGGTTGCGCTATTGGTTTTTGCTTTTTTGGGCTTGGGAATGGCGCTGCCTTTTGTCTTGCTGACATTGGCGCCATCCCTTACTAATAAGCTTCCTAAACCTGGGCAATGGATGGACAATCTAAAACAATTTTTAGCCTTTCCAATGTACCTTACCGCCATATGGTTGCTTTGGGTTGTTGGCCGACAAACGAGTGTAGAAATTGTTATAGCCATCTGCGTAGGTCTAATTTTAATGATTATGGCGATTTGGTTATGGCAATTAGCTGAACGAAATAATTCACACCGCCTAACAAAAGCAGTGGCCGCGACAGTTTTTATTGCAGCTATTGCCTACCCATGCTCAAAACTTGAGGGAAATGATCAGACTAAATGGCAAGACTATTCACCAGAACGATTAACAGAACTTCGCCAATCGGGTAAGGCGGTATTTATCAACTTATCTGCTGATTGGTGTATTACCTGCCTAGTTAATGAGCGAATGGCTATGGGCGACGCCTTTTATAAGGCATTAGAAGACAACCATATCACCTATCTTAAAGGCGACTGGACCCATAAGGATCCGCAAATAACGCAATTACTTAATCAATATAATCGCAATGGCGTGCCTCTATACCTGGTTTTCCCTAAGGGCTCAGGTCAGGCTGAAATTTTACCGCAGCTGTTAACTAAAACTAGTCTGATCGACGCCCTTGATAGGGCAAAATGAAATATAAGTCATTTTAGGCACATTTAGACTTTTTTTAATACATTTAACTGCATTTAGAGACATAATTTACTTTTTACGAAAAAACCAGCGTAAAATAAAAAAATAAATCGGCTAAAATACGCTAAAACCCATTAAATATAGATTAAATTCGCTTAAATGTAGCTAAAAACTGCCTATATCGCCATTATACAGCCTTAAAAAATAGTGCAATATTTTTCTATTTATCGGCATATTTAAAGAAATTGGCGAACTTTAGCGCATTTTAGCTCTATTTTCTTAGAAATTGCTCTTAAAATCTTAGATCTGTACAGAAATGGCCCAACA
>CALKMW010000071.1 GCA_938092205.1 uncultured Pseudomonadales bacterium
ATCTCCTTCTGGTAGTCGATGGTCGAAAACAGCTAACACTACATAAGGTACTCCACAATTTAATAAAGCACAACAGTTTGTGCTTTATTAAATATACTTATTTGTGATTTTTTTCAATATATGTAGCTATTTTGCGATAAAATAGGGTCGGATCTAAAGGGTATTAATGTGTTAAATTTGCAATTTCAATCTTCATCGGCGAGTAATTATTCTGAAAAGAAGCGACTGCAGTTGATTGTAGAATTATTTAATCGCCATTTTTTGAAAAATGAAAACACCGAATTGCTAGGTGGTGCAGCTGAGCCTTTATATATTCCCTCATCATGCCATGAGCAATCACATCAATTAATTTTTAGAGAAAACTTTGTATCCAGTGCGCTCCATGAAGTAGCCCATTGGTGTATCGCCGGTAAAGCACGGCGATTGCAGCCAGATTTTGGTTATTGGTATCAACCTGATGGGCGCACTGCCGCCGAGCAAGAAAAATTTGAATCAGTTGAAATTAAGCCTCAAGCCTTAGAGTGGATTTTTTCTAATGCCTGTGGGCAAAAATTTAACCCCAGTGCTGATAATCTAAAGGCCTCACCGGACCAAATCTCAGATGATACTGCTTTTAAACAGGCTTTAATTAAGCAGGTGCAATTGTGGTGTCAAAGCCAAGAGTTACCCTCGAGAGCGAAGATATTTGTCGATGCGCTAAATAAAGAATTTGATACTGCTGATCCTTTTAATCTAGAGTATTATCACCTCAGTTATTTGGTCTAAGACATTAATCATGCAAGCGTTGCTAATAGATTCATCAATTTACATTTTTAAGAGTTATTTTTCTCTTCCGGAAAAATGGCATGCCGAAGATAGTCAATACCCGACTCAGGCGCTTTATGGTTTTACAAATTTTCTGTTAGATTTACTCAAAAAACAGCAACCACAGTATGTTTTTTGTGCCTTTGATGAGAGTCTAAAAACAGGTTTTCGTCACCAGCTGTGCCCCAACTATAAAATTAATCGAGAACTGCCCGACGAGGCCTTGGCGTTTCAACTTAATGCCTGTCGACAGCTTTGTCGGGTGCTTGGTATTGCCGAGATGGCATCACCCCAGTATGAGGCCGATGATCTTTTGGGTGCCATGGCTAAACAGGTTAGAAATGCCGGCATGCAGCCTGTGATAATTTCTCGTGATAAAGATCTAACGCAGATCATTGAAGAGGGCGATCTTTATTGGGATATAGGTAAGTCGCAGCCCAAAAATTATCAGCAGTTAGAGCAGGATCTTGGGGTCGGCTGTCATCAAATGGCAGATTATTTAGCCTTGGTGGGGGACTCTAGTGATAGTATTGCTGGTGTGCCCGGGGTTGGCCCAAAAACAGCCCGCGAGTTACTGTCGTGGATGCCATCAATAGAGCATATTATTGAACACAGTGATCAGTTGGGAGATTTACCTATTCGCGGTGCCGCCAAGCTAAGTGATAAGATAGTGAATAATAAAGATCAACTATTATTATCGCGTAAACTAGCCACTATATTGACTGATATAGATGATATTCCTAGTTGCGATAATATACAGTGGCAGGGCATCTATCAGGATGCATTTGGCCTGTTTACCGACGAAATGGGTTTTGGTGATGTGTTTAATCACCGCGCGGCTGATTTGAGACAAAGACAATTTCAGCACGTATTCGCTAATTAATTAAGTTATGAAAAGGTTTCAATGACTAGTCCGCGTATTATTGCCGATCAAAATATGCCGCTTGTAGAGCATTACTTTGGCCATCTGGGTGAGGTTAAGCTTATGGCTGGACGCGAGATTAATCGTCAAACTATTGAGGGTGCTGAGATCCTTTTAGTGCGGTCAGTTACTGTGGTTAATCAGAGTCTACTAGAGGGCAGCTCTGTGCGTTTTGTAGGCTCAGCAACGGCCGGTACCGACCATATTGACCTAGATTATCTTGACAAAAGTGGCATTCAATTTGCCCATTCGCCAGGCTGTAATGCAGAGGCGGTTGTGCAGTATGCGCTGTCTGTTTTTAGTCGCCTAAAACCCCAGTGGCAACAAAGCAGGGTAGGTATCGTGGGCTGTGGTAATGTTGGCGGCCGACTTTACCAAAAACTGGTTAAGTTGGGTGTTGAATGCCGTGTATATGACCCGTTTTTAACTGCCAGTAAAATCCCTGATTTAGTTGAGTTCAATCAGCTATTGGACTGCGATATTATTTCTCTGCATACGCCGCTCACTACCGATGGCCAGTTCCCAACCCATCATATGTTTAATCAACAGGTACTAGAGCGTCTTAAGCCTAATAGCCTGCTTATTAATGCCGGTAGGGGCGCGGTAATCGATAATTTAGCGCTTATAAATAGAATCAAACAGTCCGATGGGTTTCAGGCGGCACTTGATGTTTGGGAGTCAGAGCCTAAAATTAATACAAACTTGTTAGATTTAGCTTCTATTGCAACGCCTCATATTGCTGGTTATAGCACCGAGGGTAAAATACGCGGTACCAGTATGCTTTATGATGTCTTATGCCAGTCATATCTTGATGCTGAGTCTGAGCTGCCAGTCAGCGTGTCACTAAACGATAAAACAGCCTCCATAGAAACTGCAGGGAAGGCGTTAAATCAATTATTGCTCGAGTGCTATAACATTGATGCAGATGATCAACGTATGCGTCAGGCCCTAACACAGGGTGATATAGGGCAGGCTTTCGATCAGTTGAGAAAGAACTATCCTCAGCGCCGAGAATACAGCCACTATAGGTTAGATACTGACTCACCCATTAGTCATCAATTAAAAATTCTGGGATTTGTTAGCGCCTAGCTACTAGATTAGCTATTAACGTCTAATAGCCTCTAAAAATTTGGCTAATCTTGTCAAAGACTCCACAAGCTGAGCCTTATCTGGTAAAAACACAATACGCAAATGCTGAGTGTCATCTAGGTTAAAGGCTGATCCCTGAACTAAAAGAACGCGTTGCTGTTTCAGAAAATCCAAAACCAGCTGTTCGTCGTCGGCTATTGGATACATTTCTGGATCCAATTTAGGGAATAAATACATAGCAGACTTAGGTTTAACGCAGCTAACTCCGGGAATACTGGTTAACATGTCATAGGCCAAATCACGCTGCTCTAATAGTCGTCCACCGGGGAGTATTAGGTCTTCAATGCTCTGCCTGCCGCCGAGAGCAGTTTGAACTGCTAACATAGCTGGCGCATTGGCGCAGAGACGCATCGAGGCAAGCATTTCGAGGCCTTCACAATAACTTTGTGCTTGTTTTTTAGTACCAGTCATCATCATCCAGCCAGATCTAAAGCCGGCTAGACGGTAGGTTTTGGAGAGACCGTTAAATGTTAAACACAGGGTTTTTTTAACTAGGCTGGCAAGGGGAATATGCACAGCATCATCATAGATAATACGGTCATAAATCTCATCGGCAAATACCACCAGATTATGCTTCTCAGCTAGCGCCACTAAATTTTTAAGAGTTTTTTCTGAATATACCGCACCTGTAGGGTTGTTGGGATTAATAATTACAATACCCTTAGTTTTGGCATTAATCTTAGACTCGATATCCTTTAAATTAGGTTCCCATTCATTGTCTTCATCGCAGCGATAATGAATAGGTGCGCCACCAGAGATGGATACGGCAGCAGTCCATAGCGGATAATCTGGAGCGGGAATAAGAATTTCATCTTCGGTATTTAGCAATGCTTGCATCGCCATGACGATCAGCTCGCTGACACCGTTACCCATAATAATATCGTCTACAGTAATACCCTCAATGCCCTGAGCTTGATAGCGTTGCATTACTGCCTTACGCGCTGGGAATAGCCCTTTGCTGTGACAATACCCTTGAGCCTGTCGCAAATTTTGCACTACGTCTTGGATGATTTCATCGGGCGCATCAAAGCCAAAGGCACCTGGGTTGCCTATATTTAGCTTAATGACGCTCTGACCCTGTTCTTCCAGCCAGTTAGCATGTTCTAGAACGGGGCCGCGAATGTCGTAGCAAACGCCATCTAATTTGTCAGATTTTACAAACTTAGTCATTGGATATTCATGTCCATAAACAGGTAATACGGCCATTCTAGCAAAAAATAACCATAAAAATGGAAATAATAAAAATTAGCAAAAAAACAATAATGATTTCTTAAAGACCTAATAGCTATGCTTAAAATGGAATCAAAGTCAGGGTAAAAAGAAAAATATTGTAATAGGGCATATAAGCTCTTGACAGTATCGGTGCGGCTACTTAGAATGCCCGCCTCTTAGCCAAACACGTCCCGTTCGTCTAGAGGCCTAGGACACCGCCCTTTCACGGCGGGAACAGGGGTTCGAACCCCCTACGGGACGCCATTTGGTTATCGCTAGTCACTTCGGTGCATGCGGGAATAGCTCAGTTGGTAGAGCGCAACCTTGCCAAGGTTGAGGTCGCCGGTTCGAACCCGGTTTCCCGCTCCAATTCTATACTTATTTTATCTCTTTCGATGTGCGACTGTTTTGTAAATGCCTTTTTATAATTGAGTTCCGTTTACAGAAAGACTATTAAATTTTATTTCTGAATTTGAAAATCGAATTTTAACTGTTCTATCGAATGTTACTGATGTGACAGAGATGTTATTTTCACCAATTACTAATTCTTTAGCATTTCCGAACGACTCATTGCCGTTAGCCGTTGTTTTATAAACGCTGTAACTCGCTCCGGTATCAGGTAGCTCGGTAATATTTATTGATAATGTCTGAGTTGCCTGGCTTGAGATCCCTTGAGAGGCATGGACTAAGGTAATGACTTCTGCCCATTGGTCGTTATTTGTCGGTGTAAAAGCAGTGCTTTCCCCCAATGTGATTGGCGTATTAATGGTTGTTTCTGTGGGGGCAGTCTCGGGATAAAGCTGTATTTCATTAACTGATAGGAAATCAAATCTTATGTTAGGATTTGAAAACTGAAACCTAACATGTCGATCAAAACTTTCACTTGGGACTGTGACTATGTTGTTGCCAAGCCCCAATTCTTGCCGATCTGCACTGAACCAAAATCCATTGGCATTTGTTCTGATAACTCTGTAACCAGCACCATCTGCTGGTAGTTCGGTTATGTTGATCGATAAAGTTTGGGTGCCTTGACTAGATGCGCCATCAGATATAAACACCAACGGAATTACATGTGTCCATGTGGGATCGTCTCTTAGAGTGAAAGCTGTACTGTCTTCAACGGTTATCCCGATTGTAGGCTGTGGTTCTGATAAATTCTCTGGGGTAACTAATTTGACAGAATTTATTGAAACATTTGGGTCAACTTTTATTCGAAGCGTATTCTTGCCAGAATTTATTTCAAAAGATTCAGATGTAATAGTTTGCCAGTTTGGGTTTGTCCCTGTGCTAATATTTTGGATTGCTTGTAAGGTTTCTTGTTGCTTAGAAATGGTTATTAAGGCATTGGAAGGGGATGAGGCTCTGATCTCAAGTTGATAGGTTTGTGTTTCTTGGATATCAAAGTCGAATTCTAAATAGCTATTACCTGAGTTATCAGCAGTTGTTGCGCTCATGATATCGCCATCTGATATCTCAGTGTGGTTCAAACCATGCAGATTATTGGCACCAACAGCAGGAATCTTGATGCCAGCTTGGTAGAGGTACCCTTTTCTAGGTATTGAGAAATATATCTCGCCTAAGGGTGTCAGCTCGCCATTTTCTCCTAAAAGTCCATTGTAAGGCCAATTTCCTATACCTTCTTTGTTGCGCCCAACAAACCAAGCATATCTGTAGACATTATCTTCTGACTCAAGCCAGCGGGTTGTTTCAGCCAAAAAATCCATATGTATGTTTGCCGTCTGCGGCCAATTAGGCCCACCACCACCAGCATTACCAGCCCATTCAGTTAACCAGATTGGTTTTCCATATCGATAGGATTCTCTAATAAATTCCTTAAATATTTCTTGATTTGTTCCGTATTTATGCACGGCAATATAATCCACTCGACAGTTGGTGCATGCCTCAAAAAAAGCATCTAGATATTCCCATGCCCCATAAAGAGTGGAATTGCCAACCGCTGGACTTACCAATTGAAGGTTATAATCATCAGCAATACTCTCTATTATCGGCCAAGCATCAGCGGCTTCTTGAGGTGTAAGATTAGCCTGATTTGAATGTGTAGGTTCGTTAAAGCCGAGTAAATACTTTACTTCGGGATTATTATCAAGATATTGACGCATATTAATGTCACTTGAATTAAGACCCCATAGCATTGGGGTGAAATCAATACCCTGCGATTGATAGATGCCTGAAACTGATTCAGGAGAGGAGGTGCTCCAGTCATAAAACCATGACATTCTCTCGTCTATTACTTGTAAGTCTTGAATAGAAAGCTGTTGCTGCCCACCCCCTGTGCCATAGCCAATGCCTCGCTTTTCGCTGAAACGAGATCTTGGCAAATATTGTTCTATATATTGCTGGATATCAGAGGCTGAAGTGCGAGTGGCATTAATAGCTATTGCGCCATCAATTAAAGAGCTATCTGAAACATTAAATAAATAACGTAAAAGGAGTAGGCCATCTGTAAGTGCATCAACCACACCATTGCCATCAATGTCTGCAATGGATTGCATTGCGTTGAGCCTGGTTTCTATTTCAGATAAAGAAAGATTGGACTCTGTTGAGATGGCGCCATTGATAAGGGAATCACCAGTTTGTCCAAAGCTAAATCTTAAGATCAATAACCCATCGGTTAGCGCATCAACTTTACCATCATTATCTATATCCCAGCTTAGTGCATTGCTATTGGCGAATGACGACGGCAAGCTAATAAGAATGGCAAGTAATAGGACAGTAAGTTTGAAGTTGAGTGTTTTTGACATAAAAGCCTCGCTAATTTCAAGCGTACAGAGCTGATAGTCAATCCTATAACATAAATAAATTAATGAATAGCTTAATACAGCTTCAGCTAGACTTTATAGTCTGCGTAGACTGTCTTAATTTTTGTGTTCTAATTGCATGCTTTGAGAAAAAATTAGCTTTGAGAGTCCGATAGGCCTCAGCGGTGTATATTAAACAGAAATATTAAA
>CALKMW010000072.1 GCA_938092205.1 uncultured Pseudomonadales bacterium
TAGTTCCCTATAATATCTGCTTCATATCAAAGGTGTAATTATGCAAAAAAATCGTCTGTTGTGGGCAAGTCGGCGCGGAATGTTGGAATTGGATCTTCTGCTTCAGCCATTTGTGGAAAATCATTATGACCTGCTTTCAGATGACGATAAGCAACAATTTCATCTATTCTTAGAGTTAGAGGATCAGCAATTGTTCCAATGGTTGGTGCAAAAGGAAAAGGCATCTGACAGCAATACTCAGCGGATTATTGATATTATTCATGCAAGTCGAAAGCGGACCCAATAGTTTTATAATTTTACCTGCAAAATCCCTGCTATTCTTTGATCTTACTGCGGTTGCTTTAGTGCTAATAATGCTGACAATAATTCCCGTTATTTTCAGTATTAAGCTTATATTTATTGTTTTAGTGCTCTGGTTCGGCCAGGTAACCATCGCTAGTTTTAAGCAGGCACAGTCAGATCAATTACAGTTTCAACCCGAAACCGGTCAATGGCTACTCAATGGCGCAAAGGTGTATTTGCAAACGCAGCAGTTTTTGACCAGAAATTTGTTGGTAATGAATCTGTATACAGAAACTGGCAGGAGGATCAACCAAGTAATACCCATAGATTCAATGCCCAGAACCCAGCATATCCGTCTGCGTAAATTAATTATTGCTTGGTCAAAAAGCTCTAATCGCGATGGATAACCACATCCTGACCGGCGAAATTAATCGGCACCATAATGGTGTCTCTAGCCACCGGTGAAAGCTCGGGGTAATCCACTGTATAGTGCAGTCCGCGGCTTTCTTTACGCTGTTGTGCGCAGCGAATAATTAGCTCAGAAACGGTTGCCAAGTTGCGTAATTCAAGAAGATCTCGAGAAATTTTGTAGTTGCTGTAATAGTCCTGAATCTCATTCAGCAACAGCTTAACCCTATGATGGGCGCGCTCAAGTCTCTTATCTGTCCGCACAATACCAACATAGTCCCACATAAAGCGACGTAGCTCGTCCCAATTATGTGAAATGACTACATCTTCATCTGAGCTATTGACCCTTGATTCATCCCAGTCATCAATATTATCGGGCGTATTAATTTGCGGCATATTGGCATTGATATCCTTAGCCGCCGCCTGAGCATAAACTAAGCATTCAAGCAATGAGTTACTGGCCATACGGTTAGCACCATGCAGGCCAGTAAAGGCGGTTTCGCCAATCGCATAAAGGTTTTTAAGGTCAGTTTGACCCTGTTTGTCTACCACAACGCCGCCGCAGGTATAGTGAGCTGCCGGCACCACAGGAATCGGCTCCTTGGTGATATCTATATTAAACTCAAGGCAGGTTTTATAAACGGTTGGAAAATGCTCGGTGATAAAGTCTGCCGGTTTATGACTAATATCCAAATAAACACAGTCACAGCCTAGGCGCTTCATTTCAAAGTCGATGGCGCGCGCCACAACATCCCTAGGCGCCAGCTCACCATCCTCATGAAATTTATTCATAAAGCGTGAACCATCGGGTAGCTTAAGCACTGCGCCTTCACCGCGAAGAGCTTCAGTAATTAATGAGGATTTCGCCTTGGGGTGATAAAGACAGGTCGGGTGAAATTGGTTAAATTCCAAGTTGGCTACTCTACAGCCGCGACGCCATGCCATAGCCAGACCATCTCCACTAGCGCCATCTGGATTGCTGGTATAGAGATAGGCTTTACTAGCCCCGCCCGAAGCAAGAACCACCGTTTTGGCTTGAAATAAGGACACCTTTGAGGTCTCAATATCGAGTAAATAGGCACCATTACAGCGAATTTTACGCGAGTTATTATCCGCCTGAGTCACTAGATCAACAGCACAGTGGTGCTCATAGATATCAATATTATCTCTAGCGATGACTTGATCGACCAAGGTCGTGGTGACCGCTTTCCCCGTAGCATCTGCAGAGTGCAGAATACGTCGATGACTATGTCCACCTTCTTGGGTTAAATGATAATGAACCTGATCGGAGTCGAGCGTGAAATCCACGCCCTGTTCAATCAGCCATTTAACTGCTGAGGGGCCATTTTCAACGACATAGCGAACACTGTCGTCATGACATAGGCCAGCACCGGCAATTAAGGTGTCCTTAACATGTGCCTCGGCGCTATCATCCTTATCAAAAACAGCGGCAATACCACCTTGGGCAAGCCATGAGGCGCCGCCTTTAAGGGTTGATTTACTAATCAGGGCTACCCTGAGGTGCTGGTCTAGCTGAAGCGCCAAGGTAAGTCCTGCAGCACCGCTGCCGATTACCAAGACATCATAGAAAGTGTTTTTGATCATTAATAAACCGCATATAATAAAACTAACGTGATAGTATAATATGAGATGCCTAGTGACTACGGCAATTTGTATAAATCTGTTAGATTAAATCCCAAACTTGGGGTATGTAGATTGAACAAACAGTTCATACGGTATTAGCGCACATTGTAGCCCAGAATAAGATAACGGATTTTTAATGAAGGAACATAACTCAGAGCCAACAGATCACCAATTAGTTTTGCGCGTGCAAAAGGGTGATAAAAGAGCCTTTGATCTTCTGGTACTAAAATATCAATACAAATTACAGGCTATTGTTGGGCGCTTTATTCGCGATGCCGACGAAGTTGCTGATGTCACACAAGAAGCTTTCATCAAGGCTTATAAGGCACTACCTAAATTCCGTGGCGATAGCCAGTTCTACACTTGGCTATATAGAATCGCCATTAATACAGCAAAAAATCACCTAGTGTCTAAAAGTCGCCGTCCCGCTAATACTGATATTGATGTCGCAGATGCTGAACAATTTGCTAATAATGACAAGCTTATTGATGAGGCTACACCTGAAAATTCGATAATGACTGAAGAGTTAGCCACTATCATCAGAAATGCCCTTAGTGCCTTACCAGAAGATTTACGAACCGCGTTAACCCTGCGAGAATTTGAGGGAATGAGTTATGAGGATATTGCTGGTGTTATGGACTGCCCGGTGGGCACCGTAAGATCAAGAATATTCAGGGCTCGAGAGTTTTTGGATGAACGTGTTCTAGCGGTGGGTAAGATAAATTGAACCTTTTGCAACCCTATGGGTCTTAAGGGTAAGGATTTTAGATTAAGCGGTTTAATCTTGGTTTTTAATTGTGAGGAAATTGTATGAGCGAAAGTAAAAAGCGACTTACAGAATCAGTGTCTGCATTGGTTGATGGTGAGGTCAGCGAGCTTGAGTTACATCGTATTCTCAAAGAGTTAGAACTTGAGCGGGGCAGCGACCCGGCCGATTTATCTGATCAGGCTATTGCCAGCAAATGGTCCAGATACAACCTTAATGCTCAGGCTATGGTTAATACACCACTGGCGGGCAAAGATATTTCTCAGTCCGTTTCCGCTGCTATAGCTGAAGAAAAGACTCACACTAGTAATTTTGTTAAGCAAGTTGTTCAAGCTAATTCGTTAGGGCGATTTGCTGTAGCTGCCAGTGTTGCCTTCGTGGCCATTATTGGGGTTCAGCAACTCAATACTGTTAGCCCGTTGCAAAATGAAGCCTTTCAAGCTGCAGGCTCCTCTGGTAATGCAGAACAACAGCTACAAAGACCTGCTAATCAATTCCCTACTGGCTTTCAGCCTATGATTGAAGCGCGTACAGTAAATGCTGGCGGGTCTTTCAAAACCTCACAGCAACCCACCAAGCTGATTAAGTTATATATTCCTTCGACTGATGCAAAGGCCAGCCAGTTAGGTTTAAAAGCGAGTTATATCGAGGATCAGGCTGTTTCAGTGCCCGAGACTGGCGAAGATAAGCAATTACCTACAGATTCCATCGCCAAGTAAACCTGAGATTAATACTCTGAGTGCCAATCGGATATTGCTTGTTAAAAGTTTTTAATAGGCTATGCTAACTTTGACGTATAAATTTGTATATTTATAAGAGATTCATAAATGATTCTTGAGACAGCGACTGTTACTGCCATAGAGAGCGATGCCCTCTGGGTGGAGGCAGTGCAGAAATCAGCATGCGAAACCTGCACCGCGCAAAAGGGCTGTGGTACAGCTGTGCTTTCCAAGCTAACCGGCAGGACAAGCCGCTTGCGGGTGCTAAAATCTGAAGGCACTACCGAGTCTTATAGGGTCGGTCAGCAGGTAACCATAGCCATACCTGAAGATGTTGTGGTGCTGGCCTCAGTCTGTGCCTATCTTATCCCCTTGGGAGCTAGCTTGATTGGCTTATGGGCAATGGGTCCAAGTGACTTATTAAGCGTAATAGGGGCTATTTTAGGGCTTGGTATCGGTGGTGGGTTGGTAAGTTTGTACAACGCTAAATATTGTAATGATCCAAGATTTAATCCCGTTTTATTAGCAGAGGATGGTTTGCCAGAGACCGTTATCCTCCCATAGCTGTATTGTGGTTGCGGCATGGTCTACTCTGGATAAATGGGTTTCACCTTTAACGGATATTTAAAGCTCGGTTTAGATGTTTGTTTGATAGCGTCTGTGCGTGAAATAGGCTAAAATTCAACTCGCAAATTTTAATGGCAGCAAATACCTTGTCCGATCTTAGTCATATTAGAAATTTTTCCATCATCGCCCACATTGACCACGGCAAATCAACCATTGCCGATCGGTTTATTCAACTCTGCGGTGGTCTTAGTGAGCGCGAAATGGCTGCTCAGGTTTTGGACTCAATGGATATTGAGCGTGAGCGCGGTATTACCATCAAAAGCCAAAGTGTTACCTTGCCATTTAAAGCCAAAGATGGAAAAACCTACCAACTTAACTTTATTGATACCCCAGGCCATGTGGACTTCACCTATGAGGTTTCTCGTTCTTTAGCTGCCTGCGAGGGTGCCCTGTTGATTGTCGATGCCGCGCAAGGCGTCGAAGCCCAGTCAGTGGCCAATTGCTATACCGCTATTGCCCAAGGGCTAGAGGTTATTCCGGTACTGAATAAGATGGATTTGCCCCAGGCAGAACCAGAAAAAGTGATTAATGAAATCGAAAATATTATCGGTATCGAAGCTACAGAATCAGTTCGCTGTAGTGCTAAAACTGGTGAGGGTATAAGTGAAATTCTCGAAGAGTTGGTGCTTCAGGTGCCACCGCCAGAGGGTGATGTAGATGCGCCATTACAGGCGCTGATTATTGATTCATGGTTTGATAATTATCTCGGTGTTGTATCCTTGGTGCGAGTTGTACAGGGTACCCTGAAAGTAAAAGACAAAATCATGGCCAAGTCGCTAGGTAAGGCGCATGTGGTAGATAGTGTTGGCGTATTTACGCCCAAGCGCAACCCAACTGGCGAGCTAAAAGCCGGTGAAGTTGGCTTTATGGTTGCGGGTATTAAAGATATTTTGGGTGCACCTGTGGGTGATACCATTACTCATATGAGTAGTTCTGAGGCAGAGGCATTACCGGGCTTTCAGAAAATTAAACCTCAGGTCTATGCTGGCATGTTTCCGGTAGACTCCGACGATTTTGAAGATTTCCGTGAAGCATTGGCTAAACTGGCAATTAATGATGCGTCACTGTTTTATGAGCCTGAAAGCTCAGATGCACTGGGTTTTGGTTTCCGTTGTGGCTTCCTTGGTATGCTGCATATGGAGATTATTCAGGAACGTTTAGAGCGAGAATATGATCTTGATCTAATTACTACCGCGCCAACAGTGGTCTATGAGATTGTCACTAACAAGGCTGAAACACTGTACATCTCAAATCCATCAAACTTACCCGATCCAGCCGCCATTGATGAAATGCGCGAGCCTATTTGTGAAGCCAATATTCTGGTGCCTAAAGACTATGTGGGCAATGTGATTGCACTCTGTGTTGAGAAGCGCGGTATACAAAAAGATATGCAGTTTATTGGTGGTCAGGTGTCACTAAGCTACGATTTGCCAATGAGTGAAGTGGTTATGGACTTCTTTGATCGACTAAAATCAGTTAGCCGTGGCTTTGCCTCATTGGATTACAGTTTTACCCGCTTTCAGGCAGCTTCATTGGTTAAGCTAGATATTCTTATTAATGGTGATAAGGTCGATGCTTTGGCGGCTATTATCCACCGTGACTATGCGGTGCAAAAGGGCCGAAATTTGGCCGAAAAAATGAAAGAATTAATTCCCCGGCAAATGTTTGATGTGGCTATTCAAGCGGCAGTAGGTGGCAGTGTTGTGGCGCGAACCACGGTTAAGGCACTGCGTAAAAATGTAACCGCTAAATGTTATGGTGGTGATGTTACGCGTAAGAAAAAATTGCTAGAAAAGCAGAAAGCCGGTAAAAAACGAATGAAGCAGGTCGGGCGGGTGGAAATTCCACAGGATGCCTTCCTTGCTGTACTGAAGACTTAGTGAGCAAAACACAAGGAGAGCCTGATTTTGGATTTCAATTTTGAGTTAATTCTAACAGTAATCTTTTTACTCTGCGGTCTATGCTGGCTGATGAATAAATCGATACGTGCTGATGAGGACTCGCTTATTGGTTTCTTTGCCTCCTTAGCACCAGTGCTTGGTTTTGTATTAGTGCTGCGCTCATTTGTTGCCGAACCTTTTCAAATTCCGTCTAAATCTATGGAGCCGACCCTCAAGGTGGGCGATTATATTCTGGTTAATAAATGGATCTACGGCGTAAGACTGCCGGTTTTACATACTAAGATAATCGACGTTTCTGAACCTCAACGAGGTGATGTGATGGTGTTTTATCCGCCGCACCAAGATCGCTATTTTATTAAGCGTGTGATTGGCTTGCCAGGGGATAAAATTAACCTGATTAAGGGCCAGTTATTTATCAATGGCGAAAAAATGGTGCAACAGCCCTATCTGGATGAGCCTGCGGCACCAAGATCTGTGGTTATGATGGAAGATTTGGGTGATAGCGAGCATCTAATGCAGCGGCGTAATCTTCCTACGCGCCTAAGTCTAAATTTCTCTACTACTGTTCCCGCTGGCCATTACTTTATGATGGGTGATAATAGAGATAACTCTAGTGATAGCCGAGTTTGGGGCCCAGTCCCCGAAAGCCGAATTGTCGGTAAAGCATTTGCTCGATGGATGTTTTGGGATAGCTTTACTAGCCTGCCTAGCTTTGAGCGCGCAGGTAAAATCCAATGATTGTTAGTGTGTGTTTATGATTACCAGTGTTGGTATTCAGCAACTTCAGCAGCGAATAGACTATCAATTTCGCGACCTAGAGTTACTTAAGCTAGCCCTCTCTCATCGCAGTTGTGGTGCCAAAAATAATGAACGTTTAGAATTTCTTGGCGATTCAATTCTCAGCCTTGTTGTCAGCGATTTTTTATATCAAAAATTTTCCGATTCGCAAGAGGGTGATCTCAGTCGAATGCGTTCACAGATAGTGCGTGCGGAGTCACTGGCTGAAGTAGCTAGAAGTTTGGATTTAGGTTCTGAGCTAATTCTTGGGCAGGGCGAAATGAAAAGTGGTGGACACCGACGCGATTCAATTTTGGGTGATACAGTTGAGGCGCTAATCGGCGCCATTTATATAGATTCTAACCTCGATGAATCACGACGCTGTGTGCTCAACTGGTTTAAGGATTTATTGAGTATTGCCGACGAGGCAAAGCCAACCAAAGATGCCAAAACATCGCTGCAAGAGTTCTTGCAGCAACGTGGCCATGCATTGCCCCAATACAGAGTGATTGAAACTGGTGGTGAAGCCCACAGCCGTTTATTTACCGTAAGCTGTACAATAGACTTGTTGGACCGAGAGTTTACTGCCACTGCAAGCAGTAGACGCAAAGCAGAACAGATGGTGGCTGAGAAATTTTTAGCCACCTTAGAGATAGAACATTGACTGATACTAAACAGTTTTGTGGCTATGTAGCCATTGTTGGCCGACCTAATGTAGGTAAATCCACTTTGCTCAATCATTTATTGGGTCAAAAGTTGTGTATAACATCGCGCAAGCCACAGACCACTAGGCATACACTGCTGGGTATTAAAACCGAAGAAAACTACCAAACTATCTACGTTGATACGCCGGGTATTCACACCAATCAAGAGCGTGCTATCAATCGCGTAATGAATCGCTCTGCCGCGAGTGTTATTGCCGATGTGGACGCGGTGGTATTTGTGCTTGATAGGTTTGAATGGAGTGAGGCTGACGAGTATGTGGCACGCCAATTAAGTCAGTCATCAGCACCGGTTTTAGTGGTTATCAATAAAGTCGATATGATTGAAGATAAAGACGCTATTTTGCCGCATATAGGGTTCTTAAAAAATAAGGTAAAGGCCGAGCAGTACATTCCCCTGTCAGCTTTGCGTAAAACCAATATTGATGTCCTAGAAGATAAAATAAATACCTTCATACCTGAGAACACCCATGTCTTCCCTGATGATCAAATTACCGATCGCAGTGAGCGTTTTTTAGCGGCAGAAATTGTGCGAGAAAAAATCACCCGGCAATTGGGTGCAGAATTACCCTATCAGGTCACAGTTGAAATTGAAGAATTTCGCGTTGAGCCCAAAGTCACTCATATCAGTGCGTTAATTTTGGTCGAGCGCGAAGGGCAAAAGAAAATAATTATTGGCACCAGTGGTGAGCGACTTAAAAAAATTGGTCAACAGGCGCGTGCCGATATGGAATCATTGCTAGATTGTAAAGTTATGCTCAAAACCTGGGTTAAGGTACGAAGTGGCTGGTCTGATGATGAAAGAGCACTTCGCAGCTTGGGCTACACAGACGAGTAGCGCGCTATGCGAGTTGAGTCTGAACCTGGATTTATTCTTCATACCATTCCTTATCGCGAAACCAGCTTGCTGGTGGATATATTTACTCTTAACTATGGGCGTCTTCGCTGTGTGGCTAAGGGCTTTCGCAAGCCCAACAAAAAAGGCATCGCCAAAACACTCTTCCCTTACACCGAACATCATTTCCAATGGCAGGGGCGCGGTGAACTAAAAACTCTGATTCAAGCCGATCCTATTCAGTCACCGGTATTTCTGGCGCAAGAATCCTTATTTGTTGGCCTTTATACCAATGAATTACTGTATAAATTATTACATCAAAATGACCCTCATCAGCCGCTGTATCATTTCTATCATCAATTTATCTCCCACTTGTCAGTCAAAGGGTTGGATCAGGCTGAATTAAGACGTTTTGAAATGCTATTGCTAGAAGAGTTAGGCTATGGCTTAGTATTGGATGCAGAGGCTGAAACTGGGCAGGCGGTGAGCCCAGAGTATTTGTATTATTATATTCCCGATCAAGGGCTCAAGTTATTACAGGATCAAACAGCAGATAGTTCTCAAACCTTAGTAGGTGCTGATATTATGGCGTTGAGAAAGGGTGAGTTTGAGCAGCCATCTGTTATAAGGACGGCCAAGCAGTTAACTCGTCAGGTAATTGATTTTTATTTGGATGGTAAAGAACTTAATAGTCGTGAACTTTATCGTCAGCATCTTTTAAATAATAATTAGAGCGGACAAAATGACCATAGCCATTGGCACAGACATTGTAGAGATTAAACGTATTGCCGACGCCCTAGAGCGGCAGGGCGATAAATTTGTCCAACGTATTCTGACTGCAAGTGAAATCGAAGAATACCAAGCACGGGGTAACTCGGTGGCCTTTTTAGCCAAACGATTTGCCGCCAAAGAGGCAATTGCTAAAGCCTTAGGCACCGGAATTGGTCGTGGTATTAGCTTTCAGCAGCTAGTGACGTCAAATAACCTAGAAGGCGCACCAGAGGTTGAATTACAAGATACTGCTGCACAGCGATTAACGGAGATCGGTGGAACCAAAGTTTTACTTAGTCTTTCCGATGAAAAAAACTATGCGCTAGCCTATGTGGCAATTGTTTAAATACCGCCGATATATGCCAAAATATTATGCTATATAACCTTTGAATAGCAGTAGATAGCCAAAAATTAGGGCACAATAGATAATTTTAAATACCTAACATTATGTGAGGCAAGACTATGCAGTACCCCACAATTGATCAAACTGTTGGCAATAGCCGCTTGGTGAGGTTGCAGCGTCTTCCTGGTGAAACCACAAATACCATTCTTGCCAAGTTGGAGGGTGATAACCCTGCCGGCAGTGTTAAAGATCGCCCGGCGATTAATATGATCAAACAGGCCGAACTACGTGGCGATATTAAGCCGGGTGATCGTCTAGTTGAAGCCACCAGTGGCAATACAGGTATCGCTCTTGCTATGGCCTCAGCTATGTTGGGTTATAAGATCACTCTAATCATGCCGGAAAACGCGACTGATGAGCGTAAGTGGGCGATGACCGCCTATGGTGCAGAGCTAATTCTGGTAAGTAAAGAAGAGGGCATGGAGGGCGCTCGGGATTTGGCTAATAACCTTCAGGCTCAGGGCAAAGGCGTGGTGCTCGATCAGTTTAATAACCCCGACAACCCCATGGCTCATGTAAATTCAACCGGCCCAGAAATTTGGCGCGATACCCAGGGCGAAGTAACCCATTTTGTTAGTTCAATGGGTACTACCGGTACCATTATGGGGGTGTCAGCCTTTCTAAAATCGAAAAACCCCGAGATTGAAATTGTTGGCTTACAGCCCGAAGATGGGGCTAATATTCCGGGGATAAGACGCTGGCCAAAAGCATATTTGCCGGGTATTTTTGATGATGCCAATATAGACAAGGTGATGGATATATCACAGTCAGCTGCCGAACAGACTATGATTAGATTAGCTCGCGAAGAGGGTATATTTGCCGGTGTATCTTCCGGCGGTTCGGTTGCCGCTGCTTTAGAGATTAGCAAGCAGGTAGAAAATGCCGTTATTGTGGCGATTATTTGCGATCGTGGAGATCGCTACCTGTCGTCTGGTTTATTTGCCTAGTATTCATATTGTTGCCTGAGGTTATTTTTATGCCCAAGCATTACTCAATCAAAGATTTGCGCTATTTAATGGCGCGTCTGCGCGACCCTGAAACTGGTTGCCCCTGGGATATTAAACAATCTTATACCACTATTGCCTCTTATACTGTTGAAGAGGTGTATGAGGTGGTGGATGCTATCGAGCGCAATAATCTCAGTGATTTAAGTGAGGAATTGGGTGATTTATTATTCCAAATTATTTTCTACTGCCAAATGGCGGAAGAGCAGGGCGAATTTGATTTTGACACGGTAATCAACCATATCACCACAAAATTAGTAAGACGCCACCCACATGTCTTTCCTGATGGCACCCTAGAATCTTCTAGAGAGGGGGCCTCGATCGATGAACAGCAAATTAAACAAAACTGGGAGGCGATCAAGCAAGAAGAACGGCAAAAAAAGGGCAATAGTGGAATTTTAGATGATGTGCCCAATGCCCTGCCGGCACAGATGCGCGCCACTAAATTGCAAAAAAGAGCCGCTAATTATGGTTTTGACTGGCCAGATGCCGAAGGTGTGATTGATAAGGTTAAAGAAGAACTGGCTGAGTTACAGCAAGAAGTCGATAGCGGCGATAAGACGCGCCAGGAAGAAGAGCTTGGCGACCTAATGTTTGCCTGTGTTAATTTGGCGCGACATCTATCAATTGATCCCGAACGAGCCTTGGCTAAAACCAATAATAAATTTGTGCGCCGCTTTGAGTCTATGGACGCAGAATTAGATTTAAAAAACAATGAAACATATACTGCAGACACCCTTGAGCAGGCATGGATTAAAGCCAAGCAAGCAGAATAGAATATTGTTTCACAATCACATAACCACGCTCTAGACTTGTTTGAATAGTCCAATGCGTGTATTGTTCTCCACCTTATTTTTTGTATACAGGAATCCCATTAATGCGATTGATTTTACTAGGTCCCCCCGGCGCAGGAAAAGGCACTCAGGCACAGTTTATCTCTGAGAAATATGCTGTTCCACAGGTCTCTACTGGCGATATGTTAAGAGCTGCCATTAAAGCAGGGACTGAGTTGGGTAAAAAAGTAAAAGATGTGATGGATTCGGGTGCGCTGGTATCGGATGAACTCATTATTGCGTTAGTAGAAGAGCGTATTCAGCAAGCCGACTGCGTTAATGGCTTTTTGCTCGATGGCTTCCCACGTACTATTCCTCAAGCCCAGGCGCTAAAAGATGCCGGTATTCCTATCGACTTCGTGGTTGAAATTTCGGTTGATGACGACCAAATTGTATCGCGCCTTAGTGGCCGTCGTGTGCATGAAGGCAGTGGTCGTGTTTATCATGTTGAGCACAACCCGCCGCAAACAGCCGGACAAGATGATGTTACCGGTGAGGCGCTAATTCAGCGTGAAGATGATCGCGAAGACACTATTCGCAACCGCCTTGAGGTCTATCATAATCAGACTGAACCGCTAGTGGCGTTCTATACAGAGTTAGCTGATTCTGCCGATCAAGCGCCGGCGTTTAAGTCAGTCAATGGTCTGGGGCAGTTGGATGAAGTTCAGGCGCGTATCGTTAGCGCCCTAAGCTAAGCCGCAAATTTCTAAAATCTGTTATGCGATTAAACTCTGGGTTCGGTATACTCAGGGATGAATTTCTATTGGGTTTTTGCACAGGTTAATTATGACCACAATTCTGGCGGTTGATACATCTACTGAAGCCTGTTCTGTTGCGCTTCAAATTGGCAACGAAACCATTGCCCAATATGCCGATGAGCCGCGTTCCCATTCCCGATTACTTATGCCTATGGTGCAGCAGGTTTTAGCTGAGGCGCAAATTAAAGTTAATCAGCTCGATGCCATAGGTGTCAGCATAGGGCCGGGTTCTTTTACCGGCTTGCGTATTGGTTTTGCCGCAGTTCAGGGTATGGCCTATGGTGCAGATATTCCTGTAACGCCGGTATCGACCTTAGAGTTGATTGCCGCTACTTATAGGCGTCAACAAAATATTCAGGCTGGTGACGTAATCACTCTACTAGATGCGCGAATGTCAGAGTTTAATTTGGGCAGATACAGACTCGATAAAAATAACCAGATTGTGGCGCTAGAGGCCGATCAATTAGTCTCTACTGAACAGGCTTTAGAACTTATAAAAGCCAATCAGCCCAGCGCTATTATCGGTGATGCCGGTAATCTGTTTGAATCAGCAACCCAGTACGCCGAGCTTTTTACGCCTATTTACCCCAATGCTATTGATATACTGCCTATGGCAAAGCAACAGCTAGATCAGGGTTCAGCCGTTAATATTGAATCTGTTGACTTGGTGTATTTGCGCGGCACCGAGGCATGGCAAAAAAGAAAACGCCTAAGAGCAACACAGGAGCAGATTAACTAATGGATTTCATTCAGGCATTTTGGCTAGCCGTAGTTCAGGGCTTAACCGAATTTTTACCTATCTCTAGCTCTGCCCATTTAATTTTACCCTCGGCGATTTTAGGCTGGCAGGATCAAGGTTTAGCCTTTGATGTCGCCGTGCATGTGGGCTCATTAATCGCTGTTTTGGCCTACTTTAAAAATGATGTGGCGCAACTGATTCAATCATGGATTGGCTCAACCTTCTTGGGCCGTGGCAGTAACGCCGACAGCCAAATGGCGTGGTTTATTATTATGGCCACTATCCCCGCGGCACTGGTCGGGTTATTAGCTGGCGGTTTTATTGAACTGCACCTGCGCTCGATTGCGGTGATTGCCACCACAACCATTGTCTTTGGTTTACTATTAGGCTGGGTTGATTGGCGTGTTCGCGGCGCTAAAACCTTACAGAATTTAACCTGGAAATCGGCCCTAATTATCGGTTTAGCTCAGGCGCTAGCACTGATTCCCGGCACCTCGAGATCAGGTATTACTATAACTGCCGCACTTGCCTTGGGTTTTGACCGCAATTCAGCCGCGCGGTTTTCATTTTTACTGGCTATTCCGATTATCACCCTCAGTGGTGGTTATCAAACTTTACAGCTTATGACTGAGGCATCGGTGCCTTGGCTGGAAATAATTTTTGGCACAATAGTTTCTGGCGTTACCGCCTATTTATGCATCCATTACTTTCTGCGTCTAGTAGATAAAATAGGTATGTTGCCCTTTGTTATTTATCGATTGCTTTTGGGTGTTATTTTAATTCTTATATACAATGGAATTATCTAAACATAGAGACAGATTTTTACAGGAACCATGATGGATCAAACAGAAAACCAATTTAACCAACAGCTATGTGCCTTTTTAGACGCATCGCCGACGCCATTTCATGCAGTTTCATCTATGGTGGCCCTATTATCTGCGGCAGGTTTTAGCGAGTTATCTGACGATCAAGCTTGGTCGCTAAAGCAGGGCGGTAAATACTATGTAGTGCGCAATGGCTCATCCATTGTCGCCTTTGTTGCTGGATCTGAGGCAGTATCCAAAGCCGGTATCAGAATCGTCGGCGCCCATACCGATAGCCCATGCCCTATGTTAAAACCCCAACCAGATATGCAAAAGGGTGGTTTTTCTCAGTTGGGCGTGGAAATTTATGGCGGTGCGCTGTTAAACCCCTGGTTTGATCGCGATTTATCGATTGCCGGTCGCGTGGTTTATAAGAATGCCGAGCAAGAATTAAAGCAAACCTTGGTCAATTTTAAAGATCCAGTGGCGACAATCCCAAGTTTGGCCATTCATTTAGATCGCAACGCTAATAAAGAGCGCACCATTAATCCGCAGACCGATATACCGCCAATACTCAAGCTTCACCTAGGCGATCAAAAAAACCAAAGCTTTAGAGATATATTGCAACAGCAATTTTTAACCGATAAAGATCAGGTGTTAGATTTTGAGCTGTGCTTATTCGATACCCAACCAGCCGCTATGGTCGGTTTAGACAAAGAGTTTTTAGTGTCTGGCAGATTGGATAACTTATTAAGTTGTTTTGTCGCTACTCAAGCATTGATAAAAGCCGATGGCACCCAAACCTGCATAATGGCCTGTAATGACCATGAAGAAGTGGGAAGTGTCTCTGCTGTGGGTGCCGATGGTCCATTCTTAGAATCGGTAATAGAGCGCATAGTAGCCAGTGAATCTAGCGCATTAGATATCAGCACAGTAATGGATAAGTCGCTATTAATCTCCTGTGATAATGCCCATGCCGTGCACCCAAACTTTATGGATAAGCACGATGCCGGCCATCTGCCCAGTATTAATGGTGGGCCAGTGATTAAAACTAATGTAAAACAGCGTTATGCCACCAATAGCGTCACCTCAAGCCGCTTTAAACAGCTTTGTGAGCAGGCCAATGTGCCAGTTCAGCAGTTTGTATCGCGCTCTGATATGGGTTGCGGTAGCACCATCGGGCCCATTTCCTCCTCGCGCCTTGGCGTAGCCACTATCGATGTGGGTATTCCCCAGCTCGCCATGCACTCCTGTCGCGAACTGACTGGATCAAAAGATTCTTTAAGGTTAGCGCTGGTACTGGGTGCATTTTTTAGTAGTGCCGAACCTATGGGTTGTGATTGGGTATAAATAAAGCGTAAAGCATTTTTTACTGCCGATAAAAGGTTGAGTAACTGAGCAGAACCCTTATCATAGCCTGCTATATTCACGCAGAAGATTTTTTATGAGCCAGAAAAGAGTTTTAACCGGTATTACTACCTCTGGAACCCCTCACTTGGGCAACTATGTTGGCGCTATTCGCCCGGCGATTGAGGCCAGTGGCGATCAAAGTATTGAATCGTTTTTCTTTTTAGCCGATTACCATGCGCTAATAAAGTGTCAGGACCCGGAAGCGGTGCATCAGTCATCACTAGAGATTGCCGCGGCTTGGTTGGCGCTTGGTTTGGACCCAGATCAGGTGGTGTTTTATCGCCAGTCGGATATCCCAGAAATAGCTGAGTTAAATTGGTTTCTCACCTGTATGACGGCTAAGGGATTAATGAACCGTGCCCACGCCTATAAGGCTTCAGTGCAGGCTAATCAGGAAGCGGGTGAGGATGACGATCTGGCCATTACCATGGGTTTGTTTAGCTACCCGACCCTAATGGCGGCAGATATTTTGATGTTTAATGCCAGTGATATCCCGGTGGGGCGTGATCAGATTCAGCATGTGGAAATGGCACGTGATATTGGTCAGCGTTTTAACCATCATTATGGCGAACATTTTGTCTTGCCCTCGGCGGTAGTAGACGACAATGTTGCGGTATTGCAGGGCCTTGATGGGCGTAAAATGAGTAAGAGTTATAACAATACCATTCCATTGTTTTTAACTGAGAAAAAACTCAAGAAACATATCAATAAGATTAAGACCAATTTACTAGAGCCAGGTGAGCCCAAGGATCCTGATGATTCTGCGGTATTCCAACTATGGCAAGCCTTTGCTACTGAGCAGCAAACCGCAGAGATGCATCAGCAATTTGCTGATGGTATTGCTTGGGGTGAGGCGAAAAAGCAATTATTTGAATTAATTAATGACCAGCTTAAAGAGCCGCGCGAGCGATATAATCAGCTTATAGAGAACCCCGCTGAGGTGGAAAAAGTACTTCAGCAGGGCGCCGAAAAGGCACGTGCCTATAGTTCTGCTTTAATGGCGGATGTGCGCAAAGCGGTGGGGATTCGCCCGCTTGGATAAATCTTTTGTCTGTGGCATTAAAAATGTTTTGTAATAGTGAGATATTATCCATTTCACTGTATAATGACGTTATCAGTAACTAGTTTTGTAATAACTTCCACGCCACTATTTTAACGGAGACTTCAATGAGTCAGCTCAGAGTTTTTGGATTTGTAATTTTCACCCTATTTACTATGGTTGCCTGTAGCGGCCAAGATGGCTCTGCTGAGCTTACGGATAATCAGAAAAACCTTGTTGCCGAGCGCATTGCGCCTCATGGTAGTGTGGTAATGGCAGGTCAGGCAGTGGTTTCTGCTGTAGCCTCCGCTGTTCGCACCGGCGAATCAATTTATGGCACAAATTGTATGGCTTGTCATAACTATGGCGTGGCTGGCGCACCTAAAATGGGTGATGTAGCGGCTTGGGCTGATCGTCTTACTAAGGGTATTGAGACGGTATATGCCAATGCAATCAATGGTATCGGAGGCATGCCTGCTAAGGGAACCTGTATGGATTGTAGTGACGACGAAATTATCGCTACCATCGACTATATGCTTGAGAATAGCCAATAGTTGATTTTAGGTTAAAGACTAAAAACCCGCTTTTAAAGCGGGTTTTTTATTGTCTGCTATTTAGCTAATTTGATTTGAAACTAATGAACCGAGGGTTTGGGTTCATCAAAGATATCACTGGTGTCTGCTTTATCAAATTGATAATGCTGTCCGCAAAATTCACAGGTAACTTCAATCGAGCCTTGCTCTTCAAAAATTCTGTTAACTTCATCAGCCCCAAGTGAAGATAGCATTTTTGCGGTTCTTGCTTTTGAGCAACTGCAAAAAAATTGCAGTGCTTCGGGGTCAAATAGGCGTACCTGTTGTTCATGAAACAGACGGTAGAGCTGTTGTTCATGTTCTAGCTCTAGTTGCTCATCAGCTTTAAGGCTTTCAAGCAGCAGGCTTAGATGCTGCCAGGTTTCTTCGGTTTGTTCATCTTCACTATTATGCGGCATTTCTTGAATTAAGATGCCAGCGGCCGTGGTTTGATTTGCCGCTAGTTTAATTTTGGTGCTTAACTGTTCCGATTGAGCGAAATAATGCTCTAGGCACTCGCTTAGGCTATCTTTGTCTATGGGGACTAGACCTTGATAGCGTTCACGACCTTCGGGCTCAATGGTAATTGCCAATGTGGCACCGCCTAACAGGCTTTTAAAGGTTTCATCATTATTAATTGATTGATAATCACCTCTAACAATACCGCGCAACTGAGTGTTGTTGCTGCACTCTGCCATGAGTGAGGTAATTGCGCCGCGCCCTATGGCCTGAATACTAACAATGCCATTAAATTTGAGGGTTGCACTCAATAGGCTGGCCGCCGCTAGAAACTCACCAAGAATGGCATTAATAACCGCTGGGTAGTTCTGTCTTTGCTTAATAGCCTGAAAGCTTTCGCCTAGGGTCGTCACTTCGCCACGAATATGAGTATCGTCGAATAGGAAGCGCTGTCGGGTATCTAGTGTTTTCATGCCGCGCATTCTACAAAATTATGCGGTTGAATACATAAAAATTGTTGGCAATTGCTATTTATTTTAGTCGCCGCGAATAAATCGATGAATTTGTCGGCGTTGTTTTTTATTGGGTTTTTCATGCTGGGGCAGGCTGTTATTGAGTGCTTTGCGTTCTGCGGCAGATTTTTCCCTAGCGGCGATACTTTCTTGTGTTTCTTGATACAGTGCCTGTGCTTGGGGTGCGCCGCGGCGCTGATCGGTCAGCGCCACAACAGTGACGATTTTTTCATCATAACCCTGGCGAATGGTCAGGGTAACATCCAGCTCGAGCATACGACTGGCTTTGGGCTTTTGTCCATCAATATGAACCTTACCATTGTCTATGGCATTCTTGGCTAAGGCACGGGTCTTAAAGAAACGCGCAGCCCATAGCCATTTGTCGATACGTACTTTATCCATTGGCGTTACCGGTTAATAAGGGTAAGAAATTTTCCACCATAGGGTATTTGCTATCCAACTCCCGCAATTGCGTGCTAATCGGTTGTTTAATGCTTAATAGCTGCTTGATGCCAAATTGCTGTGCTGAGTCAAGCACTGCCTCTGAATCATCAATAAATAACGCGGTTTGTGGGTTGAAGTCGATATCTGTTTGGAGCTGTTGCCAGAATTGCTGTTGTTCTTTGGCGGCTTGGTAATCATGAGATGAAATAACTTGATCAAGCAACGGCTCTAAGGCGCAGTTAGAAAATTTAAGTGCAATACTTGGGCGATCAGAGTTGGTAATTAGAATGCGTTTTTTCTTCATCGCGCCTAAGGTTTTAAGAAACTCTATTACCTGTGCTCGCTCACTAATTAGATGTTTTATTTCAGTTTGCGCAGCAATGATATTGAGTTGAAACTGCTGAGACCAATAATCGGTGCAATACCATTCTAGTTGCCCCTGTTTTTCGGCTAAGCGATGGGCGATATAGTCGGTTACCTCGTTTATGTTAGCGTTGTGAATCTGGCTGTATTTTTGTGGAAGATGTTCAGTCCAGAAATAAAAGTCAAAATTTAGATCAAGCAATGTCCCATCCATATCGAGTAGCACTGTATCAATGCTATCCCAATCTAACTGAATGGGCAGTTTATTCAAAATAGATCCTCAGGCAATGGCTCTTCATTACTGGTCGGTTTGGTTCCTTTGGTTACCGCCTCTGGCACATTTTCTGTTCTAAAGAATTCAAAGATTCCCGATTGGTCAGGTGCTACACGAGCCCCTGTTTTAGGGTCGATCTTAATACTGACAATACCGGTTGGTTGGGGAAGGTTTGTCTGCGGCTTATCCTTCAGCGCTTCGCCCATAAAGTCGATCCAGATTGGCAGTGCGGCTGAGCCACCGTACTCATTGCGGCCTAGCTGTGAGTAATCATCAAAACCCACCCATGCGGTGGCAACCAGATGTGATGAGTAGCCAGAAAACCATGCATCTCTGGGCCCATTTGTGGTTCCAGTTTTTCCTGCTAGATCATTACGTTTTAGTGATTTTGCCTTTCTACCAGTGCCTTTTTGGATAACATCTTTAAGTATCGAATCGATTAAAAATGCGGTTGGCGCATCCATCGCTCGCTTAGCAGAAATACTGTCTGATTGCGGGTGGTTGCGTAGGGTTTGGCTTATTAGTTGATAGTGATCTTTTTCTGCATCGGGAATCGATTCTTCAGCCAAGGTATCAAGTAATGCGCTTAGCTCTAGATCAATTTGTTCAGCAGAAAAACCATCGGATTCCTTGCCTTTTGCCACATCAATACAGGGGTCGCAGGCAGTATCTGGTGTGGCTTCAAAAATAATAGTGCCATCGCGGTCAATGATTTTATCCAAAATATAGGGCTGAACGAGATAACCACCATTAGCAAAAATGGTATAGCCTCGAGCAATTTCCATAGGGGTTAAGGCATGACT
Source organism: uncultured Pseudomonadales bacterium (assembly GCA_938092205.1). Lineage (GTDB taxonomy): Bacteria > Pseudomonadota > Gammaproteobacteria > Pseudomonadales > Porticoccaceae > HTCC2207. Next base: position 19,869 of record CALKMW010000072.1, read on the forward strand.
GCCTAGTGATACAGAGAGATCTGCCGGCATATTACCGGTATTAAAGCCAAATTTTTGCAGGCCCTGAAGAGTGTTATCAATGCCCATGCGCCGAAGAAGTCTAATAGATACTAGGTTGCGCGATCTATAGAGTGCCTCGCGAATTCGTGTAGGGCCATAAAACTTGCCGCCATCATTTTCTGGACGCCATATATCTTCAAGCTTGCTATCGTCAAATACTACTGGCGCATCATTGACCGTCGAGGCTGGTGTAAAGCCATTTTGCAGAGCTACAGTGTAGATGAAAGGCTTAAAGTTAGAGCCTGGTTGTCGCGCGGCCTGGGTAACCCGATTAAAGCGGCTGTGCCGGTAATCAAAACCACCCATTAAAGCTTTAATTCCGCCGTCTCTTGGCGATAGAGCCACCATTGCTGCCTGTGCTGTAGGTATTTGAGCAAGCTGAATAAAGCTGTCGCGCTTTTGTATGCGGATAAGATCGCCAACTTGAAAGATATCATGGGCAGATTCTATCGGCGCCGATTGAATATTAGCTGTTTCGAAAAGCCGCAAACCATCCAGACCATTGGCCCAATTTAGAGGGTAGGTTTGCCCCTGATTGTCTACTACTCGCAAGTGATCGTCAGCGACAAAGCTAACAATGGCCGGCTCAAGTTCACCATAGCTTGGGGTATCATCGAGAACCTGTTGCCAGTTTTCTTCAGCTACTGCCGTTTGTTCAACGCCTCGGTAGCCATGACGTTTATCGTAGGCAATTAATCCAACTTGTACTGACTCTGTAGCCTTTGCCTGTAACTTAGAATCTATCGTGGTGATGGCGGTATAGCCTTCGGTATAGGCTTTAAGACCATACTTGGCAATCACCTGTTGGCGCACCATTTCTGCAGCATAGGCGGCATCGATTTTTGCAATTGAACCGTGATAGGTGGCTTTATCTGGTTCATTGATGGCTATTTGATATTCGCGCTTGCTGATTTTCTTTAGGCTCAGCATACGTCTGAGAATCCAGTCTCTGCGCTGAAGTGCGCGCTCTGGATTTGCTATGGGATTGTATTTCGAGGGAGCCTTAGGTAGACCAGCAATCATTGCCATCTCGGCTAAGGTTAACTGGTCGAGATTTTTACCGTAATAAACCTGTGCTGCAGCACCCACACCATAGGCTCTATTACCCATGTAAATTTTATTGGTATAAAGGGAAAGTATTTCTTCTTTAGTGAGCTCTTCTTCGATTTTAAACGCCAGTAGGATCTCATTAAATTTACGGGTAAATTCCTGACGTTTACTAAGAAAGAAGTTGCGCGCCACCTGCATGGTAATGGTGCTACCACCACTGCGAATTGAGCCAGTGGTAATCAGCTCCATTGCTGCTCTGGCTAAACCTGATACAACAATACCGCCATGTTTGAAAAAGCTGTCATCTTCAGCAGCTAGAAAGGCATCTACCATAGCCGGCGGTATTTGGTTAAAGTTGACTGGCGAACGTTTTTTTTCACCAAATTCAGCAATTATTTGTAAATCTTCGGAATAAACTTTCAGGGGAATCTGTAATTCAACCCGCTTGAGTTCTTCTACTGATGGGAGCTTGGGGCTAAGGTACAAAAATAGGCAAGACGCTACAATAAGAAAGCCGCCCACACCAAGAACTGTGAGGGTAAGTATGCCTTTTATTAATTTTTTATGTCTTTTAAGCAAGGTCTGCAGACGCCAAGGTTTCTTCCAGTGTATTATAGAGCCTTAAGACGCTGTTTTGTATTATTTGTTTGTGTATTTGAAATATCTAGCTCCACTGTTAGGCTGTTGCCTGCATAGTAAGTTGATGTAAGTGAAGTCACAATGACGGTTGTGGTAAGAGCAAAGAAAAATAATCCCTATAACTAGCGCTGTGATTAACCAACCGGTTTTGAATGAAAAATGAGTGAACAACATATTTTTTTGGTAGGCCCCATGGGTGTGGGGAAAACCACTGTAGGAAAACAATTAGCCAGTCTTTTACATCGACCATTCGTGGATATTGATGCTGAAATTGAGTCTCGCTGTGGTGCGGATATTCAGTGGATATTCGATATGGAAGGCGAGAAGGGCTTTCGTGAAAGAGAGTCAAAGGTTCTTCAGGATATTATTGATAGTAACCCTAGTTCGGTTATTGCGACCGGTGGTGGGGTTGTTATGTCGGCAAAAAATCGAAAGGTTCTGCAATCGAGTGGTCAGGTGATATACCTCTGCGCATCCAAAGAACAGTTATATGAAAGAATGCGCCGCGATAAATCTCGACCCCTATTGCAGGTTGAAGATCGTGAGCAGGTGATTAACAAGCTGCTTGAGGTGCGCGACCCGCTTTATCGAGAAGTGGCTGATGTTGTATTTTCTTCAGAGGGTGGCTCTGCAGCAAGAGTGGCCAAGGTATTGTTGGACGAATTATCAAAGCATTGATAATTTATTCGACCCAAGCATAATATGCCCCTTAACAGCTAAGAGTATTTTAAGATGAGCGAGCAAAACAATAGCCCTTCAACCGCACAGATTAATGTGGAACTTGAAGACCGTAGCTACCCTATATTTATCGGTTCTGGGCAGTTGGCGGCTGTGGGTATTTCACGTTTTGTTCAGGGTAAAAAGGTACTTATTGTAACCAATACAACGGTCGCTAAACTTTACCTGTCTGCCCTTGAAAGCGAGCTTGGTGATAAGCAAGTTGATTCCATTATCTTGCAGGACGGGGAGCAGTTTAAAAACCTTGATACTCTTAATAGTATTTTAACCAAGTTGCTCGATAGTCAGCATGATCGAAAAACCACACTAATTGCCTTGGGAGGCGGTGTGGTTGGTGATATCACCGGCTTTGCCGCCGCTTGCTACCAGCGCGGGGTGCCATTTATACAGGTACCAACCACGCTTTTATCTCAGGTTGATTCTTCTGTAGGCGGTAAAACTGCAGTCAACCACCCACTGGGTAAAAATATGATAGGCGCTTTTTATCAGCCGCAAGCAGTGGTAATTGATACCGATAGCCTTGCGACCCTGCCTGAGCGAGAGTTTAGCGCAGGTATGGCTGAGGTGATTAAGTATGGATTAATTGCCGATGCCGAATTTTTTGACTGGCTAGAACAAAATTCTTCCGCTTTAAAGCAGGGTGATCAAGCGGCGCTGACCTATGCCATCGAAAGATCCTGTCTCAACAAAGCTAAGGTAGTCAGTGCCGATGAGACTGAGCAGGGTATTCGGGCAATTCTTAATTTGGGACATACTTTTGGTCATGCCATTGAGACCTTTCAAAACTATTCTGGCTGGCTTCATGGTGAAGCTGTAGCGGCCGGAATGGTGATGGCTTCTAAGCTGTCATTAATGATGGGTGGTTTGTCACAATCGGAGTTTGATCGGGTCAAAAATCTTATCAAAATTTGGTCGTTGCCTGTAGCGCCACCATCAGATATGACGGCTGAAGATTTTAATAAGCTCATGTATAGAGATAAAAAAGTATTAGATGGCGAATTGCGTTTAGTTTTATTGCGCGCTCTTGGCGATGCAGAGGTTACCAGTGACTATTCAGTTGAAAGCCTACAAACAGTGATTTCTAGCAGTTTTTCAGAGTAACAATAAAGGTTTTTTTGCATTAATTTTACTCCTATATAAACTACCCGTTTTCATGTTTGCGTATAAGTGTTTGTCGAAACCGTGTCTCAAGTGTAAAATGTGCGCCTTTTCGCCCAGATGAGCTGAACCTGGGCTCAAAATCCACCTGTTAATTTTCAGAGTTTAAATATGACTCAAAGCTTATGTCGGCTTGATGATTTTAAAGATAACTGCGGTTTTGGACTAATTGCCCATACCAAGGGTAAAGCCAACCACCAGTTACTCCAAAATGCTATTAAAGCACTCACCTGTATGACTCACCGTGGTGGTGTGGCAGCAGATGGTAAAACTGGCGATGGCTGTGGTTTATTACTGCAGAAGCCTGATGCCTTTTTACGTGCTGTAGTTAAAGAAACCCTCGATAAAGAATTGCCAGACCTGTATGCGGTTGGGGCGATTATGCTCAACAGTGATAGCGACCTTCGCGATCAATCAAAAGCAATTATTGAGCAAGAGCTAACGGCTCAAGGTCTTGAGGTTATCGGCTGGCGTGAAGTGCCAACCGATGATAGCTGCCTGGGTCCTATTGCTATTGAATCCCTGCCTGCATTTGAACAAGTTTTTGTCGCACCAGGCAAGATTACTGAGCAGAATATTTTTGCTGCCAGACTCTATATGGGTCGTCGCAAGGCTGAAAATCTATTGGGCAGTGATGATACGTTCCATATTGCTAGCCTTGGCATCAATGTCCTGAGCTACAAGGGATTGATGATGCCGGTAGATTTGCCACAGTTTTATACTGATTTGGCAGATCCTCGCCTTGAGACGGCTATCTGTGTATTCCATCAGCGCTTCTCAACTAATACTATGCCTAAGTGGCCGCTGGCTCAGCCATTTAGAATGCTGGCGCACAATGGTGAGATCAACACTATTGTAGGTAACAGAAATTGGTCTGTGGCTCGTACATCGAAATATAAAACTGATTTATTGCCAGATCTTACCGAAGCTGCACCTCTAGTAAACCGCACGGGTTCTGACTCATCTAGTTTGGATAATATGCTAGAAATGCTGGTCACCGGTGGTATGGATTTACATTTGGCTGTGCGCGCGCTGGTTCCACCGGCTTGGCAGAATGTTGAAGATATAGATCCAGATCTACGTGCATTGTACGACTACCTTTCAATGCACCAAGAGCCTTGGGATGGTCCGGCCGGTTTGGTAATTACCGATGGTCGATTTGCTGTTTGTACGCTTGATAGAAATGGTTTGCGTCCATCGCGTTGGGTTATGACTGATGATGATGTTATTACTGTAGCTTCTGAAGTTGGCGTCTATGATTATGCGCCTGAGTCAGTGGTTGCCAAAGGTCGATTAGGGCCGGGTGATATTCTGTCGATTGATACAGAAAAAGGGCAGATTAAGTTCCGTGATGAAGTCGAAACTGAACTAGCCGCTCGAAACCCTTACAAGCAATGGTTGAGAGATGGGCACTTCTCCATAGCCTCAACCTTTGATATGGATAGTATCGAGCTTGAAGGTACATTGTCGCGCGAGCAGATACGTACCTACATGAAAATGTTCCAGGTATCTTTCGAAGAAAGAGATCAGGTTTTGCGTCCTCTAGCAGAGGGTGGTCAAGAAGCCACTGCATCCATGGGTGACGATACCCCCATGGCCGTATTGTCAGCAAAACATCGCAATGTGTTCGATTACTTTAGACAACAGTTTGCTCAGGTGACCAACCCGCCAATCGATCCTTTAAGGGAATCTATTGTGATGTCGTTGGGTGTAGAGCTTGGGCGCGAGGGAAGTATCTTCGAAGAAAAAGCTGATCTAGCCTGTCGAATTGGTCTTTCTAGCCCAGTACTTTCACCGAAAAAGTATTACGCCCTCAAGGCCAATGAATTTGAAGAATTTCCCGTTCAAAAATTTGATCTAAATTTTGATCCGGCACAGGAAGACCTAGGTTCAGCGATTCAGCGAATTTGCGCTGAAGTTGAAGCGGCAGTTAAATCAGGTGTTTCTGTTTGTATTCTTTCTGACCACGATATAGTTCAACCAAAATTACCTATTCATGTGTTGTTAGCTGTGGGTGCGGTACATAACCACCTTACGGTTAAAGGCTTGCGCTGTGATGCCAATATTGTGGCTAGCACTGGTTATGCTAGAGATTCACATCAAATTGCCACATTGATTGGCTGTGGTGCTTCATTGGTTTACCCATACTTAAGTTACCATGTATTGTGCGATTTAATCAGCAGTGGTGAAACTCTGGTTGATGTTGATACGGCGTTTAGACATTACCGCAAAGGTATTAATAAAGGCCTGTTAAAAATTCTTTCGAAGATGGGTATTTCTACCATTGCTTCATACCGTGGCGCATTGTTATACGAAGCGGTGGGGCTGAGTGACGAAATTATTGATCTCTGCTTCCCGGGATTAACCAGCCGAATTCAGGGTGCTAGTTTTGCAGACATACAGCAGGACCAACTTGAATTAAGTGGTACTGCCTGGAAAATGCGTAAACCAATTAATCAGGGTGGCTTACTGAAGTATGTTCATGGCGAGGAATATCACGCCTATAACCCCGATGTTGTACAAACGATGCACAAAGCGGTTCAGCATGACGACTACAGCGCATGGTTAGACTATGCGAGCCTAGTCAATACGCGACCCGCTGCAGCACTGCGCGATCTACTAAAACTTAAAAATGATCTTCAGCCGATTGATATTTCTGAAGTTGAATCCTATTCAAACATTGTTAAGCGTTTTGATTCTGCGGGTATGTCACTTGGTGCACTATCACCGGAGGCTCACGAATCCCTAGCAGAGGCAATGAACGGTCTTGGTGGTCGATCTAACTCAGGTGAGGGTGGTGAAGACCCTTCTCGCTATGGCACTATTAAATCATCCAAAATTAAACAGGTTGCTTCGGGTCGCTTTGGTGTTACCCCAGCGTACCTAAGAAGTGCTGAAGTTATTCAGATTAAAGTGGCCCAGGGTGCTAAGCCCGGTGAAGGTGGTCAATTACCTGGTGGTAAGGTCAATGAGTTAATTGCTCGACTGCGTTATTCCGTGCCTGGTGTAACGCTTATTTCACCACCGCCACACCATGATATCTATTCTATTGAAGATCTAGCTCAGCTTATCTTTGATTTAAAACAGGTTAACCCCGATGCATTAATCTCGGTCAAGCTAGTGTCTAGACCCGGTGTAGGAACCATTGCCGCTGGTGTTGCTAAGGCCTATGCTGACCTTATTACAATCTCAGGATACGATGGTGGTACTGCTGCTAGTCCGGTTAGCTCAATTCGCTATGCAGGATCGCCGTGGGAACTCGGTCTAACTGAGACGCATCAAACGCTGCGTGCCAATGATCTGCGTGATAAGGTTCGGGTTCAAACTGACGGCGGTTTAAAGACTGGTTTAGATGTTGTTAAAGCCGCTATTCTTGGTGCTGAGAGCTTTGGTTTTGGTACTGGCCCCATGGTGGCGCTAGGCTGTAAATACCTGAGAATATGTCATCTAAATAACTGTGCTACCGGTGTTGCTACACAGAATGATCGTCTGCGAAATGATCATTATCGCGGCACTGTAGCCATGGCCACTAACTTCTTTAAGTTTATGGCGATGGAAACGCGAGAATGGATGGCTAGCCTAGGTGTACGTTCTCTTGAAGAATTGATTGGGCGTGTTGATCTACTTGAATTATTGCCTGGCGAAACTCGTAAGCAACAGAATCTTGATCTAAGCCCACTGATCGAAGATCGCCCAGAAATCAGTCACAAACCACAATTTTGTGGTGTGGCGCAAAATGACCCATTTGATAAAGGCTTACTTGCCGAACAAATGGTCAAGGATATGTTGCCGGCTATTGAAGCAAAATCTGGTGGTAGCTATGACTATGATATTTGTAACTGTGATCGCTCCATCGGTGCGCGTATTTCCGGTGAAATAGCAGTAAGACATGGCAATGCCGGTATGATTGATAACCCTGTGACAGTTAATCTTCGCGGGGTTGCAGGTCAGTCTCTTGGTGTTTGGAATGCCGGCGGATTGAATATCTACCTCGAAGGTGATGCCAATGACTATGTCGGTAAAGGCATGTCTGGTGGTAAGCTAGTGCTAAGCCCACCTAAAGAGAGTGGCTTTGAAGCTAAGGCAACGCCGATTATGGGTAATACCTGTCTCTACGGCGCCACAGGTGGCACGCTTTATGCGGCAGGCTCTGTGGGTGAACGATTTGGTGTGCGAAATTCTGGTGCCATGGCGGTAGTCGAAGGTGCTGGTGATCACTGTTGTGAATATATGACCGGCGGGATTATTACTGTATTAGGTTCTACAGGGTATAATTTTGGTGCTGGCATGACCGGTGGTTTTGCCTATGTCTTAGATACAGATCGTAAGTTTGTTGATCGTTATAATATGGAGCTAATCGATATTCAGCGTGTGACAACTGAAGCGCTTGAATCTCATCGCGGCTTCTTAATCGCGACGATTGAAGATCATGTTCGTGAGACTGGCAGCCCATGGGCACAACATATATTGGATAATTTTTCTGACTTTGCGTCTCAATTCTGGCTAGTTAAGCCAAAAGCATCGAGCTTACAAAGTCTATTGGCACAAGCAAACGCTGTTTCCAAGTAAGTAAAAGATTGATAGAGAATAAGTTTATGGCAAGACCAAATAATGATTTTCAGTTTCTCGATATAGAGCGAGTTGATCCGCCCAAGCGCGAGATGGACCGCAGAAAAAATGAATATGTCGAGATTTATGACCCATTTAATCAGACCACAGCTGAGACCCAGTCTCATCGTTGTCTGTCTTGTGGCAACCCATATTGTGAGTGGAAATGTCCAGTACACAATTATATTCCTGATTGGTTGCAACTTGTTGCCGAGGGTAATTTGCTCGAAGCCGCTGAGTTAAGTCATCAAACTAATTCTTTACCAGAAGTTTGTGGCCGCGTTTGTCCGCAAGATCGACTCTGTGAGGGTGCCTGTACTCTGAATGATGGTTTTGGTGCCGTAACCATTGGTTCGGTTGAAAAATACATTACCGATACTGCTTTGGCTATGGGCTGGCGTCCAGATATGTCTAAGGTTGTTTGGACCGATAAAAAAGTAGCTGTTATTGGTGCAGGTCCTGCCGGTATTGGCTGTGCAGATATTCTTGTGCGCAACGGCGTTAAAGCGGTTGTATTTGATCGCTATCCCGAGATTGGCGGTTTACTTACTTTTGGTATTCCAGAATTTAAACTGGAAAAACATGTTATCAGCACCCGTCGAGAAGTTTTAGAAGGTATGGGTGTTGAATTCCGTCTTAATACCGAGATCGGTAAAGATATTCAGATTGATGAGTTACTAGAAGAATACGATGCAGTATTTATGGGAATGGGTACCTATAACACTATGAAAGGTAACTTCCCTGGTGAAGACCTTCCCGGTGTTCATGAGGCACTTAAGTTTCTTGTTGCTAATGTAAATCGTAATCTTGGTTTTGAGAAATCAGCTGATGATTTTATCGATCTTAAAGACAAGCGTGTGGTGGTTCTTGGGGGTGGTGATACCGCTATGGACTGTAACCGAACGTCAATCCGACAGGGTGCTACCAGCGTTACCTGTGCCTATCGTCGCGATGAAGAAAATATGCCTGGTTCCCGACGAGAAGTGAAAAACGCTCGAGAAGAGGGTGTGGTATTTAGATTTAACCTTCAGCCAGTTGAGATCGTTAGTAATGAAGATGGCGACGTAGCTGGAGTAAAGGTTGTTTCTACTCAGATGGGTGAGGCCGATGCTAATGGTCGTCGCCGAGCAGAACTGATTCCTGGTAGTGAAGAGATTATTCCTGCTGACGCTGTATTAGTTGCCTTTGGCTTTAAGCCAAGTCCGCCAAGCTGGTTAAACGATGTTAAAGTCGATACTGCGGATTGGGGCGGTGTTGTTGCGCCTGAAGAGCAGACCTACGCATTCCAGACCACTAATCCTAAAGTATTTGCAGGTGGGGATATGGTTCGCGGTTCAGATTTAGTAGTAACCGCTGTATGGGAAGGTCGTCAGGCGGCAGAAGGTATCCTTGATTATTTGGATATCTAAGCGCCTAGTAGTAAATAACTTTACTGATAGAGTAGTTAATGACAGAGCTTAAAAACGATCGCTTTCTAAAAGCGTTGATGCGTCAGCCGGTGGATAGAACCCCTATCTGGATAATGCGTCAAGCTGGGCGTTACTTGCCTGAGTACAGAGCAACAAGGTCACAGGCAGGAGACTTTATGAGTCTCTGTAAAAATACCGAGCTAGCCTGCGAAGTGACGCTTCAGCCACTAGAGCGCTTTGAGCTTGATGCAGCTATTCTTTTCTCCGATATTCTCACTATTCCCGATGCTATGGGCCTAGGGCTGTATTTTGCTGAGGGTGAAGGCCCAAAGTTTCGCAAGCCGGTTCGCACGGAAAAAGATATTGAACAGCTTGAGGTTATCAATACCGCCTCTGATTTAACCTATGTGACTGATGCAGTATCTACCATCCGTCGTGAGCTTAATGGTCGTGTGCCGCTTATAGGGTTTTCTGGCAGCCCTTGGACATTGGCAACCTATATGATTGAGGGGCAAAGTAGTAGAGATTTTGCCCGCGCCAAAACCATGCTTTATACCCAGCCTGAATTACTGCATCAATTGCTTGATAAGTTAGCCTTATCAGTGATTGATTATCTTAACGCCCAGATTGCCAGTGGTGCCCAAGCGGTACAAATTTTTGATACCTGGGGCGGGGTGCTAAGCCACGCTGCC
>CALKMW010000073.1 GCA_938092205.1 uncultured Pseudomonadales bacterium
GTAGGGAGCATAAAAAAGAAACACCCAACGCCAAGCCCACATAAATTGCTAGAAGACCCATGTTAAAAACTCATAAGAAACACATTCTTAGTATGGGTTATTAATTCGTTGGATTCAATGATCTAAGTCATAGATGGCATAGAACTAAAAAATTAAATTTATTCTGGAAAAATTGGCAGCAAGCAAGATTTTAGGGGGAGAGAATCGGAAGTGGTAGGAACACGCAGACTCGAACTGCGGACCCCTTGCATGTCATGCAAGTGCTCTAACCAACTGAGCTATGCTCCTATTACTTCTGAGCGATGCATTTTACACATCAAAGAAATCATTTGGAAGCAGAAACCTGAGTTCTTACCATTTGAATACTGTATCAAGGACTTTTGTGAAATATCTTGCGCGCTTTTTCGCTTTCACTGCACTGATAATACTGAAGATCGATTAATTCTGCGCTTTGATTCAATATGATTGGCTTCAAAATGCTCACACCAATGCAGTTTATTTAGGTAATCCATTACTAGTTTTGGTTCGACATCAGATAAACCCAACTCCCTATCAAACCTTTCAATTGCAAGGCCAATCACTTCGTAGGCCTCGTCGGTATTACCGAGGCTATTAAATGCTTTCGCAAGCAAAATACTTGAGGCATAAAACCATTCATAGGCCACGGTGTAATCTATCTCTTTATTGGTTACAAATATCTCGGCTGTTTCAAAGGCACAGCCGGCATGGGGAATTGCTTCAACCCATAAGCTCTGTTCATTAAAGAATTGTGCTGTATCAAAACCCTCCTGCCAAAAGCGTATGGCTTTGGTGACATTGGTTGTTAATTCTTGGCGATGAGCATCGCACAGAAAAGAGAGCTTCATGGGCTGTATTCCTAAAATTAAAAATGATCGGGCTAGAATGATCGCACTAATAGGTAAACTTAATGCCCTATTTGCTTGATGGGTGGAATACTACTTGATATTTATCTAATTGTAAATGATAATCATTATCATTAAGGAAGCAAACGGATATATCATGAACCAGCTTATGCCCAGACAGCAACTGCGATTTTTTTCGCTATCGATGATCACAAAATTATTATTCAGGATTTGTATTTTCTGTCTAGTGATGTATTTGTACGCCTACAGCTGGGAAATACTCTATAGGTAAAACATAAGGAATTACGATTATTCTAGGAAGACCTACTACCAAATGGGGAATATCCTAACCACAGACGGTATCATAGCTGGCGCCTTCCTAGAGGTACCTCATCCTGAGATACCCCCGAATTCTACTGACTGCACCAACAGGTTAAAACAACATTTAAGATCTTGATATGCCGCGCAAACAGGAAGTTTTTAAAGGTTATTTTCTATAGGAGATATTCCTAACATCGATAGTTTTGCCATCGAATGATGAAATACCCATAAAATATATCAGCGATGTAACATCAGTAAGGTCCGCGCCTTTATTTAATTCAGATACCGGAATCTCATGGGTTACCCAGGAAGATGTAATTGAGCGAGTTTGGCCTGGCCCAAAGGTTACGAAATTATTGACCTGCGGTCTTGAGCTATTGCCCCATAGGCCTGACTGAAACCCTAAGGCGAAGGTTGATGCAGTATCACCCTTGATATCAAGAACCAACTTTCCACTGGCAAAACCCGAAAGGTCTTCACCAGAGGATGCTTCAATTTCAAGAGCCGCGCCCCACCATTCGCCTGTTCCTGTGTTAACTGTTAAAACGCCGTCTGAAAGGCTTAAATCGGAAGTGCCTTCCCAAGGATTTACCAAAAGCGTACTGCTAGGATAAGTAATACTGTTGGAAGCACTGGGCACCAGCGAGCTGTCGTCTACCACATAGGTTGACTCAGTGACCAATTCACCGGCTGTGCGGCTGTCATTAACATTGGAAGTGGAGCCATTGCCACCTGAAGTATTCGCTGGAGGTGCATACAGCGAATTGAGAAGCGCCTGCTCATCACCACTGTAAGTTTTGGTAATTGCAGAACCCCCACGGGTCAAGCCATCGAATACTCCATTATCAACCATATCCCAAAGGGCATATTTCGCCTGACCTTCCACAGTGAAGAGGCCAAAGTGGTTTTCTGATCCCTGAGTATTGGATGCATCCTTCCAGGGTTCGTTGAAGGCTTCAAAATAGAACATAGAGATACCATTCTGATCAGTCCACTCGCGCATATGATCGAAGTAGAGTTTCTCTTTGTATTCGTCCGCAGCATTTGATCCCGGATTACCATACTGCCAGTTAGCTATGGTAGACCAGCCGGTTTCGCCAATATGGATGGGCTTACTACTTAATGAATTACTGTCAATATAGTTCTTCGTTGCCTGATACTGGGAAATTGCATAATCCTTGGCGCGCAACATCGCAGCATCGATTTTAGCCTGATCACTGAGATTTTCTTCATTGGCAGGCACATGCCAAAATGCTGGGTTGTAATGTGTATCGTGGAATGGGTATGTATGCAGAGAAACGAAATCCACCGCATTGATCAGCGCGTTCAGATCGGCATTGTGATATTCACCACCGCCACCACCCCATGAGGCGAAGTTATCTGAGCTGGTTATCCAGGTATCAGCGGGGATATCGCCAGCAGCCTTCAGGGCCTGCAGATAATTCACATGGTTGAGAATGATTTCCGGTACAACATAATAACTTGTCGCCCATTGAACCATCGCTTCATTACCCACGGCAATAAACTTAACGATATCCGGGTATTCGTTGACCATATCAACCGCGGCATTCATTTCTCTGGTGTTATTAACCAGATCTTCCTGGGTATGATCCGGGGAACTTGTCCATGCGTTCTTACAACTAATCCAGACGCCTAGCATCACATACATTTCAAAGCTTGGATCGGCCTGCTTGAGTTCGCTAATAGCTTGCAAAGTGTTGCCTGCAAAAGGATAGCCGGAAGTGTTGTAGGTTCGTAGAACTCTGACACCCATGGCAGACATAATTCGCAGGTCTTCCTTAATATCAGCAATGGAGGGGCCATTTGATCGGCTTTTTGATCTGTAACCACCGTAGGAAATAGCCTGAAATTGGGGGTTTCCAAGAATTTCTATAGGGCTTCGGTCTACAGCTACAGCGCCATCAGTTGAACCATCGCTGGAATCACCAACATCCGAGCTAGCATCATTAGTTTCAATATCAGTATTATTAACTGGCAGATTGGATGAATCGCTACCACCCCCGCCACAGCCCTGCAGAGCCAAAAAACTTGCGAATAAGATTATTGGTAGAAACTTAATATTAACTGACATTTTAACCCCGAAATACGGCCGTTTACGGTCTTGTATATATGGCCTTGAAATTGTTTCGCGTAACTTAGAGAAATTTCAGGATTTTAGATATATAAAAACGACAGCAAGCTATAAAACTAAGTTAAATGGAAGCTTATAGAGAATAAGTTAGAAAAGAACACACTGACATACCATCAACCAGTTTATACCCAGACAGCAACCGCGATTTTTTTCGCTATCAATGATCACAAAATTATTATTCAGAATGTGTATTTTCTGTCTAGTAATGTATTTGTATGCCTATAGCTGGGAAATACTCTATAGGTGAAACATAAGGAATTACGATTATTCTAGGAAGACCTACTACCAAATGGGGAATATCCGTATCACCGACAGCCTCCATGCTGCCGCCTTCCTAGAGGTACCTCATCCCGAAATACCCGTGCATTCTAATGGCTTTAGCAGCGGGTTAAAATAACACTTAAGATCTAGATATACCGCGAAAAATGGGGTTTGCGGCTACGAGGCAAGGCTTTTTTCACGCAGCTTACCTAAAACATCTCGGGTATTGGCGGCTTCTTCAAATTCTAGGTTTCGAGCATGTTGGTACATCTTCTCTTCAAGTCGCTTAATCTCTTTGGCCATATTTTCAAAGGACTGTTCTGCATTGGCAGCATAGGTGGCTGAATCCTCAGCCACTTTTCTGGCGCGTTTTTTATGCCCTACTGCCGCATGGGCGCCTTCCATAATATCTGCCACATCCTTTTTGATACTTTTGGGGGTAATCCCATGCTTTTCGTTATGTGCTACCTGTAAACCACGCCGACGTTCGGTTTCATCCATAGAGCGCTGCATAGATCCGGTGACCTTATCAGCGTATAAAATAGCTTTACCCTCAAGGTTACGCGCTGCCCTGCCTATGGTTTGAATCAATGACTGCTCTGAGCGCAAGAAGCCTTCTTTATCAGCATCAAAAATGGCCACCAAGGAAACCTCGGGCATATCCAAACCCTCACGCAGTAGGTTAATACCAACCAGCACATCAAATTCACCTAAACGTAAGTCTCTGATAATTTCTACACGCTCAACTGTATCAATATCCGAGTGTAAATAACGCACTCTTACACCGTGCTCATCCAAGTAATCGGTTAAATCTTCGGCCATACGCTTGGTTAGAACAGTAATAAGGATACGTTCATTATTTTTTGCTCTTTGGTTAATTTCAGACAGCGCATCGTCCACCTGTGTTACCGCTGGTCGCACTTCAATCACTGGGTCTAATAAGCCGGTGGGTCTGACCACCTGCTGAACCACCTGCCCCTGATTAGCCTCTTCATAACGGCTTGGCGTAGCGGAAACAAAGATCATCTGTGGCGCTATGCCTTCCCACTCATCAAAACGCAGCGGGCGGTTATCTAATGCCGAGGGCAATCTAAAGCCATATTCAACTAGGGTTTCTTTACGCGAGCGGTCACCCTTATACATAGCTCCTAACTGCGGCACGGTAACGTGAGATTCATCAATTACTAACAGCGCATTATCGGGCAAATAATTAAACAATGTCGGTGGCGGCTCGCCCGGCGCCACGCCAGAGAGGTACCTAGAGTAATTTTCAATACCGTTGCAATAACCCAATTCACGCATCATTTCGGTGTCATAACGCACGCGCTCTTGCAGGCGCTGTGCCTCAACCAGTTTTTCATTCGATCGCAACTGCTCTAGTCGCTCTTTTAATTCGTCTTGGATCTTATCTACCGCCACCAAAATCTGCTCGCGCGGAGTTACATAGTGGGTTTTAGGGTAGATTGTAAAGCGCGGTACCGTACGCAACACTTCACCCGTTAGGGGGTCGAATAGACAGATTTCCTCGACTTCATCGTCGAATAATTGGATTCGCACCGCCTCATAATCAGAATCTGCTGGATAAACATCAATCACATCGCCTCTAACGCGGTATGAGGCGCGATCGAAGTCTATATCGTTACGTTTGTATTGAAGTTCGGCTAAACGCCTTAAAACGTCTCGCTGATCAATCTGCTCGCCGCGCGAGATATGCAGTACCATTTTTAAATAGGAACTGGGGTCACCCAAGCCATAAATAGAGGATACGGTTGCAACTACAATCACATCCTGACGTTCCATAAGCGACTTAGTCGCCGATAAACGCATCTGCTCTATATGGGAGTTCACCGAGGCATCTTTTTCGATAAAGGTGTCTGAGGAAGGCACATAGGCCTCGGGTTGGTAATAGTCATAGTAAGAGACAAAATACTCAACCGCATTATTGGGGAAGAAACTCTTGAATTCGCCATATAGCTGGGCGGCAAGGGTTTTGTTGTGCGCCAAAACAATCGTTGGCCGTTGAACCTGCTCAATCACATTGGCGATACTAAAGGTCTTGCCAGACCCAGTCACACCAAGAAGCGTCTGCGATGCCAACCCATTTTCTAAACCCTCAACCATACCACTGATAGCTTTTGGCTGATCACCTGCGGGTTTATATTTGCTATCTAGCTTAAAGGGTTTGATTGGAATTATTTTCTGCGAACTCAACAAGTTTTTTTATCCACCTTATCATTGGTAGCGCAAAGCTCACCAAAAAATTGATTATTTTTTTCATTGAGGCTGGCAATCAAAGCACCAACCCCCTGTTTGTCCAATATTTTTTTAAACAGATACTTTTTTACCGCGACATAGGTAATACCTTCAAAACTGACATCCACAGCTTGCCACTTACCCATTTTATTACGCTTAACTAGAATATCCAGATTTAGGTCAGGCATAACTTTTGACCTTATTAGCACCTGCACCCACCCCATTTTGCCTGAGTCGCTAAGAGCCACATCGACCAACTGAAATTGCTGGCCACTGTAAAAAGCAATACCCTCAAAGGCATAACGCACCAGAGTTTTATCAACTGCCTGTACGAAATCATGCTTAGTTTTTTTACTTAGGGGTCTAAACTCAGTGCTACCAATCAATGCCCTAGCCGTGGAACTAGCGTCCCAATAAGGACGAACATGCTGATCCAAAAAGGCCTGATAAGCTTTAGGGTCTTTTTTATACTGTTCATGCTGAGTTAATAACTGCTCGCTTATCGATGCAATAATAGGCTCAAATTGCAGGCGCAATAATGATTTGGCATTTAAATTCACATCCTGTTTAGTCTTTTCACTAGGTGGCTTGCTCACTTCGTTAGCAATCACTGCACCTGTCGATTTTGAAACTGTTTCAGCACCCTGCAATACAGGTACAAAAAAGCCGATTAACAGCAAAGGGTAAAACGATTGAGACTTAAACAGCTTAAACAACACGGGGAACAATCCATAGTAAAAGACACCTTACTATTAGTATACATTGCCTTGGACTGATTTACTGAAAGGTTCGACTTAAGCCCTATTAATTAGGGCAAAATTAACACTGATAAGGCAAAAGAATTCAGGCCAACAAGCCAATCGTTACATTTCCTGTAGGAAACTGTTGACTCACCTAGTCGAGATGCCTAAAATGCCCCGCTCAACACGAAACACCATTCCGCCTTAGCTCAGTTGGTAGAGCAAATGACTGTTAATCATTGGGTCGCTGGTTCGAGCCCAGCAGGCGGAGCCATATTCTAAAAAGCCTTGCATTCGCAAGGCTTTTTTATTGCCTAG
>CALKMW010000074.1 GCA_938092205.1 uncultured Pseudomonadales bacterium
CTCAGCAATGTTCCGCCGGTATTGGTTTTGCTCCGCTTTTATCCAGTAAACCTGGTAACTACGATTACATTACCAGTAAAAATGATAGGCATATTAACGCGGCGCGTATGGTTTGGCCCAATATATTAAAAGCTAACATAGATATACCAACAGGCCACGGGCTTTTGGACAGCTATCTTCTCCATGATCGTTCATTGCAGCGTTTCAAGATTGATATGAAAGAAGCGGTGAATAAGTTAGATAAAAGCTGTGTTACCAAAAAGTGTGCCAATCCCTTGGGTAAAAGTGGGGGACATGGCACCCATCAATACACTTATGCACTAAAAGACACCTCTGCTCATACGGTTGAAATATCCTTTGAAGCCTACAATATACCCGACAGGATTAAGATTACTGCCAATGGTAAAACCATTGCCCAAACCAATGGGCTAGTGGGTGGTTATCACCAATGGCAAGTAGATTATGACCCAAAAAAGCATGGTAAAGAGTTTGTTGCCCATGTAGATGCCCCCGATGGTGGAACTGCTTGGAAGCTATGTATTGATTGTGAAGGATCGTCTTGTGGCGGCAAAATTAAACGCAAAAAAGTACACTATAGTTTTATAGACAGTAATTATTGGAAATGTGATAACTACAAAATTGATGGCCAGACAGTCAATCGATTGGGCGAGATGCATCTAAGTGTTGGTAAACATTCTTTTTCAGCTTCCTGTACCTGTAACCGAGAATCAGACGCATTTTGCGAAAACCCCTTCTTTGGATTTCCAGTGATTTCTGTTTCAGGAACAGCTTGTAGTTTTAATCCGCGCAAAAATCAATCCTGTAGTATGGTTAATGGTAGTAGACTGCTAGAAGTTAAATAAAGGGCGTAAATGATGCGTATTGTAAATATAATTATTTTGTTACTACTTATAGGTACTTTGCCTATAGTTTTTCTAGGTATAGTTTTTGGGCTTGCAGGAAGTACATCACAATATTTTTTTGTTATGGCTTCTGGGTACATTATCGGTATTTTATTCTCTTTTTTGGGGCTATTCTGGCAAAAATTTGCTTACATTGGTTTTTTGGGATTTCTTATGATTGCAATTGGTTACACCTTAAATGTAATATTTTGGTTAAACCACAATCGTAATTTATGCGAAGAACTTAGAGCGGAGACTTCTTGTATAGAGAGTGAACTTGGCTTTAGTTGTTCAAACTTCAAAGGAGTAAAATTTAGTGCTGGAATAAATCTATGTGAGTAGGGGTAGTTAACAGCACTTAAGGAAAAGCCAATGCAAACAATAAAACCAGACTATTTTAAGATCATAAAAAGGTCACTTTTAATACTCTGTATCCTTTGTCTTTCCTACTGTTTATGGTGGCTTGTTGCACCCGCTCATTTAGAGCAACTAGACGATGATAAGTATGTGGGTAAAACCCTGCTAATTTATCCCACGGCGGGAAGGTTTAAATTAAAGGAGGATTGGTATTTTGGCAAAAGAAAGGGCGATAGTTGGTTTACCACTCAGCCCCCGAAGCCAGATCCCAATACCCCACCAAAGCTATATAGAATAATGGGTTATTACAAAGAGGTTTACCATGGTAGCGCAATAGTATTTGCTGGCAGTGGATTAACTAAGTACCTAGTTGAACCTGTTGTGGGTAAAATAGATAGGCGTTTATTTACTTTTTATGTTGATACTTGTGAAGAACAAACCAACCTTATCGACCCAGACACAGGTATTAAGATTGATTTAGTGTGTGATTAGCATCAAATCAGGGTGGCAATATGCTTTAAGAAGAGGGAGTTTTTTTTAATGCAATTATGGGCTGTCAATATTAGATTTAAATGGTAGCTACGGGTGGACTTGAACCACCGACCCCAGCATTATGAATGCTGTGCTCTAACCAGCTGAGCTACGTAGCCACTATGATGTTTGAAGCCGTTCCAACGATTGCCGTTACTGTTAGATCGGGCGCGCATTTTCGCTACAGATAGCCTGTTTGTCAAGCCATTCCCCTGTTATATAGCTGATGTGATGCTATTTTTTGTCTTTGCGATTTCTTATTGGGATTTTTTGGCGATAGCGGTGGCTATTGATCCGCTGACAACGAGTATTGCGCCAAGGATAGACAGCCCGGTGAGGGGCTCTACTGGCATATCTGAAATTGGTATCAGCTGTGCAATAGCGATAGTGAATAGGGGTGTGATGGCAATAATAGCGCTGACTCTTGAGGCTTCTATGTGCGCCATGGCTTCGGCAAAGCATCCATAGGCTATCAGAGTGTTGATCCCGCAAAATAGCAATGCGGCCCACTGCAGGGTATTTAATTGCCATAGAGTAGAGAAGTCGCTTAGGGGAAGAAACGCCAGACTACCTATCCAGTAGAGAATAAGCATGGTTTCGGATGATTGAAAGTCATTGAGCAGAAACTTTTGGATAATGGCATAGCCGGTCCAAAAGATGGCGGACATAATGATAAATACAAGCCCTAGGCCATAGTCGCCAAATTCGATTAGTAGCTGGCCTAGTTGACGCTCAAAAAATAGTAATAACCCTAGGGTAAATCCAATAAACCCTAGCCATTGGATAGGGTTAAACTTTTCTTTAAACAACCATAAGCTTGCTAGTAGCAGTAGCATAGGCGCGAGCTGAATCATAACCTGCGTGGCTTCTGCTGTGGTTTTTTCTAGGCCGAGTATATAAAAGCCATAGTTGCCGGTGAGTAATAGCCCGGCGATTAGCGTCATGGACGATAGTTTGGCTGATTTTAGTTTATGTAGGTTATTTACTTCGCGAGTAATTAGTAGGTAGGGTGTTAGCAGTAGGGCGGCAATAAAAAACCTAAAGAAGGTGCTTGTGGCTGGGCCAATGGTTGGAGCGACTTGGTGAAGAGCTACGGGAAGGGTACCCCACATGGTGGCGGTACCCAATGCCAGTAGTAGTCCGAGTGTCCAGCGACCGCTGACACTATTAGGTTTAGACATTAAAGCGGAAGTGAATCAGGTCACCGTCTTGTACGATGTAATCTTTGCCTTCGAGTCGCCATTTTCCTGCTTCTTTTGCGCCCTGTTCGCCATTGCCGGCAATAAAGTCATCATAGGCAACTACTTCGGCGCGAATAAAGCCTTTTTCAAAGTCGGTATGAATTTTACCGGCGGCATTGGGGGCGGTGGCGCCCACAGGGATGGTCCAGGCACGGACTTCTTTGGGCCCTGCGGTAAAGTAAGTTTGTAGACCAAGCAGTGAATAGCCGGCACGAATAACACGGTTTAGCCCGGGTTCTTCCATGCCTAGCTCTTCTAGGAATTCCATTTTTTCGTCGTCTTCAAGCTCGCTAACTTCGGCTTCTAGTTTGTTACAGATGGGCACAACAATGGCACCTTCTTGAGCGGCAATTTCTTTAACTGCATCAAGGTAGGGATTGTTGTCAAAGCCGTCTTCGTCGACATTTGCGATATACATGGTCGGTTTGATGGTTAACGGGTTAAGCTGTTTGAGAACTGTAAGTTCATCGTCGGTTAAGCCGAGTGAGCGTAGCGGTTGTGCCTCATTGAGATGAGGAATAACTTTTTCTAAAACCACAACAAGGGCTTTGGCATCTTTATCATTGCCTTTGGCGGCTTTGCTGGATCTTTGCAGGGCTTTTTCGGCACTTTCAAGATCGGCAAGTGCTAATTCTGTATTGATTACAGCAATATCGTCAGCAGGGCTTATTTGGCCCTCTACGTGGATAACATTTTCATCATCAAAACAGCGCACCACGTGTGCAATGGCGTCGGTTTCGCGAATATTGGCGAGAAATTGGTTGCCTAGGCCTTCACCTTTGGATGCGCCGGCAACTAGACCTGCGATATCCACAAATTCCATGCTGGTGGGTATTTGTTTTTCTGGCTGAACTATTTCGGAAATTTTATCTTGGCGTTGATCGGGTATGGGTACAATGCCGGTATTGGGTTCGATGGTGCAGAATGGAAAGTTTTCGGCGCCAATACCTGCTTTGGTTAGGGCGTTAAATAAGGTTGATTTACCGACATTTGGCAATCCGACGATGCCACAATTAAAACCCATGTTGTTATCCTTTTTGGCTACTAGTTAGCGCTGTGAAGTTGGTTCATCGCTTGCTCCCATTGCCCGTCAACGGCAAGGGGCAGGGACTGTAGTGCATCACTGATGCTGTTATCTATAAGTTGCTGATCAGCTTTAGAGGCTTTTTTTAATACATAGTCTGCAACTTGGTCTGCATGCCCAGGGTGGCCAATGCCAATGCGTAAGCGTGCGAATTCTTTGTTGTTGCCAAGGCTTTTAATAATATCGCGCAAGCCATTGTGCCCGCCGTGACCACCGCCGATTTTTAGCCTTGAACTGCCGGGGCTATGATCAAGTTCGTCATGAGCAACTAAGATATGTTGTGGCTCAATTTGATAAAACTTGGCCATGGCGCTTACTGCCTGCCCACTGCGATTCATGAAGGTGCTAGGGATTAGTAGGCGTACATCTCTGCCATTGATTGTGATACGTGCAGTTTCGCCAAAGAATTTTGTTTCAGCGCTGAGTGTTGCGCTAAATGAATTTACCAGCTCTGTAACGAAATCGGCTCCGGCATTATGACGCGTTCGTTGATATTTGGGGCCGGGATTTCCCAGCCCTACAATCATATCTACGGGCGTTTCCAATGTCGGAGCCTTAGGTTAGCAAGTATGAAGATTACTCTTCGCTTGCTTCCTCTTCGCCATCTGAACCTGATTCAGATTCTGGTGCATCTGGTGTTTCAGGTGCTTCATCAGAAATCTCTTCAACCGCCTTCGGCTTGTTGACCGCAGCCACTGGAAGATCGTGATCATCGCCATGGCTAAGAGCAACACTTTCAACGCCTTTTGGAAGTTTGATATCTGATAGGTGAACAGTTGCACCTAGTTCGATTTCAGCCATATCGACTTCGATATACTCTGGTAGATCTTTTGGTAGACAGCTAATTTCTATATCGGTCATGCTGTGTGCAATCAAGCCGCCACCCAACTTAACGCCAACACATTCTTCTTCATTAATGAAGTGCAGTGGTGCTCTTGTTTGTAGCTTGGTAGTTTTGCTAACACGGAAGAAATCCATGTGCATTACATAGGCTTTGGCTGGGTGACGTTGTAAGTCTTTGATAATAACATCTTCAGATTTACCGTCGACATCGAGTGAAATAATATGAGAGTAAAATGCTTCGTTTTCTAGCGCCTTAGTAATATCTTTTTGAGATAGTGAAATTTGCGCTGGGGCTTTTTTGCCACCATAAACGATAGCAGGTATTTCTCCGGCCAGACGACGCAGGCGGCGGCTCGCACCTTTCCCTGTATCTTCGCGACCTTTCGCTTGTAAAGTAAAATCAGTAGACATGATAGTCTCCTATTAATATGCCAAAACAGACCGCGACCAGACCTGAAATGGAGTTTGCGCCCAAAATTGGGCAATAAAACCAGTGCCTATCTATTAAGTAAACATGGCGCTGATGGATTCTTCGTTGCTAAGACGTCTCACGGATTCACCGAGTAGTTTGCCTAGCGTTAGGGTGCGGATCTTACCGCACTTTTTAGCTTCTTCCGTTAGTGGGATACTATTGGTAACCACTAATTTGTCGAGGCTAGAATTGCTGATGTTGTCGATTGCTTTGCCCGATAATACTGGGTGAGTTGCGTAGGCAACTACTTTTTCAGCGCCGAATTTTTTAAGCGCTTCAGCTGCTTTACAAAGCGTGCCAGCAGTGTCGACGATATCATCGATTAGAAGACAGGTACGACCTTCCACTTCACCAATTAGGTTCATCACTTCACTTTCGTTGGCTGAAGGACGACGTTTATCGATAATAGCGAGATCACAATCTAGTTGTTTTGCTACGGCACGTGCTCGAACAACGCCGCCTATATCAGGTGAAACAACCTGTAAATTTTTGTAGTTCTGACGTTGGATATCGTCTAGAAGTACCGGAGCACCGTAGATATTGTCTACAGTGCAGTTAAAGAAACCTTGAATTTGCTCTGCGTGTAGGTCAACTGTTAACACACGATCTACACCGGCATTGGATAGCATGTCGGCTACCACTTTGGCACTAATAGGCACTCGTACTGAGCGAACGCGTCGATCTTGTCGGGCATAGCCAAAGTAGGGAACAACTGCGGTAATTCTTTCAGCAGAAGAGCGTCGAAGTGCATCGACCATTAATACTAGTTCCATCAGGTTGCGATGGGTTGGCTCACAGGTGGGTTGGATAATAAATACATCGTGTCCACGAACATTTTCGCGAATTTCAATATTGATCTCACCATCTGAAAAAGTGCTGACAAGTGAATCGCTGAGTTTAATTCTTAGCGACTTGGCAACTTCTTTTGCGAGTTCCGGATTTGCGTTACCGGTGAAAAGCATTAATTTAGACACATCTTCTTCCTGACTTTGCAATTTGAAAGATGGCTGGGGCGGGAGGATTCGAACCTCCGAGTGTCGGGATCAAAACCCGATGCCTTAACCACTTGGCCACGCCCCAGTTATAAATTTTCCAGTTGTTGATGTAGTGGAGATTGATTGACTCCTTTAGCTACAAACGAATTCCAACTGGTTGGCACAGTATGTTGTGCCTGTTTTGCCTCTTTTTCGCTGTCGAAGCGGCAGTACACACTTGCTCCGGTCCCCGTCATTAGCGGGTTCCCGTAGCGCTGAAGCCAATCTAACACCTGTTTTACTTGTGGATACAGGGTTTCGACAACAGATTGACAGTCATTTCTGTACAGCTCTTCCGAGAGGGCGCGTATTTTGATGGCTTGAGCGTTCCTTGTCAATTCACTGTGGCAAAAAATTTGCTCTGTTGGGACCTTTATTTTTGGTGTGACCACCAGATACCAAAATTCATCCAGTGAAATAGGGGTTAATTTGTCACCAATTCCCTCGGCAAATGCACTAAATCCTTTCACAAATACAGGAACATCTGCACCTAATTCACAGCCGATTTCTGCAAGCTGATCAATAGAAAGGCCACTTTGCCAAAGACTATTTAAACCTACCAATGTAGTGGCTGCATTACTGCTACCGCCGCCTAGGCCGGCACCCATGGGTATTTTTTTATCCAATTGGATGTCACAACCCCAGGGGCAGTTGGTAGCTTGTTGCAAAGCGCGAGCGGCTTTAAAGACTAAATTATCTTGCGGCGCTACATCTTTAATTGTGCTAATTAAATTAATTTCAGGCTGTTTGGTTACACTAAAACTTAGTTGATCACCATAATCCAGTATTTGAAATAGAGTTTGTAAATTATGGTAGCCATCTTTTCTGCGATCCAGAATATGCAGAAATAAGTTTAATTTAGCTGGCGATGGCAGAGTGATTGAGATCATTTTATAGTTCAGTCTTTATTGGGAAAATCCCATTGGGTTATCACTAGCTTAAATGAAAGCTCCCCGCGTCGACCAGATATTTTTTTAGGCAGCATATAAGCTCCGTTTTTAGAGTAACCAGAAAATTGTAATTGCCAACCATTTTGTTCTAGGTTACCTAATCGACCATTTTCTTGAATGACCCTATTTGATGCTGTGGGATGATTGGGCGATGCCAGTCCCCTTATCCACCAGTTTAGTGCGTCTATTGATAGGGGTACACCCAATAGCTCAGCGGCTAGATTATCTGGATTGCCAGTGAGGCTCTTAGACCCTTGCTTTATGGTTGCTTGTTGTTGATTTCCATCGATAGTGGCTGAGCCAAAACCCATTGGGCCTTGAAGCTTTATTGTGTAATTACTAGCAAATTGTTGCCATTTTAGGCTGACTGACTGTGCTTGTTGCGGCGTTCTTATGCCCAGTTTTGCGCTTAATTCCCAGTGATCTAAGTTGGATAGTGCAAGACTTTCAGTTGATAACGGATATTGCTGTGTTGTACTGTTATTAATAGAGATACAGCCCGTTAGCTGGGGTAAAACTAATACAGTTAGCAGAAAAATAAAAGGATATTTCATAACGTCCGTTTAATAACCAATGGGTCGATAATGACAGCTTTTAGTTAGACATACGATGTTAACAGTTAAGGCCCATGCTGTCCTCTAAGTTGCCATGTTTTATCGATTATTGATCAGCAATTTTCCTATTCAGTGTAAGTCTAGTGTAAAATTGTAATTTTGGCGTTTGTTGCCAATTGTATTTAAAAATCTACTGGGTATGGAAAGACACGAATGGCTTTGGATATCATAGCATTTGGCATTAACCACAAGTCTGCGTCGGTAGACCTTCGTGGCCGTGTGTCGTTCGCGCCTGAAACCGTAGTTGAGACTTTGCGCGCTGCACTATCCATTCTTAATAATTCTGAAATAGCTATTCTTTCTACCTGTAACCGCACTGAAGTATATGTCGTGGGTGAGCTATCGGATCAGCAGTTGCTAGAGTGGTTGGCGGCTACTAAAGCATTAGATGTAGAGGCGCTGAAGGGCTGTTACTACTGTTATCGCAATACCGATGCTATTCGACACATGATCTGCGTGGCCAGCGGGTTGGATTCTCTAGTTGTTGGTGAGCCGCAGATTTTTGGCCAAATTAAATCGGCTTATTCGGTTGCTCAAAAGGCAGAAACGGTTTCTGGGCAACTTAATATGGCTTTTCAATGGGCTTTTGCTGTGGCAAAGCGGGTTCGTTCAGAAACTGCTATTGGTAAAAACCCCGTGTCGGTGGCTTATGCGTCTGTCAGTCTGGCGGAGCAAATTTTCTCTGATTTAAAAGCTGCTCATGTATTGTTAATTGGTGCTGGTGAAACCATTGAGTTAGTTGCGCGTTATCTACGTGATAAGCAAATAGGTCAAATTACCGTTGCTAATCGTACCCTTGAGCGAGCTCAGGAGTTGGCTGAGGATTTTTCTGCTGAAGCTATTCTGCTTGCCGATATTCCTGAGCATCTTCATAAGGCTGATATTGTTATTTCATCTACTGCCAGTCAACTTCCGGTGCTGGGGAAGGGTGCGGTGGAAACGGCGTTAAAAAAACGATTGCACAAGCCTATATTTATGGTCGATGTGGCAGTTCCTCGAGATATTGAGCCTCAGGTGGAGGACCTTGAGGATGTCTACCTTTATACGGTTGATGATTTAGAGGAGGTTATTCAGGACAATCTCAAAGCGCGACAATCAGCAGCGGATCTAGCGCAGAAGATTGTCGATGAAGAGGTAACCAATTGGTCTTCAAAGCAGCGTGAACTCAGTGTGGTGGATACTATTAAAGCATTTAGAGATAGCGCTGAAACAATAAGAGATACTGAGGTGCAAAAAGCATTGGCGGCATTGCAGCGTGGGCAGGATTCTTCTGAGGTGATAAATGCTTTAGCGCGAAATTTGACCAATAAGTTATTGCACAAGCCTACTACTAAGCTTAAACAGGCAGGTGAGAAGGGTTGTGATGACACAATTAATGTGACCCAAGAGCTGTTTGATTTAGATAAAAAATAACTTTTTAGCTGTTCGACTTTACTGTTCTGTTAGGTGCTTTTTGGCATCTATGAAAAATTGTTCTTGACCCTAAATAAGCAACCACCCTTTAATAGAGTATTATCTGCGTCGCGATCAAATAATCTGGATCAAAAAATTGGGGTTTTACATTGACCGAAAAAGCAAAACCAAAAGCTAAGCCAAAACAGCCAGCCACCGATCAAAAGGTTGCTGAGAAAAAAGCAGTGGCTAAATCAAAGTCGGCAACAACGTCTAAGCAAAATTTTGGCCTTTTACGCGCTTTAACTAGAATGCTGATTATTGTCTTTATAGTAGGAGCAAGTTCTGCTGGCTGGTTGTTTTGGCAAGAATGGCAGCTTCAGACTGAAGCTTTAGATAGTAATAGTTCGACAATTGCCTCGTTAAAGTCCTCGGTGAACCTAGCCAAAAATCAGGCTCAAGCAGCGATTGAGCAGCAACAACAACAAAAAAAAATAACCGCTACATATAACAGTCAATTGCAAAATATGGCGCTTCGGGTTAATGCTCAGGGTAAGCGTCTGGTTGAGTTGGGTTCAACAACTCGCAGTGATTGGTTGCTAGCGGAAGCAGAATATTTAGCTCGCTTGGCTCGGCAGCGCTTACAAACCGAGCGCAGTGTTAAAAGCCCATTAGCATTGCTTGAAAGTGTTGACCTTATTCTTACTCAAATCGATGACCCAAATATACTTGCGGCTCGCGCTGCGGTAGCGGAGGATATTACCAAGCTTAGATTGGCCGCTGATGTTGATCGAGAGGGAATGTATATAGAGCTTCAAGCGCTAGCGGCAAATATTGAAGCCCTAGACTTAGTGACCTTGGTTGAACCTGAGATTGTTGTAGAAAAACCGGTTGCATCCGCTAGCGATAGCCAATTATCGGTATTAGACGAATTTCTATCTGATTTAAGTGGTTTGATTCGGGTTAAACAGCGAAAAAACCCCATTGAGCCAATGTTGCAACAACAAGAAGAACATATTGTTAGGCGCAATATGCAGATGATTTTTGAGCAGGCGCAGATCGCTTTATTGCGCGAAGAGCAAAAGATTTATCAGGCAGCATTGCAAAAGGCGCAAGACTATTTGCTGCGATTTTTTCAGTCTAATCCCGCCAGTGAGACAGTTAGCCAGCGGTTAGCTGTATTGTCAGAGACAGGTATTGTTCAACAGTTACCGGATATTTACCGATCACTTGATGCTATTCAGTCTTTATTGATAATCCGCGAGCAGCGCTTGCTAGAGCCTGAAACCCCTAGCCAGCTGGAGTCTAGTCAGTGAGGCAGTTATTGCTAGTTACTCTTGGGGCGTTGCTTTTTGGTGCGGCGGCTATATGGCTTATGCAGCAGGATCAAGGCTATATTCTAATTAGTCTGGGAACCTTAAGTATTGAGATGAGTTTCTGGCTAGGTGCTATTATTTTTGTTGCCGCTAGCTGTATTTTTATATGGTTATTATTATTTTTTAAGTGGCTCTTGGGTGCAGGGGGTGTGCGCCAGTGGTGGCTTGCTAGGCGTTCGATAAAGCAGGCAGGTAAAACTACCAAAGGCCTGATGGACTTTTTAAGTGGTGATTGGGCTATGGCCGAGCGGCAGCTTGCGCAGTCAGTCAAGGATCCAGCCCTTTCAAAATTAAGTATATTATTTGCCGCAAAAGCAGCGGCTAATAACCAGCAAATAGATCAAGCTAAACAGCTGTTACAGCAATTTGTCTCTAAGTTCCCTGACGATAAAGATTATGCAGATTTGCTATTGGCAGAGATACTTCTTCAGGCTTCAGAGATTGATCAGGCGCAAAAGATTCTACTGAGTATCAAAACAGAAAATAAAATGAACCTAAGATTACTTGCAGATCTTTACTGCCGGCAATCTAATTGGTCTGCGCTGGATGCATTGATCCCCAAGATTAAGCGTCAGTCGGTATTTGGTGAAAATGCATTAGAGGCCCTTCAGGTTAAATGCTATCGCGGTCTTTTGGATAACTTTGATCACAGTTTGACGCCTGCGGTTAGAGGGCAAAAAATAGAGGCTATATGGTCTGATATTCCAAGAGCATTTCGCCAAATTCCTGAAATAATAGCCGCCTATGTCGATGGATTAGCATCGGCAGATGCACCGGAAAAGGCGCTAAATATTTTGTCTAAGTCGCTAAAAAATCAGTGGCATCAATCTTTGCTTGAGGCCTATGGCGGTTTAGAGATTAAAGATGGTACCAAGCAATTGGCACTGGGTGAGCAATGGTTGATCAAGCATCCTCAAGATCCAATATTACTTTTGGTATTAGGTCGTATATGTCGGCGTATGGGTTTTCTTGGTAAGGCCAAAGATTACATGCAATCCACTATTGAGTTGGCACCGTCAGCGCAGGCTTATCATGAGTTGGCGGCGGTGCTCGATTTACTTGGTGACAGTAAAAGTAGTGCAGAGGTTTATAAAAAAGGATTGCGCTTTGCTACTCAATAAGTGCTATGTAAGGTTTAAATTTTTCGCCGCTTCAAGTCTCTAATTAAAAATCGTGCCGGGTGCATTGCCAGTCTGAGATCTCTTTCTAAGGGTGGGATTTCTCCGCTAATATCTGAGGCTAGGATCTCTGCTGTCAGTGGCGCGTAACTCAAGCCTCTAGAACCCAATCCACAGTGAATATAAAGGTCGGGCTGATAACTTCCTAGGCAGTCTATCGTTGAAGTTGCGTCCTGTCGTAATCGTTGGTATTGCTGTTTAAAATGTAGTGCATTGGGCACTGCTCCCACTATGGGTAGGTAATCATTGGTGGTGCAGCGAAAGTTGGCTCTGCCATCTAGCGCTTGTCGCTGTTCAGCTTTGATGACTTTGGTAATTTCTGGATCGGTTTTATTTAGCATAGCCAGATTAGCCGCATGATCTTCTTCGCGTAACTGTGTGGATAGCAGGCCCTTATTGTAGGATGCGCCACAACTTATTATACCTTTGGTGCTTGGGGCTATATAACCTTTGCCACAAATAATAGTTTTCAGTTCTTCACTATCGCTATCGCTGGGAATATGCGTAACCTGACCACGCAGTTGATTTACGGGAAGGAAGTTAGTTTGCTCAAAGTTCACAGATTCATAGGCACCAGCGATAACCAATGTTTGTGCGCTAGCAATAATGGAGTTTTGCTGGTCTTTAAGCACCCATTGATGAATGTTTTGGTCGCGCTCTATATTTTCAATATTGGCTTTTAGCAGTGGGATATTATTTTCTTCTAGCAGGGTTTGACAAAAATCCCGTGGTGGAATCCAGCCTAATTTTGGGAAAAATAAACCCTGTTGTGCTTTCAGGGAAAGACCGCTTATGGCACGTATTTGAGGGTTATCTACTGCAGTCACCAAATCGGTATGATCGACATAACGTTCTGCTATCTGCTGTAAATTTTCCCTAGAATGGTCGCTGTCAGGCAGTAACATAACACCGCATTGCGCCCCCAATCCACGCTGCCAAAAGGGTTTATAGTAGCGGCTGGCCAATGTCATTGCCGTAAGATTGATTCGCGGTAAGGCATCATTTTGGCGGGATAGTTTGGGGTAAACAACCGCCTGAAGATTGCCAGAACCCTCATTAGCTACTGATGAATAACGGTCGATTATTTGGACCTTAAAGCCTTTTTTAGCCAGAGCAGCTGCGGCAGTGCAGCCGGCAATGCCGGCGCCAAGAATAACCACATTTCGTTGAATTTTTTTGATTGGCGATTGGTTAAGATACCAGTGTGTTGAAGCAATTGCTTCGGTTTTAGGTTGACCCGTGTAGCGGCCTTTAAGGGATTCTCTTTTATTGCCAAAGCCCTTAATTTTCTGCACATCAAACCCTACATTGATAAGCCCTTTTCTAACGTTTGTTGCACAGCTAAATGTCGCTAGAGTAGTCTCTTTACTGGATAATGAGGCCACAGTCTTAAATAGTTCGTCACTCCACATATCGGGATTTTTGGTGGGTGTAAAGCCATCCAAAAACCAAGCATCTACAGACTTTTTTTCATAACTGGCCATAAAGGGCTGTGGGCTCTGGCTGATGCTTTGCAGCATTTTATTAGCTTCGCCTAGTAATAACATAAGCTGAATACGCCCTTCGGCTAAAGTGACTAAATGCACCCCGGGGGTTAATACTGGGTATTGACTAAGCAGCTGCTCGGATAGGTCTGAAAAAACGGACCAGCTACTATGAATCGCTTTTAAATCGGACGCTCTAATCGGTCTTATTTCTGTAGAAATAAACTGTAACCGCCAGTTTTTTGGCGCGGTTTTCAGCCAAAGATCACAGGCGCTTAGAAAATTCAGTCCGGTGCCAAAGCCGGTCTCGGCAATGACAAATTGTTGCCGATCAGTTTGTTCTTGGCGGGCTAGATTTTCCCAGCGCATTTGAAGTTGATTTTGTTGTATAAAGAGGTATTCGGTTTCTTTTAGCCCATTATCGACAAAGGGTTTTTCGCTACGATAGTAAACATCGTCAAATTCATTGCAGAAGGGTGTGCCATCCTGCCATTCAATGGTAGCAGTCTTTAGTTCTGAGTCATTTGTTTTAGTCATGGCCCGCAAGACCAAATTCAAGCAGAATTTGCTGACACCATTGGTCTATATATTGATCGGTAAGATTAAACTGGTTCTCATCATCCAGCGCTAATCCCAAAAAGAATTTTTCATCTTCGGTCAGTGCTTTCGATTGTTCAAATTCATAACCCTTATTGGGCCATAGGCCTATAGGGCGTGCGCCTAGGTTGACGACTTTAGCCCATAGATAGCCCAAAGCATCTTGAAACCACTGGGGGTAGCCAACTTGATCGCCAAGACCAAATATGGCCACTTTGGCGTGAGATAGGTCTAGATCTTCCAAAGCATCCCAATGGTTTTCCCAATCTTCTTGTAGCTCTCCATAATCCCAGGTGGGTATGCCGAGAATAAGTTGATTGTACTGCGGCATAAGATCAATGCAGTTGTTGGCAATATTGTGCACATCAATTTTTTGTGCAGGCAGCTTTGTTTGAATGCAGTCGCGAATTTTTTCAGCTGCCATTTCGGTGTAGCAGGTTGAGCTGCCATAAAAAAGTCCAATCGAATTTTGCATTTAGTGACTTGGCTCCCCGTGATCAGAGCTGCCGGCAAAGTCTAGTTGACGCCATGCCTCGTAGGTAACAATTGATACTGCGTTAGATAAGTTAAGGCTGCGGCTATCAGGCTGCATTGGCAGACGTATAACTTTATCCTCTCCTAGACTTTGACGAATTTCCACCGGCAGGCCGCGCGTTTCTGGGCCAAATAATAGGCAGTCTCCAGGCTGATATCGCACTTTTGAAAAGCAACTTTTACCCTTGGTGCTAAGGCCATAAACCGCATTGGGCTTTATTTTATCTAGATAAGCCGACCAACTTTTGTGAACCTGTAGTGATTGGAACTCGAGATAATCTAGGCCAGCTCGGCGCAATTTTTTATCGTCTAGATCGAAACCAATAGGCTCAATAAGATGCAGTGTAAAGCCAGTATTGGCACAAAGGCGGATTATATTGCCAGTATTGGGCGGAATTTCAGGTTGATAAAGTACAATATCGAGCATAGGTAATATTTTATTCGCACAGTAGTTTTTTATGGGACAATACCATTATCGCATTAAATGATGATCTGATTACAGAGGCGATAAAGCTTTTTGAATCTAAACTTAAAATGAGGTCGATTGGATGATTGAGATACCGTTCCAACGATTGGGTGACGAAATACTGCAGGCCATTATCGAAGAATTTATCCTTCGTGAGGGGACTGACTATGGTACTCATGAGGCAGATTTTCAAAGTAAGGTTGCACAGGTGTATAAACAATTAGCCTCCGGGGATATTGTGATTACATTTGACCCAAAAACAGAGAATTGTACGTTGCTGACGCGCCAACAGTTTCAGCACAATAAGCGCAGGCTTGTGGAGGAGAGGAGTTGTGCTCCGCAAGAACTGGATACTTACCATGATTATGTCGATGATATGGCTGGGATTGACTAAAAATGTCTGAATTATCAGCATTAAATTCTGCGTTAATTCCCTGGAAGCAGGCTATTTCTGCTGCGCCACAGATTATGCTAGGCCTCAGCGGTGGCATGGATTCCATATTATTGCTCAAACTACTCAGTGAGCAGGTCGATACCAAGCTTATTCAGGCGGTTCATGTTAATCATGGGCTATCTGATAATGCTAACCAGTGGCAGCGGTTTGTTGAAGACTATTGTCGGCAGTTAGGTGTCGATTTTTATGCCGAAAAAGTTCAATTAGTTGTCTCTGGAGAGGGTATAGAGGCAGCTGCCAGAGATGCTCGCTATGCTGTGTTCGAACGTCGCTTGAAAAAAGATGGCCTATTATTTCTGGCGCATCATGCAGATGATCAGGTGGAAACAGTTGTCTATCGTTTATTGCGCGGCTCAGGCTCTAAAGGTTTAGCCGGTATGCCTGAATCAAGACCCCTTGGCATGGGTCGGTTGATTCGCCCGTTATTGGCTTATTCCAAGAAGGCGATTTGTCGCGAGGCTAATATTAGGGGTTTAAAGTGGATTGAAGATGAGTCTAACTTAGACGATCAATTTGATCGCAACTATATTCGCAACCAGATTATTCCAGTTATCGCTAAACGTTGGCCAGAATACCCGCAGGCTATTATGCATTCGGCTGGACTCAATGATCAGGCCGATCAGTTATCAAAAGACTTAGCGTTAGAGGATTTAGCACGCTTAGGCCTTTTGGAGGAGCGAGCAGGTTGGTCAATATCAATGGATGGATTGTCTAGCCTATCAGTCTTGAGGCAAAAAAATGTATTGCGTTATTGGTCAGAAATTAAAAATTTGCCAGCGCCAAGCGGTAAAATTATTAATGAAATCTTGTCCTCAGTGGTTGCTGCCCGCCAAGATGCTTCGCCGGAAGTTATTTGGCGCAGGCAATGTTGGACGCGGTTTCAACATCGGCTGTATTTACTGCGTTGGCAAAATAAAAATATTCAGCAAGATCAATCAATGCATTGGGATATGCAACATCCACTGGTGTTGGCGGATAAAAGTAGATTAGATGCTCAGCGCGCAAAGGGTAATGGTTTGGTGGCTGCGGCAGAGTCAATTGAAATACGTTATCGCCAAGGTGGGGAGCGATGCAAGCCTCAGGGGCGAGGTCGATCATCCAGTTTAAAAAAACTGCTTTTAGAATATCAGTTGCCGCCATGGTTAAGGGATAGAGTGCCGCTTTTTTATGTGCAGGACCAGTTGGTGGCTGTAGGTGATTTGTGGGTTTGCGAGGGTTGGGCCGCCAAGCCTGAAGAAAGTGGAATGGAGATTCATTGGCAGGTAGATTCCGTGTAGATGAGAGTGGCATACTCACCTCATTTGTGGCAATATACTCCCCCATCTTAAGACGGATGGGTCAAAGGCTAAAATCATGTGTATTGTTAGCCAAATCTCCTTCCAAAAAGACTATTAATACTCAATTTCTGATCTTTACAGGGTCGCTATGACGCGTTTTATTTTTGTAACTGGTGGTGTTGTTTCTTCACTGGGAAAAGGCATTGCTGCCGCATCTTTGGGGGCTGTTCTTGAAGCCCGTGGTTTAAGTGTCACTATTTTAAAGTTAGACCCCTATCTCAATGTTGATCCTGGGACTATGAGTCCTTATCAGCACGGTGAAGTTTATGTAACCCAAGATGGTGCAGAAACTGACCTCGATTTAGGCCATTATGAACGTTTTTTACGTTCCAAAATGACTCAAAACAACAACTTTACCAGTGGTCAGGTGTACGAAACGATTTTGCGTCGTGAGCGTCGCGGTGATTATTTGGGGGGTACTGTTCAGGTAATTCCGCATTTGACCGATGAGATTAAGCGTCGGGTCTATGCTGGTGCCGGCGATCATGATATTGCGGTGGTAGAAATTGGTGGCACCGTTGGTGATATTGAGTCACAGCCATTCCTTGAGGCTGTGCGTCAGCTAAAGGTTGAATTGGGTCATCAGAGAGCGCTACTTCTACACCTCACTTTGGTGCCCTATATTGCCTCTGCCGGTGAAACCAAAACTAAGCCGACGCAACATTCGGTCAAAGAAATGCGTTCGATCGGCCTACAGCCAGATGTGTTGTTATGTCGATCTGAAGTTGAGCTTGAGGAAGTTCAGCGTAAAAAGATCTCGCTGTTTACCAACGTCGAAGAAAAAGCCGTTATTCCGCTGATGGATGCGCCAACTATTTATCAAGTGCCGCGTATGCTTCATGAATGGGGTCTTGATCAGTACGTTCTAGATCGCTTTAACCTCAGTAATCCACCAGCCGATTTATCGGAGTGGGATGCGGTGGTTGATAACCAGTTAAATTCCGAAGGTGAAGTGACTATCGCTATGGTCGGTAAGTATATGGAATTACTGGATGCCTATAAGTCTCTTTCAGAGGCATTGATTCACGCGGGAATCCATAATAAGTCTAGAGTTAAAATACGCTATATTGATTCTGAAAAATTAGAATCAGATAACAGCCTTATAGATGGTGTTGATGCGATTCTTGTTCCCGGTGGTTTTGGTACCCGCGGTACAGAGGGTAAGATCTATGCTGTTAAGACTGCTCGCGAAAATAATATTCCCTACTTGGGTATCTGCTTAGGTATGCAAATTGCGGTAATTGAATATGCGCGCAATGTGTGTGGCATGCAGGGGGCAAATAGTACTGAGTTTGACCCGCAAACAGAATTCCCAGTTGTTGGTCTAATTACTGAATGGGTTGATGAGCAAGGTAACAAAGAACAGCGTTCTGAGGATTCGGATTTAGGCGGAACAATGCGTTTAGGTTCTCAGGTATGTCATCTAATTCCGGGTTCTGTAGCGCAAACGATTTATGGCAGCGAACAAATCGAAGAGCGCCATCGTCATCGCTTTGAGGTTAATAATAATTTATTACCCCAAATCAAAGATGCAGGTCTTGTTGTGGGTGGTCTATCCGCTGATAAAACGCTGGTAGAAACAATCGAATTGCCTGATCACCCTTGGTTCTTTGCCAGTCAGTTCCACCCCGAATTTACCTCAACGCCAAGAGATGGACACCCCTTATTCCAAGGTTTTGTTGCAGCCGCTTCGGCTTTTCAAAAAACCAAAGAGAGCTAAGTTATGAGTGCCAAGATAATTAATGTCGCATCAATTGATGTCAGTAACGAAAAGCCTATGGTGCTGTTCGGCGGCATGAATGTGTTGGAATCTCGAGATATGGCGATGCAAGTAGCAGAAGCCTATGTCGAAGTGACGCAAAAGCTTGGTATACCCTATGTGTTTAAGGCATCTTTTGATAAAGCCAATCGTTCTTCAATCCATTCTTTTCGTGGACCAGGTTTAGAGGAAGGGTTAAAAATCCTTCAGGAAATTAAGCAAACCTTTGGTGTGCCACTAATTACTGATGTGCATGAAATTGACCAAGCGGCACCTACAGCTGAAGTCTGTGATGTAATTCAGTTGCCCGCTTTTTTGGCACGACAAACAGATCTTGTGGAGGCCATGGCTAAAACAGATGCGGTTATTAATATCAAAAAGCCGCAGTTTTTGAGCCCTGGTCAGATGGGTAATATCGTAGATAAATTTCGCGAATGCGGTAATGAAAAAGTCATGCTCTGCGAGCGCGGCACCTGTTATGGCTATGATAATTTAGTGGTTGATATGCTTGGTTTTCGCACCATGAAAACAGTTAGTGGTGGTCTGCCACTTATTTTTGATGTGACTCATGCCCTGCAGTGTAGAGATGCTCTAGGAGCTGCCTCTGGCGGTCGCCGTCAGCAAGTTGCTGAACTAGGTAGAGCGGCAATTGCCCTTGGTATTGCCGGTTTATTTTTAGAAGCGCATCCTAGCCCTGATTCGGCCAAGTGTGATGGCCCTAGCGCCTTACCTTTAGCAAAGTTAGAGCCATTCCTTGCGCAAATGAAAGCATTTGATGATTTGAATAAATCACAGCCAGATTTAGAAATACTATAGTGGAATAGAGCGGCCATAGAGCCTGAGCTTTGTTCCTTAAAAATGAACAACCCCAACAAATGGAGTAATTTTTGAATGAGTAATATCGCTGATATCCGAGCCTATGAGATTTTGGACTCGC
>CALKMW010000075.1 GCA_938092205.1 uncultured Pseudomonadales bacterium
CTCAGCCTTTCGGGTCAAAACCCCTTTATACCCAAGGCGCTAAATTTAATTGATTCATCACGTCAAATACCTGTTATTTATACCGATAAGCCCGGCTTAAAGGTCTGGTATCTGCCTAATACAGATTTTGGCATTCCTAAGACCCAACTATCTGTTTCCATAAGGAGTAATAAGGTTGCCCATTTAAAGGGTTTATCTAGCGCCAAGTTATATGTCGCCTATGTTGTAGATCAGCTAAATGATGCGCTTTATCCTGCGTTGATGGCTGGCCTTAATTACGATATTGCCGCAAGTGAGCAGGGTATAAGTATTGATATCAGTGGCTATTCTGATAAACAGGAGGTCCTGCTAGAAATAATTCTTTACGCATTAACAAATCCTCATTGGGATCAACAGCGTTTTGAATTGGTAAAGCAGCAGCAAATAAGAAATAAAAATAATTCTAAGCGTGACTATCCATTTAGGCAGGTTATTAACTATTTATATTCAACATTAGATGGAAGATGGATGTCGGCTGATCAGGCTAATACTATGATTGATATAGATATAGCGGGTTTACAGCGATTTTCATCAGAGCTTTTGCAGAATGTTGAAGTGGAAATGTTAGCCACTGGTAATCAGTATCGGGATTCATTAGACAGAATGATTAAGCAGTTAGATTTAATTGACTACAAAGCTATGTCGAATCATCGTCAAATAGCCAAGCTAGATGAATATGATATTTCCCGAAGTCTGGCTGTTGATCATAGCGACAGGGTGCTTATTCAGTATATTCAGGCTGATTACGATACTATCGCCGAGGCGGCGCTTACTGCTTTACTGGGGCAAATGATTTCAGCGCCTTTCTACACTGAATTGCGTACTCAAAAGCAATTGGGCTATGTGGTGTCAGCATTTTCTTTGCCTATAAATAGGGTGCCTGGTCTCTGTATGATTGTGCAATCGCCAGTTGCTAATGAGCAAGAGCTTAAGACAGCGTTTTCCGAGTTTAATCAGCGTTTTACTGCGCAGTTAGACAATCTATCGCACAATGTACTACAAACCCACAAGAATGCTCTTCTAGTTGATTTAAAAAAGGCGCCAGATAACCTTCAAGAGCTTAGTGCTCATCATTTAAAGTCGCTTAGCTTAGGTTTCGATAGCTTCGATTTTCATGCTCAATTAGCTGACGCTATTGATGCATTATCTGTTGCTGATGTGCAGCAGGCCTATGATCGGTTGGTGCTCGATAAGCCGCGTAGATTATGGGTTCAAACCCAAAATAACGACAAGCCAAACACCGATCTACTCATTAATGGAGCCATAGATCAGCACTATAAGTACTCACATTAACTGCTAAAATCCATTTATGTAGTTAAACTAACTTAAATATAAATAATTAAATTAATATAATTATCATGTATTTAAAGAAGTTATCTAAAGTTAATTATTATTTAAATATAGCATTCAAATCTATTCAATTTCATTGATTTTGTAGCCTCACTACATTATGATATGCGCCTTCATTCGGGGGTCAAAGCGTCTCTTTTAAAGGACGTGATACTTTTATTAGGTAACCCCTTTAAAATTGAATCCATTACAATTATTGGTGCCGCATGTCTCAGGATTTAGATCCAACAGAAACCCAAGAATGGTTAGAAGCGTTTGACTCAATTTGTCGAGCGCAAGGAAGCGAGAGAGCTTCTTACATATTAAGTCAACTACAAGCTCGTGCCACTAATTCCGGTGTTGGCTTGCCTCAATCAATTACCACACCTTATTGCAATACAATACCAGCAAATAAAGAAAAGGTTATGCCTGGCGACCTGTTTATGGAGCGCCGAGTTCGATCTCTGATTCGCTGGAATGCTCTTGCAATGGTTATGCGAGCTAATAAGCAGAGCGAGGGTATTGGCGGACATATTGCCAGCTTCTCCTCAGCAGCAACGCTATACGATATCGGTTTTAACTATTTCTTCAGAGGTTCTGAAGGTGATAATCTAGGTGATCTAGTTTTCTTCCAGGGTCACAGTGCACCTGGCATGTATGCCAGATCCTTCCTTGAGGGAAGACTTTCAGAAGATCAGCTTGATAGCTTTCGTCGAGAAGTGGATGGAAAAGGTCTTTCATCATACCCCCATCCATGGTTGATGCCAGATTATTGGCAGTTCCCAACAGTATCTATGGGTCTTGGCCCTATACAGGCTATTTATCAAGCGCATGTTATGCGTTATCTATCCGCTAGAGACCTCGTTGCTCGTGGTGACCGTAAGGTTTGGGCTTTCCTAGGTGATGGTGAGTGTGATGAGCCAGAAAGTTTAGGTGCTATTTCTCTTGCCGGTCGTGAAGAGCTAGAGAACCTTGTTTTTGTGATTAACTGTAATCTACAGCGTCTTGATGGACCTGTTCGTGGTAACGGCAAGATCATGCAAGAACTAGAGGGCGTATTCCGTGGTGCTGGCTGGAACGTTATTAAAGTAGTTTGGGGTCGTCACTGGGATCAGCTCCTAGAAAAAGATAAGTCTGGCCTGCTACTTAAACGTATGAATGAAGTCTGTGATGGCGAGTTGCAGAACTATAAATACAATGGTGGTGCCTACACTCGTGAGCACTTCTTTGGTAAGTACCCAGAGTTATTAGAGCTTGTCAAAGATATGACTGATGAGCAGATTATGGCGCTTAATCGTGGCGGCCACGATCCCTATAAGGTTTATGCAGCCTACGCTGAAGCCTCAGCGAGCAAAGGTAAGCCAACAGTTATTCTAGCGCAAACGGTTAAAGGATACGGCTTGGGCGGAGCGGGTGAAGCAGCCAATGATACTCACTCTGTTAAAAAGTTGGATATGGATAGCCTGCGTAAGTTCCGCGATCGTTTTGGCATTCCAATCCCTGACGATCAACTAGAGACAGTACCCTATTATAAGCCGGCAGAAGATAGCCCTGAGATTGCTTATATGAAGAGTCGTCGTCAAGAGTTAGGTGGACCATTGCCAGCGCGTAAGGCTGATTTTGAGCCTATGACTACGCCACCATTAAGTGCCTTCAAAAAGCAACTTGAAAGCTCTGGTGAGCGTGAAATTTCAACCACTATGGCATTTGTAAGAGTGCTATCTTCGTTGGTTAAAGACAAAAATATTGGTAGCCGCGTGGTTCCCATTGTGCCTGATGAAGCTCGTACCTTTGGTATGGAAGGGATGTTCCGTCAGCTAGGTATTTATACCTCGGCGGGCCAGAAGTATGTCCCTCATGATCATCAGCAGATTATGTATTACAAAGAAGATAAGAAGGGTGTGATTCTTGAAGAGGGTATTAATGAAGCCGGTGCGATGTCTGCATGGCTTGCACTTGCTACCTCGTATAGCACCAACTCTTGTCCTATGATTCCATTCTATATCTTCTATTCAATGTTTGGTTTCCAGCGTATTGGTGATCTAGCATGGGCATCAGGTGATAGTCAGGCAAGAGGCTTCTTGATTGGCGCGACTGCTGGCCGAACCACACTAAATGGTGAAGGACTTCAGCATCAGGATGGTCATAGCCTTATCTTGGCCAACACTATTCCAAACTGTAAGAGTTACGACGCTACCTTTAGTTATGAATTAGCGGTAATTGTTCAAGACGGCGTTAAGCGCATGTTCGAAGATCAAGAAAATTGTTTCTACTACCTAACAACTATGAACGAAAACTATGTACAGCCAGCTATGCCAGAAGGTGCTGAAGAGGGCATAGTTAAGGGTATGTATAAGTTTGCTGAGGCTGATAAAGGCGATAAGAAAGTAACCCTTATGGGTGCTGGTACTATCCTTAACGAAGTTATTGCTGCTGCAGAGATCCTTAAAGATCAATTTGATGTTCAATCTGATATCTGGAGTTTAACCAGTGTCAATGAATTGGTTCGTGAGGGTCAATCAGTTGATCGCTGGAATATGCTTCATCCTACTAAGAAAGCTAAAACTGCCTATATCACTGAACAGCTTGGTGACTGTAATGCACCTGTAATTGCATCTACAGATTACATGAAAGCCTACTCTGAGCAAATGCGTGCTTATATTAATCAGCCGTTCTATGTTTTGGGTACTGATGGCTTCGGGCGTAGTGATAGCCGTGCAGCACTGCGTCACTTCTTTGAAGTTGATCGTAACTTTGTGGTGATTTCAGCGCTAAAAGCACTGGCCGATCAGGGTACAATCAAGGCGACTGTTGTAGAAAAAGCGATTAAGGCATTAGGTATTGATCCAGAAAAACCTAATCCATTGTATTTGTGATAGTTGAACCTGTAATTAACGAATAGAAAGACTATTTATAAAGGGCTATTTAAGTGGCGATAGAAATTATAACAATTCCTGATTTAGGTGGCGCAGAGTCGGTCGAAGTTATCGAACTTTGTGTATCAGTAGGTGATTCTGTTGAGCAAGAAGAATCTCTAGTTGTTTTAGAGTCTGATAAGGCGTCTATGGATGTACCTAGTCCAGTTGATGGTGCTGTTGTTAAGTATTTGGTCGCTGAAGGTGATACGGTCAAAGTCGGTGATGCCATTGCAGAGGTCGAGACTGCTGAAGCTCAGGCTGCTGCTGAGCCAGCTATAGAGACATCTGAGCCAGAGACAGTTGTTGCTGAAGTGGTAACACCCGATCCTGTGACTGAAGAGCCTGCTGTATCCAGTGAATCTTCTACTTCAGAACAGATTGCACTGGTACCCGATATAGGTAGCGATGATAAGGTTGAATTAATTGAGGTATCTGTTGCTGTAGGCGATCAGGTTGAAGAAGGCGAAACCCTTGTAGTGCTTGAGTCTGATAAAGCCACTATGGATGTACCCTCGACCCTAACCGGGACGGTTGTGAGCATTATCGCTAAAGAAGGTGATAAGTTAGGTACCGGAGATCAAGTTGCTGTTATTGAGGTTACTAGTGCAGCGTCTGCTGCAGCTGAACCAGCTGTTGCGGAACCTGCAGTAGCGCCTACTCAGTCAGCCCCAGCAGCACCTGTTGTGCCGGCTAAACCTGCGGCTCCAGCTGCGGTTTCTACGCCAGTTGCCAATGATTCATCTGATATTTATGCTGGTCCCTCTGTTCGCCTATTAGCAAGAGAGCTAGGTGTTGATCTAACACAGGTAACTGGAACAGGACCAAAAGCACGCATCCAAAAAGATGATGTTAATAATTTTGTTAAATCCGCTTTACAGTCAGGCTCTAAAGCCTCTAGCGGAGCTGGTATACCAGAAGTTCCGGCAATTGATTTTAGTCAATTTGGTGAAATAGAAACTGTTAAGTTAAGTAAAATTCAGAAAGTTACTGCTGATAATATGCAACGTAACTGGTTAAATGTGCCTCATGTTACTCAATTTGATGATGCAGATATCACTGAATTAGAAACCTTCCGCAAATCACTTAAAGCTGAAGGTGAAAAGCGTGGTATTAAAGTGACTCCGGTTGCCTTCTTAATCAAGGCCGCAGCCGCAGCCCTTGCCGCCAACCCAGAATTTAACCGATCACTTGCGGGTGACGGCGAAAATTATGTGCAAAAACACTATATCAACATCGGCATGGCAGTAGATACACCACGTGGTCTTGTTGTACCTGTTATTAAAGATGCAGATAAGAAGGGTATCTGGGAAATTTCTTCTGATGTTATCACCATGGCAGGCCTTGCTCGTGATGGTAAATTAAAGCCAAATGATATGCAGGGTGGGTGCTTTACCATCTCTAGCCTTGGCGCAATAGGTGGCAATGGATTCACGCCTATTGTTAATAGCCCTGAAGTAGGTATTCTTGGTGTATCTAAATCACAGATGAAGCCTATCTGGGATGGCTCTGACTTCCAGCCACGATTAATGCTGCCACTAGCCTTATCATACGATCATCGTGTCATTAATGGTGGCGACGCTGGTCGCTTTATGACTTACTTAGTTAAAATACTAAGTGATATAAGACATATGACACTGTAATTCAAAAAAAGCGGATAGATACCTATCCGCTTTTTTTATACTCTATGATTTATAACTCCCCGCCAAGAAAAATACTTTTATAAGCTATTGCTGCTGAGCGTTTAAAACTTAAGTGCATGTAGTTTTTTCCCATCAATACTTCACACAATTTAATCAACTCCCTTTATCCAGTTAAAAAGGCGATGCCATCTATTTTATGGGCTATATTGAGCATACATGTTCATTAACCTAGAGTTTTATCCTTTGTTGCTATAAACAGCTAGTCGTTTACATCATTATTTTCTGATATTAGCTCTAAGATCATTTGTGTTTTATATTTTGGAGCTCCTTTAAATGAAGCAACTAACTCTTGGCAGTATAGCCGAACGCATTGGTGCTAGATTGGTCGGTGACGCTGATTACGTGGTAACAGGCTTGGCTCCTTTGGTCTCAGCATCACCCGATCATCTGAGCTTTTTGTCTAATATGAAATATAAGCAGCAGTTAGCCACAACTAGGGCTGGTGCAGTTATTTTACATCCTGATCAAGCCCATTTGTTTTCACGTCACCGATTACTACTCGATAATCCTTATGTAGGTTATGCCAAATTCTCACAACAATTCGCCTATAAACCGCATTTTAATGGTATTGATAAAACCGCCCGTATCGACTCTACGGCGGTACTGGGTCTTAATGTTAATTTGGCTGCGGGCACAGTAATTGGACCTAATGTAAGGCTTGGGGATAATGTTACCTTAGGTCCTAATACTATTGTCGGCTCCGATTCAATCGTAGGCGGTAATACTAATATTGCAGCCAATGTCACGCTTTATCACAACGTCAAGGTAGGTAATAACTGCATAATTCACAGTTCCGCAGTGATAGGTGCAGATGGTTTTGGATTTGCTAGAGATGGTTCTAATTGGGTGAAAATTGCTCAATTGGGAGGCGTGATAATAGGGGATAATGTCGAAATAGGTGCGGGTACTACGATAGATTGTGGGGCTTTGAGCAGCACTCTTATAGGTACTGGCGTTAAGCTAGATAATCAAATACAAATTGGTCACAACGTGGAGCTTGGTGACCATACTGCAATTGCCGGCTGTAGTGCAATTGCGGGAAGTACAAAGCTTGGTAAATATTGCACTGTCGCTGGTGCATGCGGCATTGTGGGGCATCTAAATATAGCAGATGGAGTACATATAACTGCAATGTCTAGAGTGACAAATTCTATAGCAAAGGCGGGCGTGTACTCGTCAGGTACGGCCTTAGATAAGAATAAAAATTGGCGGCGAAATGCCGCGCGCTTTAAGCAGCTTGATCAGCTAGTGAAGCGAATTAAACAATTGGAAACTAATATCTTTCATTTAGGAAGATAAAAAATAACTTTATAAATTCTAAAGCTTCATTCTATTTAACCTAGATACCCTCATAATAATATCCAAAAATATTAGTCTTAGTTAAGAGTTTTACTCTGTTTTAAGGTATGATATTTACCTTGGAATTAGACTATTTGTTTATGTCACTTTAATCATTTTATTTGGAGAGCAATTGATGATCATTAAACCTCGCGTTCGTGGATTTATGTGTATAACAACTCACCCAACAGGTTGTGAGGCCAATGTTATTAATCAAATCAATTACATTAAATCACAAGCAAAAATTGAGATGCCTAAACGCGTACTGGTAATTGGTTCATCAACCGGATATGGGCTAGCTGCTCGAATTTCTGCAGCCTTTGGTGGCGGTGCTTCAACCCTTGGTATTTTCTTTGAAAAGCCTGGAACCGAAAAAAAACCAGGGACAGCCGGTTGGTACAATAGTGCAGCATTTCACAAAATGGCCGAACAAGAAGGCCTATATGCTAAAAGTATTAATGGTGATGCGTTCTCTAACGATATAAAGCAAAAAACTATCGATACAATCAAGCAAGATTTAGGTCAGGTTGATCTAGTTATCTACAGTCTTGCTGCGCCGCGTCGTCAGCATCCTGATACAGGTGAGGTATTTAACTCGACTCTAAAACCCGTCGGGAAAGATGTCACCATGTTAGGTGTCAATACCGACAAAGAAGAAGTTCAAGAATTTAGTCTTGAGGCCGCCAACCAGCAAGAAATAGATGATACTGTCGCGGTGATGGGTGGCGAAGATTGGCAAATGTGGACCGATGCCTTACAACAAGCGGGTGTATTGGCAGATGGTGCTAAAACAACTGCCTTTACTTATATTGGTGAAAAAATCACTTGGGATCTT
Organism: uncultured Pseudomonadales bacterium; assembly: GCA_938092205.1. Classification (GTDB taxonomy): domain Bacteria; phylum Pseudomonadota; class Gammaproteobacteria; order Pseudomonadales; family Porticoccaceae; genus HTCC2207. The sequence goes on from CALKMW010000075.1 coordinate 8,160, forward strand.
TATTGGGACGGCACTATTGGCCAAGCTAAAAAAGATCTCGATAAAAAGGTTTTAGATATTCGTGATCAATTGCAATCATCTGGTGGTGACGCTCGTGTATCTGTGCTGAAGGCTGTTGTCACTCAGGCGAGCTCAGCTATTCCGATTATGCCGCTATATTTAGCGATGCTTTTCAAAGAGATGAAAAAATCAGGCACCCATGAAGGCTGTATTGAGCAACTATATCGCCTGTTTACTGAGTGTTTGTATTCTGATGCCCCACGTTTGGATGAAGAAGGGCGTCTGAGAGTTGATGAGCTAGAATTAGATCCAGCCATCCAAGATGCTGTCTCCAATAGTTGGTCTGCTATAAGCAACGACACTCTGGCTGATTTAACTGATCTTGACGGCTACAAGCAGGAGTTCTTGAATCTATTTGGCTTTGAGATTGGCGGTGTTGACTATGATGCCGATGTAAATCCGGACGTCCCAATTACTAACATGGTTTAATAGCTTAAGTGCCATTTTATGAATGCTAAGGGTGCAAAATTTCAATTAGGCTTTTTAAATCCAAGTTTGTTGAAAACTTGGATTTATTTTGCCTTTTGGAGAATGGCAGTCTTTCTTCCCTTTAGTGGATTGCTGGTATTGGGCAAATTTATTGGCTTATTTCTTTATAGATTGCCAACCCATCGAAAACACATTGCTAGAACCAACATACAGCTCTGCTTCCCTGAGCTTGATAGGGCACGGCAAGAGAACTTATTACGTGAAAACTTCATTAATATGGGTATCGCTATTATGGAGTTGGGAATGGCTTGGTGGTGGCCTAAAAAACGTTTCTCAAAGCTATTACAGTTTGAAGGTCTAGAGCATTTACAGCAAGCTGAAGGGAAGGGGATAATCCTTCTAAGCATTCATTACACAACCATTGAAGTAGGTGCTGCAGCTATTTCGATGGTCTGGGACAGAGATGGTATGTATCGTGCTCATAACAATCCCATTTATGATTTTATTCAAATAAAGGGTAGATTGCATAAAAGCACGGGTAATAGCCGGCTTTATGAGCGCAGAGACGTTCGCGGCACTATGAAAGCGCTTAAGGCTGGCCGAACAGTTTGGTATGCTCCAGATCAAGATTATGGGATAAAACAGGGTGTATTTGCGCCATTTTTTGGCATTCAGGCCGCCACTGTTTATGCCACAGCTCGATTAGCCGAGAAAACAGGCGCTACTGTTGTGCCCTTTACCCATGTAAGATTGCCTGGCAAGCAGGGCTATAAGATTACCGTGCATCCTGCACTTGAAGACTTTCCAGCAGGTGATGATGTTGCTGATGCTGCGCGAGTTAACTCTCTTGTTGAGAGTTTTGTTCGACTGCAACCGGAACAGTATCTTTGGGCTCATCGTCGGTTTAAGACTCGTCCCCCTGGAGAGTCGGATTTTTATATAAAGAATTAATCACCATTTGCTAGAATTACTAATAGTTAATGGAATCACAGCTAAAGGAACAAAGATGATTACTGGAAGTATTGTCGCCCTAGTGACGCCAATGATCCCCGACAGTCTGGACGTAGACTGGGATGCATTAGAACGCCTAGTTGAATGGCATATTGAGCAAGGCACTCATGCATTGGTTGCCGTTGGCACTACTGGAGAATCTGCTACATTAAGTGTTGAAGAGCATAGTCGAGTAATTAAGAAGGCTGTGGCAATCTCTAATGGACGAATCCCTGTTATTGCTGGAACTGGGGCAAACTGCACTAGAGAAGCAATCGAGCTAACTAGTGCTGCAAAAAAAGCTGGTGCTGATGCCTGTTTATTAGTTACCCCTTATTACAACAAGCCAACTCAAGAAGGCTTGTATCAACATTATAAAGCGGTTGCTGAGGCAGTTGATATAGACCAGATTTTATACAATGTACCTGGGCGAACTGCCTGTGATATGTTACCTGAAACGGTTATTCGTTTAAGTGAAATTCCCAATATTGTAGGAATTAAAGAGGCCACAGGAGATTTGAGTCGTGCGTCATTTTTGATTGATAAATCACCTCAGGGTTTTGCTATCTATTCTGGTGACGACCACAGTGCATGCGAACTAATGCTTATGGGTGGGCATGGTGACATTTCGGTAACAGCAAATGTCGCACCAAAATTGATGGCGCAAATGTGTGAGGCAGCGCTCAATAAGAATTCTGAACAAGCACATGCTATTGATCAGCAGTTGCTTAGGATTCATGATGCAATGTTTGTTGAATCAAACCCTATTCCGGTTAAATGGGCAGTTAGCCAGCAGGGATTAATAAACGATGCAATTCGACTACCATTAACGCAACTTTCCGAGCCTAATCAAGTCAAAGTTTTACAGGCGCTTAAAGCAGTATCTTTGGTTTAAAAAATAACAATTCAAAGGGTAGTAGGTTTACATTGCATGAATAATATCTCTCAAGTAACAGTGCTAGGCTTCTTTTTACTTACCGGTTGTAGTTGGCTAGGTATAGAAGACAATAGCAATGATTATCTTTTGTCACCGGAAACTCAGGTTCTGGTTGTTCCTGAACAGTTGAGTTCTGCCCGATTAGGTCAGTTATATTCTATTCCCACCGTATCAGGCGATATTTCTGCTGTTAGTGCCGCAGAAGTTCCAAGGCCGCAACCCATTTCTGTTAATGCATTTGAACAATTAGTAAAAATTCAAAGAATTGATGATAAAAGATGGATTTTGATCAATAACAAACCCAGTGAACTCTGGCCAAGAGTACGCAATATATTGAATAGAAATGGTATTGGCTCGGTAAAAGTTGACGGCTCAGCGGGCGTTATCGAAACTACATGGCTTAGTTACAACTCTGATCCAGACAGTGTTCATAGATTTAGATTATCTATAACACCTGGGGTTCAGTTAAATAGCACTGAAATATCTGTCTTACACCAATTAAAATCAATTGATAGCGAAGTCGATGAGAATTGGCCGACGTCATCAAATTTAGATACAAAAGAACAGGATATGGTGAGCTTTATCGCAAATCAACTTGTGGCTCAGCCTGATTATGCATCAGTATCGCTACTTGCCCAGGATATTGGTGGTGAATCTAAGGTTGAAATCATAGACCCAGAGGTTGCTGACCCCTATATTCTAGTCAATCTATCTTTTGATAGAGCTTGGGCGTCTATCAACTATTCTGCCGCTCGCGGTGGTTTCACTGTTATCGATCAAGATACTAAACAGGGTTTACTGCTTGTTAATTATTCAGACGACATGGTTGATCAGGAATCCTCAGGTATAAGCCGTTGGTTTACTTCTGCTGAAAAAGATAATGTTTTAGTCGCTAATTATCGTATTTTAGTCAAGCAAGTCGAATCGTCTGTTGAAATTAGAATCGTTAGTATTGATGGCGATAGTCTTACTAAGGATCAGGCACTAAAGCTTCTGTATATAGTCAGAAGTAATATGTCATAAGGGGAAAGAATAGGTGCGTTTTGCCTCCCTTGGTAGTGGCAGTAAGGGTAATTCTACAATTATCCAATCTGATAATACCTGCATTATGATCGATTGTGGTTTTTCTGTTAAAGACTGTGTTAGGCGTTTAGAGCGGCTAAATAAAACACCCAATGATATAGATGCTATTTTAGTAACTCATGAGCATAGTGATCATTGGAAGGGGGTACTTCCCCTTGCAACTCGATATTCTATTGACATATATATCACCTCAGGCTGCCTTAGAGCTTCAGGATTAGATGCTAACAGCTATTTGGGGATTAACCTTATCGATAGCCATAAAGCATTTAAAATAGGCGATATAGAAGTTAAGCCTATACCAGTCCCCCATGATGCTAATGAACCCGTCCAATTTATTCTTCAGGATGCCAATAGTCGTTTTGGTATTCTAACTGATGTTGGTTCTATTACCCCCTATATAATTGAACAATATAGTGGCTGTAATGGCTTGCTGCTTGAGGCTAATCATGATCTTCAATTACTTCAATCTGGATCTTATCCAAGATTTTTAAAAGACCGTGTAGGCGGGCAGTGGGGACATTTAAATAATCAGCAAACGGCGGACTTACTAAATGTTATTGATCATAGCTGTATTCAACAGTTAGTTATTGGTCATATTAGCCTTAGTAATAATAGTAAACAGCTAGCTAAGGCATCCATCGAAAACGTTTATAAGGGCGCAGCAAATATTATTTACGCAGATCAAGAAGAAGGGTTTGACTGGCTGCATTTGAGTGCGCTATAGTCCATCTTTAGTTTTTCTTTTTGTCTTATCTGGGCAAGAAACTTATTGTTTTATTTCTTAATCTATGTCTCTTTTTCCACAGATAGGCTTATTTCTTTATAGCTAACCTTATAAATGCACTGTAAGTTATTGATTTATACTTTAAGATTTTTTAAGTCATTGTTTTTTATAGTAATTTTTAGGTGTTCAAAAATTAATCAATCTGTATAAATGCCGTGGTTTTTCTGGCTTAAATGCACTTTTTATACTAGTCATCCACAAAGTTATCCACAGCTTCTGTGGACAAAATTATGCCCTATTTTGGTGACAATTATTAAGCTTTAATAATCTTA
>CALKMW010000076.1 GCA_938092205.1 uncultured Pseudomonadales bacterium
TAAATCAAGGGTAGGCAGTGGCATACCACTTGGATAAGACTTGGCTATACCATATGTTGTAGAAGGAAATGGAATAATTTTATTTTGTACATGGCGTTTATCATTAAATAACAATTCGGTATAAGTTTGGTTTGAGGCGTCAATGCCAGCAATCATGCTACCTAGCTCCGCTGAAATATCTAGATAGCCGCCACCGTTATAGCGTAAATCTATAATCAATTCATCAATCTGATTTTGCTTTAGTAAGTAAATTGTTTCTACTAATTGCCTCTCTGCTGAAGCGGTAGCAAAGGTATTTAGTACTATGTAGCCAATTTTTATATTAGCTCTCTTAATAATGCCATTGGTGTGTATGGGGTTTTCGGTAAATGCAATGCTAACAAGATCAACTGTACGCGTAGTCGTTGAACTTAGGTCCTTAATGACAAAGGTATGAGTTTCGCCTGGGTTTGAGGGTTTAAGACCTGCATTAATTATATCTGAGTCACCATCGATGAGCGCTTCGCCGTCAATGCTGATAATTTCCGCACCGCGACGAATTTCCTTTATTGATGCAGGACTATTTATTTGAGAATAAATAATTTTTGCTTTTCTAGGAGGGGTAGGTTGAGTAAGTATATAGTTAAAACCGTAACCTGGGGTTACGCCAGATTGGGCATATTGAATATAATCTTCCGTATTTTGGGTATAGTGAAATTGATCCTTTGGCTCCCCTGAATTAGTCGTTGCGCTGGTCTTCATTTGATTAAAGTATTCTTCAGCATCTTGAATAGAAGATGGGTCTATATCCGGCAGTTCGTTATACCAAAGATAGGTTTCATGGCTCCAGGAGCGAATCCAGTTATTTTCATCCTTATAGGTGCCGATAAGATCCTGATAATCGGTATTTAAACGCGGGCTTTCGCATTGATTGGCGAAATTTTCTGAGGGAAGGTACTCACCCGGAACCCAGTTTGATTTTTGGGGTATTTGGCTGTCGACTCTATTTGGTAAAGCTTTAGTACCAGGGCTATCACTACAGCTAGCTAGAACAATAGGTATCAGCATAAAAGCTAGAAAACGCATAATCAGCTCCATGAAATTCGATAGTTATCCATAACTTCAAATTATTTTTTATATTCAAACAATTAATTAATTTTTTTTCATCCTATTTAATACAAAAATAAACCATTGAATTTTAATTATAGCTATAAATATAAAGAGTTTACGCAAATAGAGATTTAAGCGCATCAAGAGACTCTTCGCCTGCGGCTTGGTTCTGTTCAGCACTGGCCTCACTATTGCCGCCCATACGTACCAGGTCATCCTGGGGTAGTTCGTCGACGAAGCGGCTAGGTGTGGTGGCACTGGTTTCACCAAATTGAGTTCTTTGTGCGGCGCTAGTCATGGTTAAGGTGCGTTGAGCGCGAGTAATACCCACATAGGCCAGGCGGCGTTCTTCTTCAATCTGATCACCCTCAATACTATTCCGATGGGGTAGAACATCTTCTTCCATACCAATAAGAAACACATGCAAGAACTCGAGACCTTTAGCGGCATGCAAGGTTAACATCTGCACCTTGTCATCAGCCGATTCTTCTTGCTCTCGATCTAATATATCACGCAGAATAATCTTTGAAATAGCGGCTTCGATTGGGTTTTTATCGGCCGTGACTGTATCGCTATCGTTGTCTTTTAGCGCATGATCAATTTGGCCAATTAACAGGTTAATATTTTCCCAGCGTTTATTGGCTGCGGCTTCACTGCTAGCGTTTTGACGCAACCAATCTTGGTAATCTATATCTTCAAGCATTTCGCGTAATGCGGCTATAGGTTGATTGCCATAGATATTGCGTGCCACAGATTCGACCCATCGCTTGAATTTCTGTAAGCGCTGTAAATTGGCACTGGGTACAGTAGCGCTGAGGCCGACTTCATCAATAGCGTCCAATAGTGAGATTTGACGCTTATTGGAATACTCGCCTAGTCGCTCTAGTGTGGTAGGGCCTATTTGCCGTCTTGGCGTATTGATAATTCGCAAAAGGGCATTATCGTCATCTGGGTTGATGATAAGCCGCAGATAGGCCATAACATCCTTGATTTCGGTCTTAGCATAAAACGACTGACCGCCAGTAATATCGTAAGGAATATTTTGTGTTTGAAGTTTTAGCTCTAGTAGTTTGGACTGATAATTACCACGATAGAGAATCGCAAAGTCACTGTACTTACAGCGTCTTTTAAGACGCATATCAATAATCTCATTGACCACGCGCTCGGCCTCACGCTCCTCATTGTCGCTAATAATAAAGCGCAAAGGATCGCCGGGACCCAATTCGCTCCACAAGGCTTTTTGGATAAGGTGAGGGTTATTATCAATCAACTGGTTTGCCGCCGCTAAAATTCGCCCAGTTGAGCGATAATTTTGCTCTAGTTTTATCACTTTTAGGGCAGTGAAGTCCTCTTGCAGCTGCATTAAATTTTCTGGCCGTGCCCCGCGCCAAGCATAAATAGATTGATCGTCATCACCTACGACTGTCAGTGCTTGTTTCTCTTTGACTAGGGTTCGTACTAGTTCATATTGCGCAAGATTAGTATCCTGATATTCATCGACTAACATGTAGCGAATTCGTTGTTGCCACTTGGCTAATACCTCAGGCTGTTCGCGAAACAGGCACACTGGAATCATAATAAGGTCATCAAAATCTACTGCATTGTAGGCGCGCAGTGCTCGTTGGTAACGCTCATAGAGCATAGCAATAGTCTGCTCACCGGTACTATTGGCGGCGCTGACCGCTTGGCCCGGTTCGAGCAGCGAATTTTTCCAATCAGAAATGGTGTATTGGATATTGTCGATGAGCTTTTCATCAAGGTCTGAGTGGCGAACTAATAGCTCTTTTAGGATATTGCGACAATCCTCTTGGTCCATAATTGAAAACCCAGGCTTGAAGCCCAGCTTTTTAATCTCATGGCGAATAATCTTCAAACCTAGATTGTGAAAGGTGGAGACCGAAAGTCCCTTAGAGTCAGCGCCAGATAGTAGCTTGGATACACGATCTTTCATTTCTCGGGCGGCCTTATTAGTAAAGGTCACCGCGTAGATATTGCGACTGGGTATGCCACATTGCTTTACAAGATAGGCGATCTTGCCGGTAATTACACTGGTTTTACCACTGCCTGCACCTGCTAGAACAAGCAGGGGTCCATCAACGTATTTTAATGCTTCCTGTTGCTGAGTGTTGAGGTTATGCGCCATCTACAAAGTCATCTTCTATGCCATTTCGGCAATCGCACTTTGCTTAGTAGTAAGCTGCTCTACCGAGCCTTGCATTTCAGCCAATTTATCGCGCTCTTTAGCTACCACCTCAGCCGGGGCATTGGCGACAAACTTTTCGTTGCTTAATTTCCCAGAAAGCTTCTTAACCTCGCCAGAAAGTTTTTCAATTTCTTTGGTCAAACGTTTTAGTTCTGCATCAACATCGATTAAGCCTGCCATGGGTACTAGAATCTCTAGATCGCCAGCTAGTGCGGTTGCACTTAGAGGTGCATCATTTGGGTTATCTAGCCAAGTAATAGACTCCAGCTTAGCCAGCTTACACAGATACTGCTGATTTTCTTCAAGTCGACGTTTATCGTTGGCATCACCGCGGGTGAAGTAAATTGCCAGTGATGTTGCTGGTGATATATTCATTTCGCCACGAACGTTTCGTACTCCAACAATCACTTGCTTCACCCATTCAATATCATCAATAGCCGCTTGATCGACCAGTGATTGATCGGCAATGGGGTAGGGTTGTAGCATAATACTGTCACCGTCACTATTAAGCTTGATACCTGCTAGGGGTGCGAGACTGTGCCATATTTCTTCAGTAATAAAGGGCATAATCGGGTGACTTAAACGCAATACTGTCTCTAGAACACGAACTAGGGTGCGACGTGTACCTAGTTGAAGTTCGGGGTCAGCGTTATCGTCCCAAAGCACTGGTTTCGAAAGTTCCAAATACCAATCGCAATATTCATTCCATACAAAGTCATAAAGTGCCTGTGCGGCCAAATCAAAGCGATAGCTATCAATCGCTGCAATGACATCGGTTTCAGCCTGTTGCAAGCGAGAAATAATCCAGCGATCAGCTAGGCTTAGTTTGTAAGCTTCACCATTTTGGCCGCAGCTATGTTCTTCGCCGTTCATCAACACATAGCGTGCAGCATTCCAGATTTTATTGCAGAAGTTACGATAACCCTCAAGGCGTTTCATATCCCAATTAATATCGCGACCAGTTGAGGCCAGAGCACATAGGGTAAAGCGCAATGCGTCAGTACCATGGGGCTCGATACCATCTTTAAACTGTTTGCGTGTTCGTTTGGCAATCTTCTCAGCTTGCTGAGGCTGCATCATATTGCCGGTACGCTTTTCAACTAGATCTTCAATATCGATGCCATCAATCATATCCAATGGATCTAACACATTACCCTTTGATTTAGACATCTTTTGACCCTGCTCATCGCGGATCAAACCGGTTACATATACAGTATGGAAGGGCACCTGAGGTTTGCCATTTTCATCTTTAATTAGGTGCATCGACATCATAATCATCCGTGCTACCCAGAAGAAAATAATATCAAAACCGGTGACCAGTACATCGGTAGGGTGGAAGTTTTTCAGACGCTCAGTCTGTTCCGGCCAGCCCTGGGTGCCAAAAGTCCATAGAGCAGACGAGAACCAAGTATCCAAAACATCGGGGTCTTGGGTAAGTACTGCATCACCTAAATTATGTTTTTGTCTGACAGATTCTTCACTGTTACCAACATAGGCATTGCCAGCCTCGTCATACCAAGCAGGGATTCGATGTCCCCACCATAGTTGGCGTGAAATACACCAGTCTTGGATATTTCGCATCCACGAAAAATACATATTTTCGTATTGTTGCGGCACAAACTTAATTTGCCCATCTTCAACCGCTGATACTGCTGGTCCAGCTAGCTTCTTAGCATCAACATACCACTGGTTGGTTAGCATAGGTTCAATAACCACGCCGCCACGATCGCCGTAGGGCACAGTCATATCGTTCTCTTCAATCGATACAAGTAATTCTAATGCCTCCATATCAGCAACAATTTCACGTCGCGCGGCAAAGCGCTCCATGCCCTGATATTTTTCTGGCAAGCTATCATTCATTTCGCTATTTTGACTGCCATCGGAATTGAGACATTCAGCTGTATGGCGAATATCGGCCTTAAATGTAAGGATATTAATCATGGGCAAGTTGTGACGTTGGCCCACTTCATAATCGTTAAAATCATGGGCCGGGGTGATTTTTACACAGCCAGTACCCTTATCCATATCCGCGTGCTCATCGCCGACAATAGGAATTAATCGACCGACTAATGGCAATTCTACAAACTTACCAATTAAGTCTTTGTAACGAGGGTCTTCAGGGTTTACTGCAACGCCGGTATCGCCGAGCATGGTTTCCGGTCGAGTCGTTGCTACAACAATATAGTCATTGCCATCTAAGGTTTTAACACCATTGGCAAGAGGGTAGCGCAGGTGCCACATCTTACCCTTGGTTTCACGGTTTTCTACTTCTAGGTCAGAAATGGCAGTATTGAGTTTAGGGTCCCAATTAACCAAGCGCTTGCCGCGATAGATCAAGCCTTGATCATACAAACGAACAAAGACTTCCTGTACGGCACCATAGAATCCATCATCCATGGTGAAGCGTTCAGTATCCCAATCCACCGAGTTGCCCAAGCGACGCATCTGCTGAGTAATAGTGCCGCCAGATTGCTCTTTCCACTCCCAAATTTTTTCAACAAATTTTTCGCGGCCTAGTTCCTCTTTGCCCGGTTGATTTTCCGCAGCTAATTTCCGTTCCACCACCATCTGCGTAGCAATCCCGGCATGATCAGTACCTACCTGCCATAGGGTGTTTTTACCCTTCATACGGTGATAGCGGGTTAGCGCATCCATAATACTGTGTTGTAAAGCATGACCAATATGAAGGCTGCCGGTAACATTGGGTGGTGGGATTACAATACTGTAAGGCTCGCCTTCGCCGCTGGGAGCAAAATAACCACTGTCTTCCCAAGTTTTATACCACTTGTCTTCAATATCTTGGGGGGCAAATGTTTTATCCATTACTTATCTCAGTTAATTTTTAAATTGTGGTTATTTTTTAGACCGGCAATTATAAGTCTATGGGCAACCTGGGGCTAGTCCATTCGCTTGATTAAATAGTGCTAATGTCCGTATTTTTTTAATTTTTATTTATGAAAAACTATTGGTCAAATCATGAAAATCTAGCGCATAACCGCGCGCCTTATAAAAGCGAAAGTTCTCACGTTTGAACTGCTCATGCTCTGATTCGGGCTGCACCAATTCAATCACCCGCTCAAAACGACTAAACCAGGTGGGGATTTCCCCTTGTAAATTGATCAATATCTGATGATGTTCGCCCGGTTCTGCCACTGAGCTAATCGCTACAGGATGTTTATCAACACCAATGCCATGAGGAATAAAAGTTTCTGCTTCAAACTCCCACAATAATTGATCTAGCTGTTCCGCGGTTTGATCATTGTCGACTAAACAGAGTACCTGTTGTTTGGCGCTATAGGCTTTTTTAATTAGCTGACAGACAAATTTAAGTGTAGGTGCCGTGCTAGCTAGCTTATAAAATGTAGTTTTAGTCACTGACAGATTCGCTTTTCTGACGCAGATATTCCATTAGTAAGGGTACCGGACGTCCGGTGGCGCCTTTATTACCTCCGGATACCCATGCCGTTCCGGCAACATCTAAATGCGCCCATTTGTAGTCTTGAGCATAACGTGCAAGAAAACAGCCAGCGGTAATGGTTCCAGCCTGAGGGCCGCCAATATTCGCCATGTCAGCAAAGTTGCTTTTTAGTAGCTCGTCGTATTCTTCCCACAGGGGCAGTTGCCACACGGGGTCAGCACTTTGAGTGCCACATTCGATAAGATCATCGGCAAGTTGTTGGTCATTAGATAAGACACCTGAGGCTACTTTGCCCAATGCGCTGATTACAGCGCCAGTTAATGTAGCAATATCAATTACGGTGTCGGGATCAAATTTTGCGGCATAGGTTAGAGAATCACAAAGGATTAGACGCCCTTCGGCATCAGTATTAAGAATTTCAATAGTTTGTCCTGACATGCTGGTGACGACATCACCGGGTTTTGTAGCACCACCATTGGGCATATTTTCTGTGGCTGGAATAATGCCCACGACGTTAATCGGTAATTGCAATTGAGATAGGCTATTCATTACGCCTAAAACTGAAGCGCCGCCACACATATCATATTTCATTTCGTCCATGCCACGCCCAGGTTTTAGGCTGATGCCGCCAGAATCAAAGGTTACAGCCTTGCCCACAAGCACAACCGGTTTTTTGTTTGATTCTGCACCTTGATAATTGAGCACAATAAGCTTGGGTGGTTCATCTGATCCTTCTGCAACTGATAACAGCGAGTCCATCTTAAGCTTTTGCATATGACTACGATCTAAAATTTCTGTTGTAATAGTGGCCTTTTTTAATTTTTTGTTGCCAAGGCTGACTGCTTGTTCGGCTAGATAGCTAGGGGTGCAGATATTGGCAGGAAGGTTTCCTAGTTGTCGGGCAGTATTCATGCCGTCGCCGACCGCTGCCCCGTATTCAAGGCTGGCCTCGACAGCATGGTTAGCGGATTTTTTAGTAGACCAAAAGATCAGTGACTCAAAATCTGAGGCTTCATCTGTGGTCTGTTTTTTATAGTTATACAGAGAGGTATTGATCGATTGAGCAACAATAGATGCTTCTGCTTTAAGATCATCACCTATATCGCCACCGATCCACATTGCTGTCTTTACTCTTGTTTTTTTCAATGCAACACAGGCAGCATTCACCGCTTTTTTTATTTGCCTTTGATTGGATAGCCCGTCAGTTCCTAATAGAATTATTCGTTTTATATCTAAACTGGGAAGATTCAATACAGTGACTTGCCCTAATTTACCACCAAATTCACCTGATGCAATGACAGACGAAATGGCATTATTAGAGCGCTGATCAATTGTTTTTGCGTTATTGTTTAGGGTTAAGCCGGTAGGGAGAATAAGAGAATCTGCTTTTAAACCTGACAGTTCGGCGCAAGATGCAGTAAACTTCATAAAATATCCATTAGGTAACTAAGTTGAAAGAGAAAAATGTTAACAGAACCATACCACTTAGTACGATTACACCCAAGAGTTTAAGCTGAATCTCGTGATTATTTTTCGTTATTTAAGTCGTGAGCTTTTATCAGTAACCAGCGCAGTTTGTGTTGTGTTATTGATGGTGCTTATTAGTGGTCGATTTGTAAAATATCTCGCCAATGCTCTGTCGGGCAATATGGATCCCGAGGTTATTTTTGCAGTAATTGGTTATCGCATTCCGGGATTTCTGGAGCTTACCTTACCTTTGGCATTCTTTTTGGCGGTACTTCTTACCTTTGGTCGTCTCTATGTTGAAAATGAGATGAGTGTCCTAAAGGCCTGTGGCTTCTCTGAAAGAAAGCTATTATCGTTCACGTTTATTGTCGCCTCTTTTCTAGCCATAGTGGTTGGCTATCTCAGCTTGTATGTCACACCGGTAGGGATTAAAAAGGCTGAAGCTATCTTTACTATTCAAGAGCAGAAAAGTGAACTTGATCGAGTGATGGAAAAAAAATTCTATTCACTTCGCGGTGGTAAAGGCGTGACATGGGTTAATGCTATATCTGAAGACCGAGAGCTAGAAAATGTATTTATGTCGGCAACTATAGAGGCAAATGAATCTTCCGAAGCCAGTCTAGTATTGGTTATTGCAGATAGTGGCATACAAACCAAGGCGAGAGAAACAGATGATCGTTATTTATCGCTTAAAAAGGGTTATCGCGTCGAAGGCATTCCCGGTAGGCATGATTATCAAGTGACTTATTTTGACGAGTTTGGGACAAAGTTAGCTCCGCCGGAAGAGCTATCTGAAGATACAGCCACGGATGCTATGACCACTAAAGCGTTGATGAATTCTGCCGAAATTGAGCATCGAATCGCTTTGCAATGGCGTTTTTCAATACCCATTATGATGCTAATTGTAACCCTGTTAGCTGTTCCTCTAAGTCGAATTGACCCAAGGACAGGCCGATTTGCACGGATTCTGCCAGCGGTACTATTATATTTTGCCTATCTGGTATCACTCAATACTTTGCGCGGCGCGCTTGAGTCTGGAAGCCTACCTGTAACTATAAGCTTACTGCCAGTTCATCTAGTGTTTTTAATTCTTGCTTTAGTGCTTATTTTTTCTGAAAAAATACGCGCTTCTATGCAGGGTATATTGCGATTTACTCAGCGGGGTGGCAATTAATGAGTCGGCGACTTTCGAATTATATTGGAATCAATGTTTTGTCGGCCATTGCTGTGGCGCTGACAGCTATCGTTGGCTTGGATGTAGTAGCCAGCATCATTGATCAAATGGGTGATATTAGGCGCAATTATCAATTCGTCGATGTGTTGATCTATACGGCGACAAAGTTACCCTCTACTATTTACGAATATATTCCATTGGCATCATTAATTGGCTGCTTAGTTGGGCTGGGCATGCTTGCCACTAACAGTGAAGTTGTAGTTATGCGCGCAGCAGGGGTCTCGTTAATGCGTATTGTCTACCTAGTGTTTAAGCCGGTGCTTGTATTTATTCTGCTAGCAGCATTGATTGGCGAGTATTTTTCACCTTATCTAGATCAGTTAGCCGATAGTAAACGAGAATATTTGCGTAAAGGTGAGTCGGCATTAGATTCAACTTCTGGCTTTTGGGCGAAGGAGGGCAATGAGTTTATTCACTTTAATGCAGTTTTCCCCGGTGGCGTTTTGTTTGGTGTTACCCGCTACAAACTTAACGAACTGCGCGAGTTGCAAGAGGCAAGTTTTTCATCCAGAGCTACCTTCAATACTAGCGAAGGCTTTTGGGTTGAGGAAAATGTATCTAGTACATTGTTTGTAGAACAGCAAACCTACACCAGAAAATGGGTGACGCGAAAATGGCAGACTGAATTAACTCCCGAGGTATTAGCGTTAAATATTCTACCAGCTGAGGCACTGTCTGCAGGTTCACTCAATAACCACATTGCATTTTTAGAAGAGCGCAAAGCAGATTCGGCACAATATAGATTAGCCTTCTGGAGCAAGGTGCTACAACCTCTGGCAATCTTTAGTTTGGTGTTGGTGGGTATCGCCTTTGTATTCGGCCCATTGCGACAGGCTACAGTGGGCTTTAGAGTGTTTGTAGGGGTCTTGTTTGGTATAAGCTTTAAGTTGCTTTCAGATATTCTAGGGCCTTTAAGTATCGTATTTGAAATGCCACCCATGCTGGCTATTTTAACCCCAATTATTCTCTGTTTTGCTATAGGTTTTATACTCTTACGACGTGCTGGTTAAAAGCTTAGTTATTGCCGTGTCCAGTCTGTGCAATCATGGCTTCTCTAAAACTACCACCTGAGTATGAGTGAAAATATCATGTGCACAAGACTTATGTGGCGGTATTAAGCAGTAAAAATACCCTAAACCGGCACTAGCTAAAGATAAAAAAGCCATAGGACAGCGCTTTAGGCATTGCTGTTGCGTGGCGAGATCACCATTGGCCTGCTGCAGTCGCAGTCGCCAAGCTTTCATGCCAAGAGTTTGTCCCTGTTTGCGCCAACAGATATAGTAATAAGCCATCAGGCAGGCTATCCAGCCAAAAAAGCTCAGCAATTGAATAAAGGCATTCGGCTGAATGTCCTCAAGCCCTTCGGTGCCGAAGGCAATTATCTTAATGACGAGAAGAACTGCACCATAGCCAAATGTAATGGCAAACAGTAAAAAGGCATCATAGACCAATGCGGCAAGACGTCGAAAAAGACCGGCGTTGGGTAATTCATGAAATTCTAAACAGGGTTTAATGTTAAATCTCCAAAATCAGTAGCAGATTAATAGCAGGATTCTGCACAAAGCCAGTACAATGTGCAATTGATAATATAATGTTGCAACAAAAAGTACTCTAGGAGAGCTAACTTGGATTGGATTTTTGGTATTCACGCAGTGCAGTCGATTCTAAAAACATCGCCTGAGCGAGTAAAAGAGCTTAGGGTTGTGAGGGCGCGCCAAGATGCACGGTTACAAAAGCTGTTAAATTTAGCTGATCAACATGGCGTTGCTATTCAGTGGTCAACTGCACAGAATTTAGATTCATTGGTTGATGGGCGTCATCAGGGGGTGGCGGCGCTATGTAAAGAGGGTGAAACCTATGATGAAAATTATCTCGCTAAATTGGTTGAACAACACGGACCTCAGGGCTTTTTTTTGATGCTTGACGGTGTGACAGATCCGCACAATCTTGGAGCCTGTTTGCGCTCTGCTGAAGGTGCTGGGGTTCAAGCGGTTATCGTTCCCAAAGATAACTCCGTGGGTTTAACTGCCGTTGTCTCTAAGGTTGCATCGGGTGCAGCTGAGACAATCCCTTTGGTGGTTGTGACAAATTTATCCAGAACCCTAAAAGATCTTCAGGCAAGAGGGGTCTGGGCTGTTGGCACTACTGGCGAGGCTAAGCAGACTATTTATGATGTGGATCTTACTGGTCCCATTGTTATGGTCATGGGCTCTGAGGGCACAGGTATGCGCCAATTGGTGACAAACCAATGTGATTTTTTGGCTAAGTTACCAATGGCAGGAAAGGTTAGCAGTCTTAATGTATCTGTTGCCGCAGGAGTTTGTTTGTTTGAGGCGGTAAGGCAGCGTAGCTAAAGTATTTATTCTTGGCATCATTAGGGCTAGACTAGTGTTACTAGTCAAATGGGTCGAGAAGCAATTACTGTGGATAAAAATATTTACTCTATACCCAACCTGTTAAGCCTGCTGAGACTGGCATTAGTGCCGGTACTTGTCGTTGCGGCCTGCCTAAATGAAGGCCAATTATTTCTGTTGCTGCTGGGGATTTGCCTATTGAGCGATATGCTTGATGGTTATTTTGCTAGAAAACTACAGCAGGTTACAGAGTTTGGCGCGCGTTTGGATAGTTGGGCAGATATGGCGACCTATGCAATGATGATATTAGGGCTAAACCTGATATGGCCAACTATTTTTGATCAGCAATTTCTCTACCTCGTCGCCGCCACACTAAGTTATGTATTGCCTGTTGTCGTAGCTCTGGTGCGTTTTTCTAGCTTTCCAAGCTACCATACGTGGGGTGCAAAGTTGGCGGCCGTATTAATTGCACCCGCCTTCTATCTGTTAGTTCTTTATGATGAGCAAACATTCTTTAGATTAGTAATTGTCTTCCATGTCTTGGTTGCAATGGAGGAGATAGCTATTACCATGCTGCTCAAAAAGCCCAAGACAAATGTGGCATCAATCTTAACAATTCTAAGTTCTTCAGATTCAAAGTCCTCCTAGTAATAAACTGGTCACAACCTCGGTGTTGCAACCTGAGCCGCAAATCTCTATAATCGCGCGGCTTGAAGGGTCTGAGCTGTAACAATTTATTTATCTCAGGCACTCCTTGTCTCACTGCATCATCAGGTTGGTGTTAGCGGGAGACTTTTTAATCCATGAGGAGATACAATGCGTCATTACGAAATAGTGTTTCTGGTCCATCCAGATCAGAGCGAGCAAGTTGCCGGTATGGTAGAGAGATACACATCTGCTATCGAAGCTGGAAAAGGTTCCGTTCACCGTCTAGAAGACTGGGGACGTCGTCAACTAGCTTACCCAATCAATAAAATTCACAAAGCACATTATGTTCTTATGAATGTAGAGTGTGATCAAGATATTCTTGATGAGTTAAATTCTTCTTTCAGATACAACGACGCTGTGCTTAGAAGCATGGTTATCCGTCGTGATGAAGCTATTACAGAAGACTCGCCTATCATGAAGCAAGAAAATGCTGAGAAGGCTGATAAAGAAGCGCGTGAGCGCCATAAGGCAGCAAAAGCTAAAGAGTCAGCAGAAAAAGCAGAAGCGGCAGCTAAGGCTGAAGCAGCAGCGAAAGAGGCTCCTGCAGAGGAAGCTCCAGCAGAAGAAGCCCCAGCAGCGGAAGGAGAAGAATAATGGCTAGATTTGTTCGTAGAAGAAAATTCTGTCGTTTTAGTGCCGAGGGTGCTACCGAGATTGATTATAAAGATCTCGATACCCTTAAAGGCTATGTATCAGAAACAGGAAAAATTGTACCTAGCAGAATTACAGGTACAAAAGCACGTTATCAGCGTGAATTGTCAGAAGCCATTAAGCGTGCGCGCTATATAGCTTTACTGCCATACACTGATAGCCACAGCTAAGATAGGAAAACCAACTTGAAGGCCCTAGCTGAATTTATATTGCGCGGGCGATTGCAGGCTTTAATTGTGGCGTTAATTGGGAGTTTTTTCCCCTTAATTAGCTCAGCTGCAATAGCATTGGTTACCCTCTGTAAGGGAGCCAAAGAAGGAACGCTTTTGTTTCTTTGGGTGTCGCTAGCGCTGGTTCTACTTCAGCAGGCTGGATCGGAAAACCCACTGCTAACTGCTGTATCTATAGTTTCACTCGGGTTAATGGTGCTATCGGCTGAAGTGCACAGGGTTATGGCTTCATGGCAATGGACGCTGTTAGCCATTGTTGTGATAGCGGTTGTAAGTGCTCAAGGCTTTGGTTTATTGATGGCAACATCGGTAACAAGCTTAGTTACTACGGCTCAAGATATGCTTAACGCGGTTAATAGCCAAGAGCAAGATGCACAGTTAGGAATTGTATTTACAGAGTCTATGTTGCTTGGGCTGGTAGCTACTATTTTGGCTATTGGTTGCTTGATGAGTTTGATGCTAGCTCGTTGGTGGCAGGCTGGGGTTCAGAACCCCGGGGGATTCCAAAAGGAATTTCATGCCTTTACCGTCGAAGCAAAGATTGCTTTGATATTGTTTGCAGTCTTATTAGCAGGGCAGTTTTTTTCGAAAAGCGCCCAGATATGGTCAGATATAGCAGCGTTGCCTTTGCTTGTTGCCGGAATCGCTTTGATTCATTATACGGTTAAACTATTTGGTCAAGGCAAGCAGTGGTTGGCATTTTTATATGCTGGAATGATTATAGTGGGAAAGCCAGTAACACTTTTATTAGTCGTACTGGGTTTAATAGACAGTTTAATTGATTTACGCTCGAGATTAGAAGGGTATAAGAAGCCCAAAGCTTGAGTCTATTTATAGATAAAGAGGTGTAAGAGATGGAAGTTATTCTATTGGAAAAATTAGGTAAGTTAGGAAATATTGGTGATTTAGCCAATGTTAAAGCTGGCTATGGCCGCAACTACCTCATACCTCAGGGTAAGGCATTGTTCGCTACAGCAGCTAATCTTGAAGAGTTTGAAACTCGTCGTGCTGACTTGGAAGCTGCTGCTGCCAATAAAATGGAAAAAGCGCAAATTCGTGCCAATAAGTTGGCAGAAGTTGGTACTGTGACTATTGTTGCAAATGCTGGTGATGAAGGTAAGCTTTTCGGTTCTGTTGGAACTCGTGAGATTGAAGAAGCAGTGAATAACGCCGGTGGTGAAATTTCTAAAAGCGAAATTAACATGCCTGAAGGCGCAATTCGCAATATCGGTGAATTTGCAGTTGAGGTTCAGTTACATACAGATGTAACTCAATCAATCACTGTTGTTGTTGAAGCTGAGTAAATCTTTTTCAGCAGCATACAGCAGGTTCCAAAACGGCATTGATTCTTAAACGAGTCAGTGCCGTTTTAGTTTTAAAAAAATATTTTCATTTCACTGTGTTAATTTATCTTCTACTCGCTCTATAATCTACGTCTATAATTTAAGAAAATCATATCTATGAATGAAGCGCTTTTTGCAGAACCAACAATAAGCCAGCCCCTGCCGCATTCTCTTGAAGCGGAGCAGGCAGTACTTGGCGGCCTAATGTTAAAGAATGATGCCTTTGATTCAGTCGCTGAGGTTCTTGGAGAAAATGATTTTTTTGGCGCAGATCACCGCTCTATTTTCAATGCGATGGCCGGCTTGGCCTCAGAAGGGCAGCCGTTTGACCCTATTACTCTAACTGAGCATCTGCAAAATTCTAATGAGTTAGGTGCAGTAGGTGGTGCAGAGTACCTGGTTGATTTAGCGCAAAACACACCCAGTTCAGCTAATGTCAAAGCCTACACCCAGATCGTTTTAGAACGTTCAATTGTAAGACAGCTAATTACAGCCTCTAGTGAGATTGTGCGAAAAAGCTACAATCCAGTGGGATGGGACAGCGGCAAACTTTTAGCCGAAGCCGAAGCTAGACTTCAAGAAATTATTGAAAACCGACCCAAGCAGGGCGGATTTAAAGATGTTAATAATCTTATTAAAGATGCAGTAGCTCGCCTTGACGAGTTATTTAAAAACGACGCCGATATCACCGGGTTAAGTACTGGATTTTCCGACTTAGACAATATGACTTCCGGCTGGCAAAAATCAGATCTTATTATCGTAGCTGGTCGTCCATCTATGGGTAAAACTTCTTTTGCCATGAATATGGTTGAGTACGCAACTCTGCATCAGGATCGTCCAGTATTGGTGTTTTCACTTGAAATGCCTGCTAGTCAGTTAATCACTAGAATGCTGTCGTCAATGGGCAAGATAGATCAAACTAGAATGCGTTCAGGTAATCTTCAAGAAGATGATTGGCCACGTCTTAGCAGCGCGGCTCAGAGATTAAAGGATAGACCTCTTTTCATTGATGATTCTGCCGGTATTACGCCATTAGAAATGCGCAGTAGAATTAAGCAATTTACTCGCGAGCGTGTTGAGCAACTGCGTCAGCAGTGGCACCAAGAGCACGGCTCAGACTCGCAGCCAGATAATGATGAGCTCTATAAGCAAGCCCAGCCTGGAATGATTATGGTGGATTACCTTCAGTTGATGAGTGGCAGTAATGCCTCCGAGGGTAGGGTTCAGGAGATTTCGCAAATTTCTCGAGAACTTAAGGGGCTGGCAAGAGAATATGAATGCCCAATGATTGCATTATCACAGTTGAGTCGTAATGTTGAACAGCGACCCAATAAGCGCCCAGTCAACGCAGACCTGCGTGAATCTGGTGCAATTGAGCAGGACGCCGATGTAATTGCCTTTATCTACCGAGATGAAGTTTATAATGAAGACAGTCCCGATAAGGGTACTGCAGAAATTATCCTAGGCAAGCAGCGTAATGGCCCTATAGGCACCTGTCGTCTTATGTTTATGGGTAAATACACGCGCTTTGAAAATCTCGCTGTTGATAATTTCGCTGAGTACTAAGTAAGGCGCCAGGCTGAGCGCTTAAAGATAGGGGATGGCAATGCAGGTATTCCATACGGTAAATGGTCTTAGGGATATACTTCGAAAGCACCGCAATAACGAACAATCAATTGGCTTTGTTCCCACCATGGGCAATCTTCATGAAGGCCATTTAGCCTTAATTAAACAGGCCAAACAAACTAACGATATCGTGGTTTGTTCAATTTTCGTCAATGCATTGCAGTTCGGACTTAATGAAGATTGGGACAAATACCCTCGCACCTACGATTCAGATTGTGAAAAGCTAAATCAAGTTGGTTGTGACTATCTTTTTTACCCAGAAGATGGCGAAATGTACCCCAATGGTCTGGATACTCAGAGTCGAGTTATCTGTCCTACCATGACAGATGTCTTATGCGGTGCCAGTCGTCCTGGGCACTTTGAGGGTGTTACCACTGTGGTGAGTAAGCTATTTAATATAGTGCAGCCAGATGAAGCTGTTTTTGGTATTAAAGACTATCAACAGCTAGCCGTTATTAAGCGTATGACTGAGGATTTATGTCTGCCAGTCAAAATAATCGCTGCGCCTATTCATCGCGAGGCCGACGGTTTAGCAATGAGTTCAAGAAACAGCTATATCAATGAAGATGAGCGACCCAAAGTTAAAGTTTTAAAAGAAGTCTTAGAGTCGATAGCTCAGCAGCTTGTTGCGGGTAATCTAGCCTTTACAAAGCTAGAAAACGAAGCCAAAAAACGCATCGAGCTTGAAGGCTTCAAGATCGATTATGTGACTATAAGTAACAGTAAAACATTGCAAGCTGCAGCTGTGGATGATCGCCAAATAACCATACTAGGTGCTATGTACACAGAGTCCGCCCGCTTAATTGATAATATTAGTATTATTTTGGATTAACCCCGTAATCAATTTTCGCAAACAATATTCTCTCTTGGTATAATGTGCTCAAAATGAAATTAGGATAAAGCTGTGTTATCGGCCTTTTTAAAAGCTAAATTACATATGGCATGCGTTACTCAAGCAGAGCTTTGGTACGATGGCTCCTGTGCTATAGATTCGGATTTACTTAAACTTGCAGGAATGAAGGAGTTTGAGCAAATCGACATCTATAATGTTGACAATGGTGAGCGCTTTACCACTTACATTATTTCTGCTGAGGCAGGCTCAGGCACTATTTCTATTAATGGTGCAGCGGCACGTCTGTGTCAGGTAGGTGACCGCATCATTATTGCAACCTATGGCCAGTTCAATGAACAGGAAGCCGCAGAGCACAAGCCAAAGCTGGTTTATCTTAATGAAGATAATTCAGTTGAGCGCACCTCAAATACTATTCCAGTCCAGCTAGCTGGTTAATTTTTAAGCAAATTTCTGCGGTTTTAGTTGACTACTTGCAAAAAAGTGGTAAATTAGCCGCAAATTGACTCGTATTGAGTTAAATTTTAAGTCCAAGTACCAGACTGGTGTAACCCACACCGTTGGTCATCATAAGCGATGGAGCTATTACCCTAGCCCCTACGAACGGTCAAAACACTTACCAGTGTGACTGTAACTAGCTACTTCGGTGGCATCTCTATTGATGTTTCAGCCTAGTCACCACTGGGAAAGGTTCTTTTGCTCTTAGTTTTGTACCTAAGAGTTAGATACATAGAGGACAGATTATGGAACATTTATCCGGCGGTGAAATAGTTATTCGCGCCTTAAAAGATGCAGGTGTAAAACATGTTTGGGGCTACCCAGGCGGTGCAGCACTTCATATTTATGATGCGCTTTATAGACAAGAGGATGTTGAGCATCTTTTAGTTCGCCATGAGCAGGCAGCAGTGCATGCAGCGGACGGATTTTCCCGCTCAACAGGTGAAGTAGGTACAGCGCTTGTAACCTCTGGCCCTGGTGCAACCAATGCCATTACTGGAATTGCTACAGCCTATATGGACTCTATTCCATTGGTTGTTATTTCTGGTCAGGTTCCAAAAATTAAAATTGGTCAAGATGCCTTTCAGGAAACTGATATGGTAGGTGTATCTCGTCCGATCGTAAAACACAGCTTCTTGGTGACTAGAGCCGAAGACATAGCAGAAACCATTGCTAAGGCCTATTATATTGCCTCTACCGGAAGACCTGGTCCTGTAGTTGTTGATATCCCTAAGGATGTAACAGACCCAAACTATAAGGTTCCTTATGAGTGGCCAGCATCAATTAAGATGCGCTCTTACCAACCAACTAATAAAGGACACCGTGGGCAGGTTAAGCGCGCGGTTAAGACGCTATTAGCGGCTAAAAAGCCAGTTATATACTCCGGTGGTGGTGTTATCCTTGACGATGCCTCTGAGCAGTTGGTTGAACTTGCTCAGCGTTTAAATTACCCGGTAACTAATACGCTAATGGGCTTGGGAGCCTATCCGGCAACTGATCGTCAATTTATTGGTATGTTAGGTATGCATGGAACCTTTGAAGCCAATACCGCAATGCATGAAGCAGATGTAATTTTTGCTGTAGGTGCGCGCTTTGATGATCGGGTAACCAATGATTTGGATAAATTTTGTCCTAATGCGACGATTATCCATATTGATGTGGACCCAACATCAATTTCAAAAAATATTAATGCGCATATTCCGGTTGTTGGTACCTGTACCTCAGTGCTTAATGAGATGCTTAGTATCGCCGATGAATTAGCTATTGAACCGGACGCACAAGCGATCAATGACTGGTGGGCGAAGATTGATCAATGGCGTGCTGATAAGGGTATTTATACCGCAAGTCGTTATGAGCCAAGTGGTGGCGATATCATTAAGCCTCAGGACGTTATTAAGGCGTTATACAAAGAGACTCAGGGTGATGCCTTTATAACCTCTGACGTTGGTCAGCATCAGATGTTTGCCGCCCAGTATTATTTATTTGATAAGCCGCGTCGCTGGATTAATTCTGGTGGCCTAGGAACCATGGGTTTTGGTTTGCCAGCCGCTATGGGTGTTCAGTTGGCGCATCCAGAGGCTCAGGTTGCCTGTGTTACTGGTGAAGGCAGTATTCAAATGTGTATTCAGGAATTGTCCACCTGTAGCCAATATAATTTGCCAGTTAAGATTATTAATCTAAATAATTCTGCGTTGGGAATGGTTCGCCAATGGCAGGATATGAATTACAGTAGCCGATATTCACAGAGCCTGTATGAAGATTCCTTACCTGACTTTGTTGCCCTAGCTGAAGCCTATGGTCATGTGGGCATTAAAGTGACACGTTATGAGGATCTTGAAGATAAAATGCGTGAATGTTTTGCGCATAAGGATCGCGTGGTATTTATGGATATCTGTGTGGATAAATCCGAGCATGTATATCCCATGCAGATACCGGGCGGCTCTATGGGTGACCTTTATCTGAATAAAGCGGAGAAAAACTAATGAAACGCATAATTTCTATTTTAC
>CALKMW010000077.1 GCA_938092205.1 uncultured Pseudomonadales bacterium
TAGCGGTACCTCTGAAAATTGTTCCATCTGCGAGCGCAAGAACAGCCTCCCGATTGGTCTGGGAATTCACACAACCTCCTAAATTATAATGAGTCTATCTGGTAGGATAAAACCGAAAAGCCTTCTGATTATTTGCAAAAAAACGAGATGGGACCATTTGTCTCATCTCGTTTTTATAAGAAATATTCAGTATCGCAACCTCTCGGACCAGTACCGTTATTTGTTAACGGATCTGAGAAAGCATTTTAGGGCAAATGGACCTGTTTTGTCCATCATTGATAAATATATTTTTCCTAAAATTTGTATTAATTGACGCAACTTAATTTAAATATTTAAGCTCAGCACGTCCTGCATACTATGCAGGCCAGACGGCTTCTGATTAAGCCATTTTGCCGCGCGAAGTGCGCCGTTAGCAAACGCCATACGACTGGAGGCCTTATGGGTAATTTCTACACGCTCACCCTCGGCAGCAAATAATACCGTATGATCGCCGACAACATCACCCGCTCGCTGCGTTGCAAAGCCAATCGTTTGACGATCTCTGGCACCAGTTTGCCCTTCACGACCATAGACAGCCACTTTTTTAAGATCACGATTTAGTGCGCCTGCAACTGACTCACCAAGGGATAAAGCTGTACCTGAGGGCGCATCGACCTTATGACGGTGATGTGTTTCAGAGATTTCAATATCAACCTCATCACCCAGAATCGAAGCGGCTAGCTCAGCTAACTTAAAGCACAGGTTAACACCAGTGGCATAATTAGAGGCCATGCATATAGCTGTTTTTTCACTGGCATGATTGATTTTCTGTAGCTGCTGATCATCAAATCCGGTGGTGCCTACCACTATTTTCTTACCCTGCTGTGCGCAGAGTGCAATATTCGCTGATGTGGATAATGGCGTACTAAAATCAATAAGCACATCAAACTGATCAATAACTTCCTGCAAAGATGAGACAACGTTTATTTGGTTGCGCCCTATTCCAGCTAACTCGCCAGAGTCTACGCCAATCAGCGAGCTATCGGGACGCTCTATTGCTGCACTAAGTTGTAGCCCATCGGTTTGAGCAACTGCCTCAATTAAGGCCTTACCCATGCGTCCGCCTGCACCCGTTATCGCTATATTGATCATTTGATTGTCCGAAATTGTATAAATAAGGGTAACTCTACTCTAACCTGTAAGATTATCGAAGAAATTTTTCACGCCATCAAACCAACGGGTGGTTTTTGGCGAATGTTTTGCGTTACCCATAAGGCTTTCATCGAAGCTTTGCAACAATTCACGCTGCTCTTCACTAAGATTGACCGGCGTCTCTAAAATCACACGACACAATAAATCACCAGTAGCACCCCCGCGTACAGGATCAACTCCTTTGCCACGCAAGCGAAATACTTTGCCACTTTGCGTTTCTGCCGGCACTTTTAATTTAACTTTACCGGTTAATGTTGGCACCTCTAGCACACCACCTAAGGCTGCCTGGGCGAAACTAATAGGCACTTCACAGTGCAAATGACTACCGTCGCGAACAAAAATTGAATGGTCTCTCACATGCACCTGAACGTAGAGGTCGCCGACCGGTCCACCGTTAGGTCCAGCCTCTCCCTTACCGCCCAGACGAATACGATCCCCAGTATCCACACCTGGTGGTATTTTCACAGATAGTTTTGTGTACTCTTGTCGAACACCTTGACCATGACAATCGACGCAGGGGTCTGCAATAATTTGACCAGTTCCGCCGCAATTTGGACAGGTTTGTTGCACCTGAAAAAAACCTTGAGACATTCGCACCTGACCAGAACCACCACAGGTGCCACAGGTAACCGGTGATGAACCAGGTCGGGCGCCAGACCCATCACAGGTATTACAGTGAACTGATCTAGGCACATCAATTTTAATGGTCTTTCCTTTGACCGCATCTTCAAGATCTAGCTCTAGGTCGTAGCGTAAATCAGCACCTCTGGCCGGGCCTGAACGACGTCGACCGCCGCCACCGCCAAAGATATCGCCAAATACGTCACCAAACATGTCGCCGAAACCGCCGCCATCAAAACCGCCTCCGGCGCCGGCATTACCATCCACGCCGGCGTGGCCAAAGCGATCATAAGCCGCTTTTTTGTCGCCATCACCCAGAATTTCGTAGGCTTCTTGAGCTTCTTTAAACTTCTCACCCGAGCTTGCATCATCTGGGTTTCGATCTGGGTGATGCTTCATCGCGACGCGACGAAAGGCTTTCTTAATCTCTTGATCAGAAGCCGACTTATCCACACCTAAAACTTCGTAGTAATCGCGTTTTGCCATAACTAGCTTTTATTCCTAGAAAAATAAATAAAGGCGCGAAACTATGTTCGCGCCTAGGAGAGGTAAGAGATGACTCTACCTTACTTGCTCTCTTTCTGAGTCTCATCAACCTCTTCAAACTCAGCGTCCATAGCATCATCTGCCGGCTGCTCACCCGCTTCAGTAGGGCCTGCTTCTGCCTGCTGTTCTGCGTAAAGTTTCTGCGCTAATGTTGCTGAGGCTTCAGATAATTCCTTTGCCGCTGCATCCATGGCATCTTTATCATCACCCTGAACAGCTTCTTCAACCTTGGCAATGGCTGCTTCAATCGCTGATTTCTCTTCATCAGACGCCTTATCACCCGCCTCTTCCAAAGTTTTCTTAGCTGCATGGGCAAGTCCGTCCGCAGTGTTGCGCGCCTGAACTAATTCCTCAAACTTCTTATCTTCAGCCGCATTGGCTTCGGCATCCGCAACCATTGCATCGATTTCATCATCCGATAAACCTGAAGAAGCCTTAATAACAATCGACTGCTCTTTGCCAGTCGCTTTATCTTTGGCGCTTACATTTAGGATACCGTTGGCATCAATATCAAAGGTGACTTCAATCTGAGGCATGCCTCGCGGTGCTGGCGGAATATCAGCCAGATCAAAGCGACCTAGTGATTTATTCTGTGCAGCCTGTTTACGCTCACCCTGAACCACGTGAATGGTTACAGCTGTCTGGTTGTCTTCTGCGGTTGAGAATACTTGCGATTTCTTGGTTGGAATCGTAGTATTTTTCTCAATCACTGGTGTTGCCACTGCACCCATGGTTTCAATACCTAGGCTTAGTGGAGTCACATCTAGCAATAGAACGTCAGTAACATCACCAGCAAGAACAGCACCCTGCAATGAAGCACCTACGGCTACAGCTTCGTCTGGATTCACATCTTTACGCGGCTCTTTGCCGAAAAATTCTGTTACCTTTTCCTGAACTAGTGGCATACGTGTCTGACCACCCACAAGAATAACTTCATCAATTTCTGAAGCTGATTTACCTGCGTCTTTAAGGGCTACTTTTAGCGGTGCTAATGAGCGCTCCACCAAGTCTTCAACCAATGATTCAAGCTTTGCTCTAGTCAACTTAACAACCAAGTGCTTAGGACCTGAGGCGTCCGCCGTAATATAGGGCAGGTTTACCTCTGTCTGCGAACTAGACGAAAGCTCAATTTTAGCTTTTTCGGCTGCCTCTTTGAGGCGCTGCATCGCTAATGGATCACCACTTAAATCGATACCGCTATCAGCCTTAAATTCTGCTGATAAATATTCAATAAGGCGTAAATCAAAATCTTCACCGCCTAGGAATGTATCACCGTTGGTAGCCAATACTTCAAATTGCTTTTCTCCATCGACATCAGCAATTTCAATCACTGAGATATCGAAGGTACCACCACCTAGGTCATAAACTGCAATCACACTGTCGCCTTCGCTCTTATCAATACCGTAGGCTAGTGCTGCAGCCGTTGGCTCATTAATAATACGCTTTACATCTAGACCAGCAATACGACCGGCATCTTTGGTCGCTTGACGCTGCGAGTCATTAAAGTAAGCAGGCACTGTAATTACCGCTTCAGAAATTGTTTCACCTAGGTAGTCTTCTGCCGTCTTTTTCATTTTCTTAAGAATTTCGGCTGATACCTGTGGTGCAGCTTTGCTTTCGCCTTTCACTTCTACCCAGGCGTCGCCATTGTCTGCTTTAACAATTTTGTAGGGCACCATATCGATATCTTTTTGAACCACTTTGTCGTCAAAACGACGACCAATAAGGCGCTTTACCGCATAAATTGTATTTTCTGGGTTAGTGACTGCCTGACGTTTGGCCGATTGACCCGCTAATATCTCACCATCATCTGCATAGGCAATCACAGACGGGGTAGTTCGGGCGCCTTCAGCGTTTTCAATTACTTTAGGCGCATCGCCTTCAAGTACAGCTACACATGAGTTGGTAGTTCCCAAATCAATTCCGATAATTTTTCCCATTACTTTTCTCCATCACTTTTCAATAGCCTGTTATATGGGGTGCAATAACAGGGGTTTAATATTTCTAATCACTTACTCTTAATGTGGGTTCTGTTTTCACTATTTCAAGGGCAAGATCAATAAGTTTTTAAATTAGGCTGAGGTCGACACCACAACCATAGCCGGTCTAACCAAGCGACCATTCAGGGTATAACCTTTCTGAAACACATTAATCACTGTATTAGGCTCCACATCATTATTGGGAACCGTACTTACTGCCTGATGTAGATCTGCATCAAAAGGCTGCCCTTCGGGATCAACCGCTTCTACATTGTATTTGGCCAATACTTCAATAAATGTCTTAAGAGTAAGCTCTAAGCCCTCTGCTACAGACTTTTGCGACTCATCTTCAGCATCAATAGCATCGATGGCGCGCTCGAGATTATCAACCACTGACAATAGCTCACTAGCAAACTTTTCCAGCGCGTATTTGTGCGCACTCTCAATATCTCGCTGAGCGCGGCGACGTACGTTTTGCATCTCTGCTTGCTCACGCAATAACTGCTCGCCTAGTGTGCTAAGCTTTTGCTGCAGCTCCTCAACCTGACTCTCAGGCTGCTCTGTTTCGCCCTCAGCTTGTAGCTTTTCTTCCACATCAGCCTCAGACTGTTGCGGTTCAGCTGCAGTATCTTCTTGGTTAGTATCTTGAGACACGCCAACTCCTTATAATTTACTTGGATTGTTGATAAAAAATGTTCTTACGCTGATACTACAGATGGGGGCAATTTGCAGAGTTTCAAGTGAGAATCTTTTGCTTTTTTCCTAAAAATAATTTTTAACCTTATTTTGGTGACTTTTTACCTTGCTACTGTCTATTACAATTAACAATTACACCCTAGTCGATACACTGGAGATAGAATTCTCAAGCGGCACAACAGCCATTACGGGTGAAACCGGCGCCGGAAAATCGCTAATACTTGACGCCCTTAGTATGGCGCTAGGTGATCGCGCTGATAGCAGCACCATACGCCAGGGTAAGGATCGCGCACAGATTACCGCCAGCTTTGATATCTCCACTATCCCAGAAGCTAAGATCTGGCTGGATAATCATGACATTACGGCCGATGATGAGTGCATCCTGCGTCGTATTTATACTACTGAGGGCCGCTCTCGCGGCTATATCAATGGACAGCCCTGCACCATGCAACAGTTACAGCAACTGGGTGATTTGTTAGTTGACCTACACAGCCAGCATGAACATCAATCACTTCTGCGCCGCAATACCCATCGCAAGCTATTAGATGAATTTAATGCCAGCACTGAACTGGCTGTAAAAGTGGCAGAATATTTTCATGATTGGCAGGGTGCTGCAAAGACATTGCAGGATCTCGCTGAGCGCTCCGATGAACTTAATGCCCGTAGAGAGTTATTAGAATTTCAGGTCAAAGAACTACAAGAATTTAATTTAGAGCCTAGCTATTTACAGCAGTTAGAGCTCGAGCAACAAAACTTGGCCAATGCAGAACAAATTATTCAAGATAGCCAAAAACTATTGGCTATTAGCGATCAGGGCGAAGCCTTTAATCTTCGCGACGGCTTTAATCAATCACTCTCTATCTTAAGCCAGTTAAAACATAAGCCTGAAGCTCTAGAAGAGTCGGAGCAACTACTCCAATCTGGCTTAATTCAAGTCGATGAAGCCGTGCGTTGTATTGAGCAACATATAGATCGCTTTGAAGCCAACCCCCAGCGCTTGCAACATATTGAAGACGAGCTAGGGCTTATCTTTCAACTAGCGCGTAAACATCGGGTAGATTCCCATCAGCTTGCTGAAAAGCTTGAGGAATTAGTTTTGGAGCTTAAACAACTGACAGCCGGCGACCAAAACCTAGAAGCCTTAAAGCAGCAGGTTGATGAATTTGCATCTAAATACAAAAAAGCGGCTACTGAGTTAAGTCTTATTCGCCAGCAGGGTGCGGTAAAAATGTCTCAGGGTATCAATCAGCAGCTACAGCAACTGTCGATGCAAGGTGCTGAGCTTTTAATTCAATTAACACCGCTAGATGACAATAATTATAAATCCTACGGTCTCGAAGATATCGAACTGATGATTTCTACCAATCCCGGTCAGGCACATAAACCTCTTGCTAAGGTTGCCTCTGGTGGTGAGCTATCCCGTGTTAGCCTTGCCATACAGGTCGTTGCCGCTGCTAATAGCAGTATTCCCACCTTGGTTTTTGATGAAGTCGATGTGGGTATTGGTGGTAGTACAGCAGATATTGTCGGCAAACTTTTAAAACAACTTGGCGATCGTGGCCAGGTAATCAGCGTTACCCATCAACCTCAGGTGGCAGCCCATGCCCATCAGCACTACGTGGTGAGTAAGGTTACCGCTGACAGCAGCGCTGAATCAACCATTGTTAATCTAAATAAAACACAACGCATAGAAGAATTGGCGCGTATGCTTGGCGGCGCCAAAGTCACCAATCAAACCCTATCTCATGCTTCAGAGCTGTTTGACCTAGCCCGCTTATAAAAAAAGCCCCCAGTGATCAAATCAATGGGGGCCTTATTACTACTGGTAGAACTGGACAATTAGTCTTCAGTAGTTTCCGCAGGCTCTTCAGTTGCGCCGCCTTCTTCAAGCTGAGCTTCTTTAATAGATAGCTTCACTCGACCACGGTTATCAATCTCAAGAACTTTAACGCGAACGTCCTGACCTTCACTGAGGTAATCCGTTACTTTCTCAACACGCTTGTCAGCAATTTGAGAAATATGTACTAGACCATCAGTACCCGGCATAAAGTTAACAAAAGCACCAAAATCAACAATACGTACTACCTTACCATCATAAATAGTGCCTGGCTCTGGATCAGCAACAATAGCAGTTACGGCGTCCATAGCAGCGTTAAGTGATGTTGAATCTTCAGAGTAGATTTTAACTTCACCATCGTCAGTAATATCGATTGTAGAGTTGTGCTCTTCACATAGACCGCGAATAGTTGCACCACCCTTACCGATAACATCACGAATTTTATCGGAATCAATCTGCATGGTTCCCATCTTAGGTGCAGACTCAGCCACTTCGTCACGACTTTTAGAGATAACTTTATTCATTTCACCAAGAATATGGACTCGAGCGTGCAACGCTTGCTCTAGGGCAATTTCCATAATTTCTTCTGTGATACCTTCAATTTTGATATCCATTTGTAGTGCAGTAATACCATCAGTAGTACCAGCTACTTTAAAGTCCATATCGCCAAGGTGATCTTCGTCACCTAGGATATCGGTCAATACTGCATAACCAGCATCTTCCTTAACTAGGCCCATAGCAATACCAGCTACTGGCGCTTTCAAAGGAACACCAGCATCCATCAATGCCAGGCTTGAACCACACACAGAAGCCATTGAACTTGAACCATTTGATTCAGTAATTTCAGACACTACACGCATGGCATAAGGGAATTCTTCTGCCGTTGGAAGTACCGCTGCGATACCACGGCGCGCTAGGCGACCATGACCAACTTCACGGCGGCTAGTAAATCCAGCACGACCACACTCACCTACTGAGTAAGGAGGGAAGTTATAGTGCAACATAAACGGATCATCGCGACGACCTTCAAGAGCATCAATCATCTGCGCATCTCTGGTTGAGCCCAAAGTAGCAGCGACCAATGCCTGAGTTTCACCTCGAGTAAACAAAGCAGAACCATGTACACGATCTAATACGTCAACTTCAACATTGATACCACGAACAGTTGTGGTATCACGACCGTCAATACGTGGCTCACCACGAATAATACGACCACGAACAATATCTTTTTCTAGCTGCTTAAACGCATCTTTTAGTTCATCTTCAGGGAATTGATCGTCCGCTGATAGTTGAGCAATAGCGGCATCTTTAAGCTCAGCAATTTTCGCTGAACGCTCTTGTTTATCAACAACCTGATAAGCTGCATCTAGATCACTTGACACAACACCAGATAGCGCATTGACTAGATCTACATTTTTCTCTTCCGCCTGCCAATCCCAACGAGGCTTGCCAGTTTCTGCAGCTAATTCCTCGATAACACTGATTACGGTTTGCATTTCTTGGTGAGCAAATAGAACACCACCTAGCATAATATCTTCAGACAGCTCTTTAGCTTCTGACTCAACCATTAGAACTGCGTCCTTAGTACCTGCAACCACCATATCTAGAGCTGAGGTTTCAAGATCGCTGTAAGTTGGATTTAGAAGGTAGCCTTCTTCGTGTGAATAACCCACACGCGCACCACCAACTGGACCATTAAACGGTATACCCGAAATA
Organism: uncultured Pseudomonadales bacterium; assembly: GCA_938092205.1. GTDB lineage: Bacteria > Pseudomonadota > Gammaproteobacteria > Pseudomonadales > Porticoccaceae > HTCC2207. The sequence continues at coordinate 8,587 of CALKMW010000077.1, forward strand.
GATAGTGCCGCTGAGGTACCAATCATCGCAGCTATATCTGGATCTATATCTTTTTCCGCAGAAATTACAGTACAGATAACCTGAACTTCATTTTTAAACCCATTAGGGAATAGCGGACGGATAGGTCGGTCAATTAGACGTGAAGTTAGCGTCTCTTTTTCACTAGGTCGCGCTTCACGCTTGAAGAAACCACCTGGAATCTTGCCAGCTGCATAAGCTTTTTCTTGATAGTGAACACCTAAGGGGAAGAAATCTATATCCGCTTTGGCAGTTTTTGCACCAACTACAGTACAAAGAACTGTGGTTTGATCGATTGAACATAAAACAGCACCGGTTGCTTGTCTAGCAACACGACCTGTTTCAAGTGTTACGGTATGCTTACCGTATTGAAACGTTTTAATTACAGGGTTCATAGTTTTACCTTTTAATTTTCAAGTTTGACCTGAATCTCTGTCATTTTTATATGCTGCTCGGGTTACTTATAGCCACCTGTTTAGATGGCTATAAGTAACTCGATCAGCTGTTGTCTGGCATTCTTCAGGATATTTAAAGTATATCGCTTGGGACTGCGGCTCAGTGCTAGGGCACTGCGCCGCAAACCTAAGTGATTATCTACGTAGACCAAGCTTTTTAATCACAGCGCTATAACGCTCTGCTTTATTAGCTTTGAGATAATCTAGCAATTTACGACGTTGATTAACCATACGAATAAGCCCACGACGGGAATGGTTATCTTTTTTGTGATCGCCAAAGTGACCCTGAAGCTTGTTGATGTTTTCAGTTAACAATGCAACCTGTACTTCTGGGGAGCCTGTATCATTTTCCCCTTGGCCATACTCTGCTACGATTTTTGCTTTCTCTTCTGCACTTAGTGCCATAGTCATTACTCCAATATGCAATGATTAAATTCAGGATG
>CALKMW010000078.1 GCA_938092205.1 uncultured Pseudomonadales bacterium
GATCGCCCAAGGCGCGATCTAGCTCTGCCAAAACAGTCTCAGTAAGGCCGTTGCCAGCTACAGTAACTACAGGTTTTAGTTGGTGCCCAAGAGAGCGAAAATATTTCTTATCCGAAGATGAAGTTGTCATAGTACAATACCAAATTATCAATAACGCACATTCTAGCGAAAATCACACTATGGCGAAATCAAAAAATCGCACCTGGATCAAACAACACGTAAAAGATCCCTACGTTGTGCAATCCCAGCGCGATGGTTATCGCTCGCGTGCGAGCTATAAATTGTTGGAGATTATTGAAAAAAATCGACTTATAAAGCCCCGAATGACTGTAGTAGACTTAGGTTCAGCCCCTGGTGGCTGGTCTCAGGTGGCCGCCAAGAAGGTGGGTCATCAAGGTTCAGTAGTTGCGGTTGATATACTGCCAATGAATCCGATTGCCGGCGTGGATTTTATTCAGGGTGATTTTACCGAGGAAGAAATACTGGCTGAACTATTAAAAACTATAGGAAATAAACCAGTAGACCTTGTAATTTCCGATATGGCCCCCAACTTAACAGGTATGAAGGCAGTAGATCAGCCCGCGGTAGTTTATCTAGCGGAATTAGCGGTTGATTTAGCGCAGCAAGTTCTCACCAAAGATGGAATATTTATCGCTAAATTGTTTCAAGGTGAGGGATTTGACGAATTTGTGCGTAATACAAGAAAGGTATTTAATGTTGTAAGTCTCAAGAAGCCGGATGCATCAAGATCAAAATCGCGGGAAGTGTATCTAGTGGCGAAAGGCTTACGACAAAACTAATGAGGTTGATGGTTTGAACGATTTTTTAAAAAATATACTAATTTGGCTGGTTCTGGCAGGTATTTTAATGTCAGTTTTCAACAGTTTTACTCCAAAGACCGAGGTTAATGACCTCAGTTACTCGGATTTTATTCTGGAAGTTCAGAATGAGCGCGTAACCAGTGTTGTCAACAATGGTCTCACCATTGAGGGGGAGCGAACTGATGGCAGTAAATTCACCACAGTCATACCACCAGCGATTAAAGATGATGGCCTTATCAAGGACTTAGTAAACCACAATGTTAAAATTGTCGGTGAGCTTCCAGAAACGCCTAGTGTATTTTCACAGCTATTAATAGCTGCCTTTCCGATCCTTTTGATCTTAGCCATATTTATGTTCTTTATGCGCCAAATGCAAGGCGGTGGTGGCGGCCGTGGTGGCCCTATGAGTTTTGGCAAAAGTAAGGCTAAGTTATTATCAGGTGATCAAATTAAAACCACATTTTCCGATGTCGCTGGTGTTGATGAGGCCAAAGAAGATGTCGGTGAGCTAGTGGAATTTTTGAGTGACCCAAGCAAATTCCAGCGTCTAGGTGGTCGAATTCCCAAGGGTGTTTTGATGGTAGGCCCCCCGGGCACAGGTAAAACACTTTTAGCCAAGGCTATTGCCGGCGAAGCCAAGGTGCCGTTCTTTTCTATTTCTGGTTCTGATTTTGTTGAAATGTTTGTTGGTGTTGGTGCGTCGCGTGTTCGTGATATGTTTGAGCAGGCTAAAAAACAAGCACCTTGTATTATCTTTATTGATGAAATTGATGCTGTTGGCCGCCATCGTGGTGGTGGTTATGGCGGTGGCAATGATGAGCGTGAGCAAACGTTAAACCAGTTACTGGTAGAGATGGATGGTTTTGAAGGCAATGAGGGCGTGATTGTTATTGCTGCTACTAACCGCCCCGATGTATTGGATAAAGCATTGCTGCGCCCTGGACGTTTTGATCGTCAGGTATATGTTAGCCTTCCAGATATTCGTGGTCGCGAACAAATTCTTAAGGTGCATGCGCGAAAAGTTCCCTTGGATGATTCAATTGATTTAGGGGTTTTAGCACGAGGAACTCCAGGGTTCTCGGGTGCCGATTTAGCTAACCTAGTGAATGAGGCGGCGTTATTTTCTGCCCGTGCTAACCGTCGTCTTGTGACTATGGAAGAGTTTGAGAAAGCACGCGATAAAATCATGATGGGTGCTGAAAGACGCTCCATGGTGATGTCAGAAAAAGAAAAATTGAATACTGCTTATCACGAGGCAGGTCATGCCATTATTGGTCGATTGGTACCAGAGCATGACCCAGTTCATAAGGTGTCAATTATTCCTCGTGGACGTGCGCTAGGGGTCACCCAGTACCTTCCTGAAGAAGACAAATACAGTTCAAGTCGTCGTCAATTAATCAGTTCGCTGTGCAGCCTCTTCGGTGGTCGAATTGCAGAGGAAATGATTGGCGGTTTTGATGGCGTAACCACAGGTGCCTCAAATGATATTGAAAGAGCCACTCAGCTCGCCAGAAACATGGTGACCAAATGGGGTTTAACCGAAAAAATGGGCCCAGTTCTCTATGGTGAGGATGAGTCGCAGGCACCAGGTGGTGGCAATGCCCATTATTCTGAGGATACCTCTCGTGAGATCGATCAAGAAGTACGTAATATTCTCGATAATGCCTATGTAACAGCCAAGCAGCTACTCGAAGAGAATAGAGATATTCTTGAGGCGATGAAAGATGCTCTTATGGAGTACGAAACTATCGATGCCGATCAGGTCGACGATCTGATGGCACGGCGAAAAGTTCGTCCGCCACACCAGTGGGATGATAATGATTCAGGCTCATCTGGTGGCGCTTCTAATACTAAAAAAAGTACGCCAAAGGGTCCCGAGGTTGGTGATCCTGTAGAAAGTGTATAGTAACTAATAGTGATAACGCCGAGTCATTTTTATGGCTCGGTGTTATGCGGTAAATCCTCTTATCAAAAGCCCCAGATTATGCAGCTTAAATGTGGCACTAAAACTCTCGATCTCTCCAGCCCGGCAATTATGGCGGTACTCAATGTTACGCCTGATTCTTTTTCTGACGGCGGGCAATTATTTTCAAACCAGCTAGTAGATAAAGACAGAGTCTTGGCGACAGTTGAGGCGATGATTAATGATGGTGCAGATATCATTGATGTAGGCGGTGAATCCACACGTCCCGGTGCCGAGCCGGTTTCTGTGCAGCAAGAACTTGATCGTGTGATGCCCGTTTTAGAATTACTTTCCGCAAATTTTGATAGTATTTTTTCCGTTGATACCAGCACCCCTGAGGTTATGCAACAGGCGGCAGAATCGGGAGCACATCTTATTAATGATGTTAGGGCATTGCAGAGGCCAGAAGCCTTAGAAACGGTATCCAGACTGGATTTGCCGGTCTGTTTAATGCATATGCAAAATCAACCAAAAACCATGCAACAGCAACCAGGCTATAAAGATGTGGTTGCTGAAGTCACTGAGTTTCTTCGCCAGCGAAAATTGCTCTGCATTGATGCAGGCATTAAGTCAGAGCAGATACTTTTAGATCCGGGATTTGGTTTTGGTAAAACCCTTGAGCATAATTTATCGCTATTTGCGGCATTACCTGAACTTGCAGCATATAAACATCCTATAGTAGTAGGTGTATCGCGCAAATCGATGATTGGACAAATAATAAATACAGAAGTGAATGATAGATTAATTGGAAGTGTTACAATGGCGGTTTTAGCAGCACAAAAAATTTATCGGGCGGGTGGATCAATGATTCTTCGCGTTCATGATGTCAAAGAAACAAGGCAAGCCATTCAAGTTTGGCAAGCAACTAAATAAGCATAAGGTTTTGATAGCCAATGAGTCGTAAATATTTTGGTACAGATGGTATTAGAGGTAGGGTTGGCGAGCATCCTATAACCGCAGATTTTATTCTTAAGCTCGGATGGGCGGCAGGTAAGGTGTTGACTAAGCATGCTGACGGCAAAAAAAATCGAGTTATTATTGGCAAGGACACCAGAGTCTCAGGCTATATGTTTGAATCTGCGTTAGAGGCGGGTCTTATTGCTGCTGGTGTTGATGTAGATTTACTCGGGCCAATGCCCACACCAGCGATTGCCTATTTAACCAGAACTTTTCGAGCGGCAGCAGGTATCGTAATTAGTGCCTCTCACAATCCTGTTGAAGATAATGGCATTAAATTTTTCGCTGCAGATGGGTATAAATTACCCGATGATGTCGAGCTTGAAATAGAAGCCTTAATTGATCAGCCGCTGGTGACCAATAGCTCAGATAGTTTGGGTAAGGCGCGACGCATCAACGATGCATCGGGTCGTTACGTTGAATTCTGTAAGGGAACGCTTCCTCTTGGCTTTAATCTAGCCGGTGTAAAAGTCGCACTTGATTGCGCCAATGGCGCAACCTACAACACAGCCCCTCGAGTATTTAAAGAATTGGGTGCCTCAGTTGTTACCATAGGTAACGCACCCGATGGCTTTAATATCAATCACGAGTGCGGCTCTACGCATATGCGGGCATTGCAAGAAGTCGTTAAACAAGAGCAGGCTGATGTAGGTATCGCCCTCGATGGTGATGGTGATCGGGTGCTATTTGTAGACGCTGCCGGTGACATAGTTGATGGCGATGAACTGTTATATGTTATTGCCCAGCATCGACATAGTCATAATGACTGTGATGGCGTTGTGGGTACTCAGATGAGTAATTTAGGTTTAGAGCTAGCGTTAAAGCAAATGAATATTCCCTTTGTGCGCACCAAAGTGGGTGATCGCTATGTGGTTGAGGCCTTAAAAGCCAATGATTGGCTGTTAGGTGGTGAAAGCTCTGGGCATATACTCTGTGGTGAACTAAACACCACTGGAGATGGTATCGTGTCAGCGTTGCAGGTTATGTTGGCATTGCATGATAGCGGCAAGTCACTCGCTGACCTAAAAACTGGGATGACCAAATTTCCACAGACTATGATTAATGTAAAGCTACCTAGAAAGGTTGATATCAGTGACAATGCTGAAGTAAATCTAGTGGTAGAGGATGCTGAGAAACAGTTGGACGGTCGCGGTCGTGTTTTACTTCGTCCTTCTGGTACAGAGCCAGTTATTCGCGTTATGGTTGAAGGTGAAGACTCTGAATTAGTGAATAATTTAGTCAATCAAATAGCCGATGTAGTTAAACAACAGGTTAATTAACTACTATAACGTGGTTTGTTGGTTGTATATTGGCTACTAGTCGGGTAGCATTCGCAACCGTTTGGGAAAACCCCTCTAAAGAGGAGAGCTGAGGATGGCTAAGCCGCTGTTGGCGGGCAATTGGAAAATGCATGGTACAGCAAAATCGGCCGCTGAATTAGCGAGCCAGCTTGCTGATTACGCGGGTGATAAGCCACAGATTATGGTTTTCCCATCATTTGTGAGTATTCCAGCCGTAGTGAATGCATTGTCGAAGCGAACAGATATTGCTGTCGGTGCACAAAATCTGAGTCATCATTCAGAGGGTGCGTATACCGGAGAAATATCTGGGAAAATGCTAGCTGGTATAGGTTGTAGCCATGTACTGGTAGGGCATTCTGAAAGACGAACATACAATGCCGAGGATAATGCGCTGGTTGCAGAAAAATTTGCTACAGCGCAGCAAAGTGGTTTGATACCTATACTTTGCATAGGCGAGACCCTTCAGCAAAGGCAGGAAAGTTTACAGCTGAAAGTGATCAAAGCACAGATCACTGCAGTGATTGAAAAAGTAGGATTGCAAAATGTCTGTAATGCAATCATTGCCTATGAGCCAGTTTGGGCAGTGGGCACAGGAGAGACCGCAACCCCAGAGCAGGCTCAGCAGGTACATAGCTTTATTAGAGCTGAATTAGGTGAACAGGGCAAAGATACACAGCTTTTATATGGCGGCAGTATCAACGCAGACAATGCAGCATCGTTATTTTCCCAGCCAGATATAGATGGTGGTTTGGTGGGTGGGGCCTCTTTAGAGGCAGAACATTTTATGAATATTGCACAACAATTAATCGAGCGAAAGTAATGGAACAGTTTATTTTAATTTTTCACTTTGTAGTAGCCGTAGCACTTATCGGCCTGATTCTTATTCAACAGGGCAAGGGCGCAGAAGCGGGTGCTTCATTTGGTGCAGGCGCATCGCAAACCGTATTTGGTAGCGCTGGCGGCTGGAACTTCTTCAGCAAGACAACGGCAGTTTTGGCCACAGTATTTTTTGTTACCAGTGTAAGCTTAGCTGTTGTGGCAAAAAACCGCACAGTAGTGACTGATATTGACCTTCCAATTCTCGAGCAGGTGTCTACAGAGGCCGCGGTTGAAAGCACAATCCCCGAGATAGAGTCAGATGCAGAAACTGCACTGCCGGTAGTAGAAGACTAAAACCTCTCTCTACAAGCACAATGATTATTGCCCAAGTGGTGGAATTGGTAGACACGCTATCTTGAGGGGGTAGTGGCGAAAGCCGTGCCGGTTCAAGTCCGGCCTTGGGCACCATCAGTATCAAAGTCCAACTTCATTTGGCACTTTAATTAAAATCACTCGGCCTCTAAATAAACGTTTAGGGGTTATGTGAGGTGGTTTATATCTAGGTTGAATAAGCTATGAAAACAGCAGTTACCTCTGGAATCTCCCAACTCTCTGTTGTACAAATTACGCTTATTGTCGCCTTAGGTGGCTTGTTAATGGGCTATGATGCAGCCACCGTTGCCACCTCGCAGATGTATTTTACCCAGTACTTTAACTTTACCGCTGTCCAGCAGGGCTTGGTAATTAGTAGTGCTGGCTACGGTTGTTTTTTTGGCGCGATCAGTGCCGGCTATTTAACCAGCGCCTTGAGTCGCAAGTACACCCTAATACTAGCGGCTGTGTTATATATTATTTCAGCCGCCGGGTCGGGTATGGCTGATTCTCTGCCAGTTATGGTGAGCTACAGAATTATTCTGGGTTTGAGTGTTGGCATGATTGCCATGACCTCACCTATGTATATTGCCGAGATATCTCCACATAATATAAGAGGTAAAATGGTTACCTATCATCAGCTAGCGATGGTGGTAGGGTTTATTTTGCCTTTCTTAATTAGCTTGTTAATCAATACTGGCGATACCAGTCATACTGACAGGGTAACATTTGGTTGGCGCCTGATGTTTTGGTTCGAAATTGTACCTGCGGTGTTCTTTTTTGGCTTTCTTTTTGCCATTCCTCATAGTCCACGTTGGTTGATGCTTAAAGGGCGCGATCAACAGGCACTTATAGTGCTTAATCAGCTAGTTGATGATCCGCAAGAGTCGAAATCAGAATATAGGTTAATTGCAAATTCTCTCTCTGAAAGTAAGGCGCCGGCGCGAAAATTGTTGTTTAAAAAGGGCTTGGGTTTTGCTCTTTTTATTGGGATTTTGCTGGCAATCTTTCAGCAGGCAACAGGAATCGTGGCGATTTTAATTTACAGTGGCGAAATATTTAGTCAGGCCCTAGGTTATGGTCCAGAGCAGTCATTAATACCTCAACTATGGGTTAGTCTGGTTAATTTGGTGTTTACCTTTGTCGCAATCTATACCGTGGACAGCTGGGGTCGTAAGCCGCTATTAATGTTGGGTATGTCAGGCATGCTGTTGGGTTTATTGGCTCTTTCCTTATCGGTTTATACTCAGCAGATGGGCTTATTATCGCTAATGGGTGTTTTGCTATTTGTGGGTGCCTTTGCAATGTCTATGGGGCCTGTGGTCTGGGTGATTTTGGCTGAAATATTCCCCAATAATGTTCGCAGTTTGGCAATGTCTATTGTGATTGGCGCCCAATGTTTGACTAGTGCGCTGGTGACTAATGGCTTTCCTATACTGCATAAAAGCCATCTAAATGCGGTCAATTTTAATGGCGCACTGCCTTATTTTTTATTTGCTTCTGTCTGTGTTATTGCTATTTTGTTTGTTTGGCGGTTGGTGCCTGAAACCAAGGGCAAAACATTGGAAGAAATGGAACAGTTGTGGCGCTAATATCACTTTTCAGTTTGCACAGGGCTAGATAAATCATGGTTAAAATTATAGCGGCATTATTGGGTTGGCAGGTTGCCGGATTTATTGGTGCGATTATTGGCTTTTATATAGGTAGTTACTTTGATCGCGGGCTTGGAAGCTTTTCTCGACCCCTATCATCTGCCGAGCAGGCGCGAGTAGGTGCTTGCTATTTTGAAACTACATTTAGCTTATTGGGCTATCTTGCAAAAGCTGATGGCCGTATTTCTGAAGAGGAAATTGCTCAAGCCGAAAATTTGATGGCTCGCATGGGGCTTACAAATGAGCACCGCCAACAGGCTATTGGATTATTTAAACGGGGCGCAAAGTCAGATTTTTCTCTAGATGACAGCATGCAGCAGTTTGTCAGTATTTGCGGGCGCCAAAATAATCTTAAGCAATCATTACTTAATGATTTGATGGCGCTAGCCTTGGCTGATGGCGAGTTGCACCAGTCTGAGCGTCAAGCGCTTGAAGGTATTGCTCGCCATTTAGGCATATCAAAAGCACTTTTTGAGAAGATTATTGAGATGATCATGGCGCGCGCTCAGTTCAATGGCGCAGGGTCATCTGCTGGTTATTCCAGTTCGGCAAGCCAGTTAGAGGCGGCCTATAAGGCCTTAGGTGTTAGTGCAGATGATACCGACTCTGACATTAAAAAAGTCTACCGAAAGTTAGTCAGTGAAAACCATCCTGATAAGTTAATTGGGCAGGGTATGCCAGATGATATGATCAAATTGGCAACCGAGCGCACCCAAGAAATTCGCAAAGCCTACGAGTTAATTCAGGCAAGTAGAAAATAAAACACCAATAAGGCCTTAAGTTGGTTGACCTAAACTAGCCCTGTACCTATAATGCGCGTCCCTTGAAGGGTGGTGTGGCAACACATCAGGATATAGTTGCGGGATGGAGCAGTCTGGTAGCTCGTCGGGCTCATAACCCGAAGGTCGTTGGTTCAAATCCAGCTCCCGCTACCAAGTATTTTTATATTGTTTGCGATGACTTAGTCGTTAAACAGTATTGGAAAAGGTGGAAGAAGTAAGCTACGATAGTTTAATTAAGGGCTTGTAGCTTATAGACTATAGCTTTATAGGCCACCAAGACATTAGCGATGTAACTGTCGCAAATCGAAAAGCCCCATTTTGGGGCTTTTCTTTAGTTGGATATAAATGGGCTGTATGCCCATTTTTTTTTCGGAGAGTATTGTGTCATCTGGTGATCAGGTTTTAAAGCAATTGCTACAGCCAGTGGTAGAAGCGCTGGATTGCGAGCTTTGGGGCATAGAATTGCAGATGGGCGGAAAGACTAAGCTGCTCAGAATTTTTATCGATCGAGATGAAGTTGGTGTCGGTATTGATGATTGTGAACGCGTCAGTCGTCAAGCCAGTGCAATACTTGATGTTGAAGATGTTATTGCGGGTGAATATGTTTTAGAAGTATCTTCACCTGGTATGGATCGACCGCTCTATGAGCTCGATCATTATGCTCGTTATTTGGGCGAAGAGATCTCATTAAGGCTAAGGTTTCCTTATGAAGGGCGGCGCAATTATAAAGGTCGTTTAAAGGCAATTGAAGGTGATGAGGTCGTAGTGGTGGTTACAGATAATGAATTTCTGTTTCCTGTTGAAGGTATCGAAAAGGCGAACCTAGTTCCTCAATTTTGAGGTAGGCGGAGTTTGATCAATGAATAAAGAAATTTTAATGGTTGCTGAGGCTGTATCCAACGAAAAAGGTGTGGATAGAGGTATTATTTTTGAAGCTATCGAACAAGCGCTGGCTATGGCTACGAAGAAGCGTTTTGACGAGGGTGCTAATATTCGGGTTGAAATTGACCGCGAAACAGGTGATTACCAGTCATTTCGTTGGTGGGACGTTGTTGCCGATGATGAAATGGCCGAGTTGGGAACCCAGTTCACCACAGAAGAAGCGTTTGAAAAAGATCCTACGCTTAAGGTGGGTGATACCTTTGAAGAGTCGGTACCAAATATAGAGTTTGGTCGTATTGCCGCCCAAACAGCTAAGCAAGTCATCGTTCAGCGTGTTAAGGATGCTGAGCGCAACCTCATTATTGATCGCTTTAAACACCGTATTGGTGAGTTACTTAACGGAACAGTTAAAAAGGTGACTCGCGATCATATTGTGGTTGATTTTGGTGACAATGCTGAAGGTTTATTGCCTCGAGAAGATCTAGTAGGTCGTGAAATCTTTAGAATTAATGACCGCACTCGCGTGATTCTTACTGGTATTCGCGAAGAAACTCGCGGTCCGCAACTTCAGGTATCAAGATCTGCGCCTGAGATGCTTGTGCAGTTATTCCAGATTGAAGTGCCAGAAATCGCCGAAGGTGTGATTGAAATTAAAGGTGCTGCGCGTGATCCTGGTCAGCGTGCCAAAATCGCCGTTAAAACCAAAGATGCACGTATCGATCCTGTCGGCGCCTGTGTGGGTATGCGTGGCGCACGAGTTCAGGCAGTTTCAAATGATCTCGATGATGAGCGTGTTGATATCGTGCTGTGGGATGATAACCCCGCCCAGTTGGTGATTAACGCAATGGCACCTGCCGAGGTTGAGTCTATTGTTGTTGATGAAGACAGCAACTCTATGGATGTTGCAGTTGATGAAGAAAATCTAGCTCAAGCGATTGGTAAAGGCGGTCAAAATGTTCGTCTGGCTTCAGAGTTAACCGGTTGGACCATCAATGTAATGACTACAGAGGATGCTCAAGAGAAGCAGCAAACAGAATCTGTTAGCGTGATCGAAAGCCTAATGAACGCTTTAGACGTTGATGAAGATGTTGCCACAGTATTAGTGGAGGAAGGCTTTACTAGCGTTGAAGAAGTGGCCTATGTTCCATTGGAAGAGATGAGTGCCATTGAAGGTTTTGACGCAGACATAGCTGAAGAGCTTCGCGCGCGAGCAAAGGATGCGTTATTGACTATGGCTCTAGCTAGCGAAGAGCAGCTGAGTAATGCAAAACCTGCTGATGACCTTCTAGCGATGGATGGAATGGATCAAGAGCTAGCCTTTAAATTGGCGGCAAAAGGTATCGTCACCATGGAAGATCTCGCTGAACAAGCGGTTGATGATCTAATGGATGTTGAAGGTATGAACGAAGAAAAAGCGGCGTCATTAATTATGACTGCTCGTGCACCCTGGTTTGAATAATAGATAATCAGTGTTATCTAGAGGCGAAAACAATGGCTGAAGTGACAGTAAATGAATTAGCAAAAACCGTAGGGGCTTCTGTGGATCGTCTGCTATTGCAGATGAAAGAAGCAGGTTTGAGTCACAGTTCGGCAGATGCCACTGTATCGGACGAAGAGAAGCAAATTCTTCTTGGCTATCTAAAAAGTTTGCATGGCGAAAAATCTGGCGAACCGAAGAAGATTGTATTGCGTCGTAAGACCATGAGCACTCTGAAATCCGGCAACAAGAAAACGGTCAATATTGAAGTGCGCAAAAAACGAACTTACGTTAAGCGCAGTGAAGAAGAGCTAGAAACACAAGCCAAAGCCGAAGCAGAAGAAGTTGCGCGTCGCGAACAGGCGGCACCGGAAATTGAGTTTGGTACTGGGATTGATGATATTGAAGAAAAGCGTCAATCGGCCATTGAAAAACGTCGTACGGCTGAGACTGAAGCCAAGCAGGCTGAAGAAGATGCAGAAAGGCTCAGGTTAGAGGAGCAGGCTAAGGAAGAGCAGCAAAAAATCGCTGAAGCTGAAGCATCAGAACAGCAGAAAACTGAGAAAAAGACAGCGGCTCCAGCGAAACAGGCGCCAGCACCAACCCCTGTCCCTGCTGAGCCCTCAGTCGACAAGGGTCGTCGAAACGCTAAGCCGATTGATGATGATGAAGATAAAATCGCCAGAAAAGCGGCCAAAAAGCCATCTAAAGGCGGCAAAAAGAAACCTCGTGTTGAGCTTGATGAGGCTATTGGCGATAGATCAAAAAGGCCACGTCTTAAATCAGGCCTCCCTTCGGCGCTTAAAGTCGATAACAAACATGTATTTAAAAAGCCAGTTGATAAAAAAGTAATCGATGTGGCTATTCCTGATGAGATTAGCGTGGGTGACTTAGCTCTAACGATGTCTCTCAAGTCTGGTGCGGTTGTCAAAGAGCTTATGAAAATGGGTGTAATGGCGACTATCAACCAGATGATTGACCAAGAAACCGCATTCCTAGTGGTTGAAGAGCTGGGTCATACGCCAGTTGCAGCAGCTAACAATACTTTAGAAGATCAACTGACACAGCAATTCGAAGATCTTAATACCGACAGTGATCAACAACCTAGAGCTCCGGTAGTAACGGTAATGGGTCATGTTGATCATGGGAAAACATCACTGCTAGATTATATACGAGAGTCAAGAGTTGCCTCTGGTGAAGCAGGTGGAATTACCCAGCATATAGGTGCTTACCACGTTGATACCCCTAAGGGTATGGTTACATTCCTTGATACTCCTGGACACGCAGCATTTACTGCAATGCGAGCTAGGGGTGCGCAAAGTACAGACGTTGTGATCTTGGTTGTTGCTGCCGATGATGGTGTTATGCCGCAAACTGAAGAGGCTGTTCAGCACGCTCGAGCAGCTGGTGTACCACTGGTTGTTGCGATCAATAAGATGGATAAAGAGGGTGCAGACCCAGAGCGAGTTACGACAGAGCTTGCAGGGAAAGACGTTATCCCAGAAGACTGGGGTGGTGACACACAATTTATCAAAGTATCGGCTCATACTGGGGACGGTATTGAAGAACTACTTGAAGCGGTTCTTTTGCAAGCAGAGTTATTAGAACTTACAGCGCCAGTTGATGTTCCTGCTCGTGGTGTAGTGGTTGAGTCACGTGTCGACAAAGGACGAGGCGTTGTTGCCACTGCGCTAGTTCAGCAGGGTACCCTGCGTAAAGGTGATTTTATATTGGCAGGCGAAAGCGTTGGTAAAATTCGAGCGCTCAATGATGATGCAAGACAGCCTACAGCTGAAGCGGGTCCATCGATCCCGGTTGAAATTCTTGGCTTGGACGAGCCGCCTCAAGCTGGTGACGAATTCTTTGTCGTAGCTGATGAAAGAAAAGCTAAAGAAATTGCCCAACAGCGTCAAGATAAAGCGCGTAAAGAAAAGTTCTCGCGTCAGCAAGCGGCTAAGCTTGAAAATATGTTTACCGATATGGAGTCGGGCGAAGTAAGTAAGCTGCCATTAGTGGTTAAAACTGATGTGCGTGGTTCCCTGGAAGCACTGACGACTGCATTACATGATTTTGCTACTGACGAAGTTGCGGTAGAAATTGTTGCCTCTGGTGTTGGTGGTATTACTGAGTCAGATATCAACCTTGCTTTAACGACTGGCGCTATTGTTATGGGCTTTAATGTGCGAGCCTCAAGTGTTGCCCGTCAGCTAGCTGAAAAAGAGCAAATTGAAGTTAGATACTACAGTGTAATCTACAATCTTCTCGATGAAGTTAAACAGGCCCTTTCTGGTATGCTGGCGCCTGAAACTAAAGAAGATATTGTTGGTATTGCAGAAGTTCGAGACGTATTTAGATCGCCTAAGTTTGGTGCTATTGCCGGCTGTATGGTCACTGAAGGTGTTGTATATCGCAATAAACCAATCCGTGTGTTACGTGACAACATTGTTATTTATCAAGGTGAGTTAGAGTCGCTAAGACGCTTTAAAGACGATGCGCAAGAAGTTCGTAATGGTATGGAGTGTGGTATCGGCGTTAAAGATTACAATGACGTTAAGCCAGGCGATCAAATTGAAGTTTACGAAATTACTCAGGTGCAGCGCTCTCTATAAAGAGCGCTTACTAGATGCCAAAAGAATTTTCACGAACTGAACGGGTTTCTGATGCGGTTCAAAGAGAGCTAGCCTCCCTAATCCGTCAGCACGTTCGCGATCCACGTGTGGGAATGGTCAGTGTTACAGATGTGACTGTTACCCGCGATCTTGCCATTGCGAAAGTTTATGTGTCCTTTGTTGGTGAGCGAACGGCAGAGGAAATAAAAGAAGGCCTTGATGCGTTGAATGGTGCTTCGGGTTACCTTCGAAAATTACTCTCTTCAAGTATCGCATTGCGAGCCACGCCAAAGTTAAATTTTTTCTATGATGAAACTGGACAACGTAGCCAGCATCTCGACGCCCTTATTGATCTAGCCATATCCTCAAATAAAAGTAGCCAAGAGGAATCCTAGATTTGGGTCGTCGTCGCAAATCTGGTCGATCAGTCAATGGCGTACTGCTTCTCAATAAGCCAATTGGATTAACGTCCAATAAGGTTCTGCAAAAAGTTAGATGGTTATTTGATGCTAATAGAGCGGGCCATACAGGCGCGCTAGATCCCTTAGCTTCTGGTGTTCTGCCGCTATGTTTTGGTGAGGCAACCAAATTTAGCCAATATCTTCTTGATTCAGACAAATATTATCGCAGCACCTACACCCTAGGTATAAGTACAACGACAGGTGATAGCGAAGGTGACATAATTTCGCAACAGGATGCGTCTAAGATTACACAGCAACAGATAGAAGAGAAAATCAAAGACTTCCAAGGTGAGATCGACCAGATACCATCGATGTTTTCGGCTTTAAAGCACAAGGGTCAGCCACTGTATAAATTGGCTAGACAGGGCATTGAAGTAGACCGCCCCGCTCGTCAAATTACTATTTTTGATTATCGGATTATTGATTTTAGATCAGGCGTTAATCCCGAGGTCGATGTAGAAGTTCACTGTAGTAAGGGTACCTATATTAGATCATTGGCAGAAGACTTAGGGTCTGTGCTAGGTTGTGGCGCCCATGTCAGTGCGCTACACCGTTTTAAGGCGGGGCCTTTTGATGAGACTCAAACGATTACGCTCAGTGAGCTAGAAAAGCTTAAAGAAGCAGGCTCTATGGAGCAATTAGATCAGCTTTTAAAACCAGTAGATACGCCAGTCAGTAACTATCCTGCGGTGGAGTTTGATCAGATTACAGCGGGATATTTTCAATTGGGGCAAGCAATAACCTCAAATAAAGCCTTTCGCCAAGGGCAAGAAGGCGATATAGTGCGCGTCTTTCGAGTTGACGGTAC
Organism: uncultured Pseudomonadales bacterium; assembly: GCA_938092205.1. Taxonomy (GTDB): domain Bacteria; phylum Pseudomonadota; class Gammaproteobacteria; order Pseudomonadales; family Porticoccaceae; genus HTCC2207. The sequence goes on from CALKMW010000078.1 coordinate 14,905, forward strand.
GTTTCTAGGGATAGGGACAGTCACAGAAGATGGAAAGGTAGCCCCTAAGCGTTTAATTGTTGAGGATACCTAATCTTATCATCAGTAATTCTCGTAAAGAATTTGAGATTGACCCTAGGGTCGCTCAAAGCACCGGCTAAATGAGCCGGTGAATAGGTAGGTTGTCTGTAATTATGCACGGGCATCCTGAATTTAATCATTGCATATTGGAGTAATGACTATGGCACTAAGTGCAGAAGAGAAAGCAAAAATCGTAGCAGAGTATGGCCAAGGGGAAAATGATACAGGCTCCCCAGAAGTACAGGTTGCATTGTTAACTGAAA
>CALKMW010000079.1 GCA_938092205.1 uncultured Pseudomonadales bacterium
TCTTTGTTTAAATCTCCCAAGATTTAAATTTTAGTGCGTGTTAAATGTATGTCTTCAAATACGCACTCTGGATAATGCATATTGCGTGCCAACTTTTAAAAATAATGTGGAATAGCCCCACAAAGAGTAAAGAAAAAATAAAAAAACCCAGTTTTCAGGGATAAATTGTTTGATTTAAAATAATTTGCACCATTTTGGTTCGCTTTTTGTTTTTCAAAGCACTTTTTTGGTTAGCATTAATTTACTAGGATAAGCACAGTTAAATTTGCTACAGTAAATCCATACAAGGAACTATACCCATGAAACCAGATGACTTTTTCCAACAGCTAAAAGACCAGCTCAATTCAGCCATGACTGGATCTAAATCACTTAATACTGAGGCAATGACCTATCTTCAAGCGGCGACAAATAATCTTTTTGATAAATTTGACATTGTTTCTAGAGAAGAATTTGACGCGCAAAAAGCTGTTCTTGCTCGCTCAAGACAAAAAATCACGCAACTAGAACAACAGCTAGCCGAACTGGAAAAAAAATTGGCAGAATAATTGTCGCCACTCACAAAATAGGGACAATGGATGTCACTCTCAACGGTTAAAACCCGCGCCAAGTTAGGCTTGCAAGCACCCTTAGTCTCTGTAGAAGTACATCTTTCAAATGGATTGCCTGCATTCAATATTGTGGGTTTACCCGAAGCTGCTGTAAAAGAAAGCAAAGATCGAGTTCGCAGCGCGATTATTAACTCAAAATTTGAATTTCCCAATCGGCGCATTACCGTAAACTTAGCGCCTGCCGAATTACCGAAAACTGGGAGTCGCTTTGACCTAGCCATTGCTATTGGTATTTTAACGGCCTCAGATCAGGTCCCGAAACAACTTCTTGATCAATATGAATTTATTGGCGAACTAGCCCTATCGGGAGAATTACGGGGTATTGAAGCAATCCTTCCTGCAGTTATAGCCTGTGCCAGCGCAAACAAACAGATCATAGTCAGCCGAGAAAACGCCAATGAAGCCTCGATGGTCGAGGCTATAACTGTACTTGCCGCAAATAATCTGCTGCAAGTAACCGCCCACCTCTATAAAACACAACCTATAGAATCTTGGCGTAAAAATAGAGTGCAAAGTCAACCACAGCACCCTGAAATAAGTGATGTTATCGGTCAGAAACAGGCAAAACGTGCCCTAGAGGTTGCTGCTTGCGGCGGTCATCATATATTGTTATTTGGGCCGCCGGGTACCGGAAAATCAATGCTAGCCAGTCGCTTAGCGGGCATTCTTCCGCGAATGACCAATCATCAAGCATTGCAGGTCGCTTCTATACACTCCTTAGCTAATAAGACTGTAGCTCGAAATTTACTCCAACGACCTTTTCGTTCGCCACATCATAGCGCATCAGCTATTGCTATCGTTGGCGGTGGCAGCTCGCCCAAGCCGGGTGAAATATCCCTTGCTCATGAGGGGGTTTTATTTCTTGATGAATTTCCGGAGTTTCAACGATCTGTTATAGAAATGTTACGTGAACCTTTAGAGTCAGGTGAAATCAATATATCTCGTGCCGCTGCACAACTTACCTTTCCTGCGCAATTTCAGTTGGTAGCGGCAATGAATCCCTGTCCCTGTGGCTATAGGGGAAGCCAGCGCTGTGATTGCAGCGCAGAAAAAATAGCCCGCTATCAGAGCAAAATATCTGGCCCCATATTGGATCGCATTGATCTTCATATACCGGTAACCAATATCGATAATAAGCAATTATTTCAGACACCTGAAAAACAGCAGGGTGAATCTAATCAGAAAATCAGTCGCAGAGTGAATCATGCCAGATCAATACAAATAAAAAGACAGGGCCTTATTAACGCCAGACTTGATAATCAACAACTAAAAAAAGTTTGTCCGCTAAATCAAATACAACAGGACTTTTTAGACCATGCTATTAATAGCTATGGACTCTCAACCAGAAGCTTTCACCGCTCACTAAAAGTTGCGCGAAGTATTGCCGATTTAGCCGAACTGGAGTTCCCTGATATTCCTCAGTATCAAGAAGCTTTGAGCTACCGCAATCAGTTTAATCCACAAAAATAAACAAAAGCATAGCGTTAGTTGATGATTAAATAGCCAAAATTAGTAATAATCGCCAAACCATTACTTTTTGAGGCCCATCAATGCCAAATAAAGAATCGCGTCTTGTGTACTCCACGGAAACGGGTCGTATTAAGCAACAAAGTGAACCAAAACCATCCTTGCAAACCGATGGCGTTATTCGTATTCGTCGAGAAACCAAAGGGCGAAAAGGCAAAGGGGTTACTACCCTCAGTGGATTTGACCTAGATGCAGATAAGTTAAAGGCGCTGGCTAAACAGCTTAAGAAAACCTGCTCTACCGGCGGCACCGTTAAGGATGGCATTATTGAAATTCAGGGCGATCACCGCGAGACATTAAAACAGCAATTAGACAAAATGGGTTATACCGTTAAATTAGCTGGCGGTTAAAAGTATGACAGTTAAAAAAACCTTACCCTATGGCACCTGGCCCTCAGCATTAAGCGCGGAAAAAGTAGCTAGCGCGGCGCCTAAAATTAATCACATTCAATCCTGCAATGGACTTATTACTTGGGTAGAAAGCCGGCCAAATGAGGGCGGCAGGAATGTGATTGTTGGTCGCTCTAAACAGGGATTGGTGACAGACCTTATTCCCGCGCCCTATAGCCACCACAGTAAAGTGCATGAATATGGCGGCATGGCATACAGGCTGTTAGAAAATAGTCTGTATTTTGTCAATGCTTCCGATCAGCGCATATACCATCAAACCATTGGTACCTCATCACCTGTAGCCATTACTGAAGCTGGCGCTCGCTTTGCTGACCTGATAGTGGATAGCACTAATAACCGATTAATCGCCGTCTGCGAGCAACATAATGGCACCTCTGAACCAGAAAACTATTTGGTTAGCATTTCATTGGAAGCGGATAACCATAGGTTAGAGCCCCTAGCTAGAGGCGCTGATTTTTATGCTTATCCAAGAATTAGCCCCGATGGAAAAAGTCTGTGCTGGATAGAATGGCATCATCCCAATATGCCCTGGGATAGCACCCAACTATGGCAAGCAGATATTGATAATCATAGCCTTGAGAATAAACGCCTGATAGCGGGAGGCGATGGTAATGAGTCTATATTTCAACCTCAGTGGTCGCCAGATAATAAATTGTATTATGTCTCTGATCGCAATAACTGGTGGAATATTTACTCTGCTGACAACGGAATTGTTATTGATATGCCGGCTGAATTCGCAATGCCGCTGTGGCAATTTGGTATGTCGACCTATGGCTTTGTTGACGCCAACACTATTGGCTGCCTCTGGACTCAGCACGGTGTCTGGCACTGTGGCTTTGTAGATATTACTAAGGGCACATTGACGCCTGTGCCATGCCTGTATCAATCTATGCAAGCTGCCTGCTGCAGTTCCGATGGCTTATTTATGGTGGCAGGCGCTTCCAATATTGCTGATCAAGTAATTGCCGCTTCAAAACAGGGTATTGTTGAGACTATCTATTCACCATCTAGCCTTGATATAGCCAGTGAAGACCTTGCCAAACCAGAGTCTATTAACTTCCCAACGGCAAACAATACCAGGGTACAGGCATTCTATTACCCTCCGACTCATAGCCAATACCAAGGTGAGGATAAGCAACTGCCTCCCGTTATCGCCATCTGCCATGGTGGTCCTACAGGGGCTACTGACTGCAGTTTGAATTTAAAAATTCAGTATTGGACCAGCAGAGGCTTCGCCGTTGTGGATATCAATTACCGCGGTAGTACCGGTTTTGGCAGGGATTATCGCAATCGGTTACATGGTGCTTGGGGGGTGGCTGATATCGAGGACACTGAATACGCTATTAAGTTTTTAGCCACTGAGCAAAAAATTGACTCACAGCGCTGCATTATTCGCGGCAGTAGTGCCGGTGGCTATACCGTATTATCGGCGCTAACCTTTACCAACACTTTTAAGGCTGGTGCAAGTCTATATGGTATTGGGAATCTTGAAACATTGGCCAGTGATACGCATAAATTTGAATCACGCTATTTGGATAAGTTAGTCGGGCCCTACCCAGAACAACAAAATATATATCATCAGCGATCACCTATAAATCATATAGAGCAGCTTAACTGCCCAGTGATTTTTCTGCAGGGCTTAGAGGATAAGGTCGTCCCTCCAAATCAAGCGGAATTGATGGTAAACAGCCTTAAGGAAAAAGGTATCCCTGTGGTTTATGTCAAATTTCCTGACGAGGGTCATGGATTTCGTAAAGCGGAAAATATTATTCGCGCCATGCAAGCTGAGCTCGATTTTTATTGTGATGTGTTTGATTTAGTGCAAGAGCCTTAACATGTCGCGCTATAGACCCCCTTCCCCCAAAAGCTCGCCATATATTACCGCTGAAGGTGCGGCTAAACTTCGCGCCGAGGTACGTCAATTATGGAAAGTGGAACGCCCTCAGGTTACTCAGGTGGTCCATGAGGCGGCAAAAAATGGCGACCGCTCAGAAAATGGTGACTATATTTATGGCAAACGTCGTTTACGAGAAATTGATAGTCGTGTGCGCTATTTAAGCAAACGACTAGAAAATGCCACTATTGTTGAAGATAAGCCAAGAGATACCTCAGTGGTCTACTTTGCGGCTTGGGTCACGCTGGAAGATCAAGAAAACCCTGATGAACCAACTCAGCGCATGCGACTGGTTGGCTCTGATGAAATAGATAGTGCGCAAAACTGGATCAGTATCGATTCTCCCATGGCGCGAGCTTTAATCGGCAAGTCTATTGACGACGAGGTGCAAGTAATAACACCAGAGGGTGAGCGCTACTTTTATATCACCAACATTGAGTATTAGGGCGATAGGCGAGCAATTTCCCAATGAGTACCATTTAATTGATAGCGAAACCTGTCATGCAAGCGCTTCTCGCCACCCTGCCAAAATTCAATTTCAGTCGGTACTATTCGATAACCACCCCAGAAATCTGGCAAGGGCACCTGACCCTTTGAGTATTTTTCTTTGAGACTATTAAATTCATCCTCTAGAGTTTGCCTTGAGTCAATTAGGCTACTCTGCTTTGACGCCCAAGCACCAAGCTGACTTTCAACGGGGCGACTCAAAAAATACTTTAAAACCTCTTCTCTGGGCAAGGGCACCGCATGGCCGCAGACAATGACCTGTCGATCTAACTGCAACCAAGGAAAATGAAGGCTCACCTTGTTATTGCCCTGAATTTCTTTGGCTTTACGGCTTTCCAAATTGGTATAAAATACAAATCCACCCGTATCAAAATGCTTGAGCAAAACCATGCGCTGTGAGGGCTGACCCTGAGCATCTACAGAAGCAATGCTCATGGCTGTAGGATCTTGAACCTGCGCTTCAATAGCTTGATTCATCCATAACTCAAATTGTGAAAAAGGCTCATCGATTAATGAATCACGGGTTAGCTGACCGTAATCATATTCTCGACGATTATTTTCTAAACTCATGCTGACTCCAAAGTAATTATGACCACACCAATAAACATCTAATTTACCATAGTTAAAGCCTAGTTGGCGCTTATTGCTACCATTGTTAGACAGTTGTACGTTGGCTAGAATTTTTTGTTCACAATTTATTAGGTAATTTAACGCTAAATTGAGCCTAAAATGCATGAAATGCTAATAATAACAATGATTAAGCTATAAAAATGGTCATGACAGGCGTATACTCCGCGACCTCTCACTGTTGAGAGCATAACCAAAGGTAATTTAATGTCTTCTAACGAATTTCTATCACTGGGTATCAGTGCACCGGTGCTTAAAGCTGTTCAAAATTTGGGTTACGAGCAGCCCTCCCCTATTCAAGCGCAGAGTATTCCTGTTTTATTAAGTGGTAAGAATCTTCTAGGTACCGCCCAAACAGGTACTGGTAAGACAGCGGCTTTTGCTTTGCCTTTGCTTAGCAATATTGATCCGCAACAAAAAACACCGCAAATATTGGTGCTTACCCCTACGCGCGAGCTTGCCATTCAGGTGGCAGAAGCATTCCAAAGTTATGCTAAACATATTAAAGGTTTCCATGTACTACCTATCTATGGTGGTGCTGATATTGGTGGTCAGTTACGCGGCTTAAAACGTGGCGCGCAAGTTGTTGTGGGTACGCCTGGCCGTATGCTAGACCATCTTAAGCGTAAGAGCCTTAATCTTAGCCAAGTGAAATCACTGGTACTGGATGAAGCTGACGAAATGCTACGCATGGGTTTTATTGATGATGTAGAGACTATTCTTTCAAAAACCCCTGCTGAAAGTCAGCGCGCATTGTTTTCTGCCACCATGCCTGCGGCGATTAAACGTGTTGCCGACAAGTATTTGGGTGACGCTCAACAGGTACGCATTCAGAGCAAAACACAAACCGTTGAACGTATCAAACAGCAATATATTACGGTAAAAGCACACCAGAAAATGGACGCGCTTACCCGTGTACTTGAAGTAGAACAATTTGATGGCATGATCATTTTTGTGCGCACCAAATCATCGACCGTAGATATTGCAGATCGACTTCAGGCTAGGGGCTTCTCTTCTGCCGCACTTAATGGTGATTTAAGCCAAGCCATCAGAGAGCGCACTATTGGCAAATTAAAGCGCGGTCAAATTGATGTAGTTGTAGCTACTGATGTAGCCGCTCGTGGTCTTGATGTTGAACGTATCAGTCATGTTATCAACTTTGACATTCCCTATGATAATGAGTCTTACGTCCATCGAATCGGTCGAACCGGTCGTGCCGGCAGAGAGGGTAATGCAATATTGTTTATTACCCCAAAAGAAACTCGCTTACTACGCTCAATTGAGAAAACCACGAAAAGTACCATTGCACCACTGACTATGCCATCTAATGCCCAGGTCAGCGATCAACGTATTCAGCAATTTACCGAGCAACTCTCTAAAACACTGGAAACACCACGTCTAGATAAATTCCGTGAAATGATTGTTAAATATGTTGATGAAAACGATTTAGATATGGCAGATGTTGCTGCCGCTCTGACCTATGAGAATCAAAAAGAGCGTCCACTATTCCCTAAACTCGACACTATTGTTGCTCCTCGCCAGGATAATTCCGGTAAAAATAGAGATAGGAATAGAGATAAAGACCGCGACAGTCATAAGAGGGATAGAAAATCTAAGGATAATTTTTCTAAAGACAGTGCCCCGAAAAATACTAGAGCCAAATCTGAAAGGATTATTCGAGATGAGGATGGCAATGAAGTCCCCATGCTAACTTACCGTCTTGAAGTCGGTAAAAATGACAGTGTTGAACCTTCAAATATTGTTGGTGCAATTGCTAATGAGGCTGATATTAGCAGCCAATATATTGGCCAGATTATTCTGCATGATGATTATAGTACAGTCGATCTTCCAGATGGCATGCCTGATGAGATATTCAAAACCCTTAAAAAGGCGCGAGTACGTTCAAAGGCCCTTAATATAAGCATCGAGAATGGCGGTAATAATTCAGCGCCATCTAGCCGATCACCAAGACCTAAAAAAGGTCCAAAAAAGGTAAAATCGGCTAGCCGTGATAATTCATCAAAGCGCAAAACAGCTAAAAATGACGGCAGTGCACCGCTTAAGAAAAAGAAAAAGACCTACACTAAAAAAGATAAGTTGAAATAAGCTTAGTGCTGCCGTCTAAATGGCGGCAGCGCATCCATCAGCTGCCCACCATAGCGCTTGGTTAACAAGCGCTTATCTAATATAGATACTGTTCCTGTATCGCTTTCTGTTCGCAACAAACGACCACAGGCCTGAATAAGGCGTAAAGAAGCAATAGGCAGTGCTATATCAAAGAAAGAATTTCCGCCCTTACCTTCTACCCACTCGGATAAAGCTTCATGTAACGGATCATCTGGCACCATAAAGGGTAGTTTGGCAATAATGACATGCTTACAATAGTCACCGGGTAAATCGACACCCTCAGCAAAACTTGCTAGACCAATTAACACACTGGTTTTACCCTGATCAACACGCTCTTTGTGTAACCGCACCATTTCACGATTAGAATACTTACCCTGTACTAAGCTGATACTTTGCAAATCAGAGTCCAGTCGATCATAAACCTCATCCATTTGCCGTCGCGAGGAGAACAGTACCAGCGTACCGGCTTTTTTCTCGACCATAGAAGCGAGATTATCAGCAATATAATCTGTATGCTGATCAATTGAATTACCCTCGATACAGTTCTTAGGCACACAGAGTGTGGCCGCTTCAGCATAATTAAATGCACCAGCAACGGATAAAAATTGCGCTGTTTCTGGAATACCTGTTTCTCGTTTTAAACTATTAAATGTCCCCAAAGATCTCAGCGTTGCCGAGGTAATTACCGCACCATAACAACAGCCCCATAGCTGTTCGCGCAAGATATCTGTAGCCTGAATCGGGCTGGCATTAATGGCAATGTCTAAATTACCTGAACCTGTATCGTCAAGTCTCAACCAGCTGGCTAAGGGAACATTATGACTAGCCGGCTGTTGCTTTAAACGCTCCCATAGAGCTAATAGGCTTTCACTTTTGGTCAGCCAACTGCCCACCTGCTGATAAAACAATTCTACGTCGGCATTAGGTACCGAGTAATCCTTATCACTTAGAGCCTCATTTAAGGTATCCCTTAACACCTCTACACGTCCCATCCAGCGACTGGCATGGGTGCTGACATTTTGTGCCAATTCGCGAATTTCTTCACCTACATCACCATTAGGGAATCGGTAAAGTTGACGCTCATCTTGCACATTATCCAGATAATTTTTAAACAGTGGATAGCTTACAGTTAAAAGATCCAAAACCTCTTTGGCACCATTTTCAATTCGCGGCAACATCTCGGTAATGGTAGTGTCTTTTACAAATAATGGCGCCTGCCCTTTTAACTGCTTTGGCAGCCTTTCCAACCAATTGATCGTGGTATTAATTCGACACTGTGCACCAAAATGCTTTACCGCAGTTTCACCTAAGCGATGCCCCTCATCAAATATATAAATACAGTCTTCGGGCGGCGGTAAAATGGCGCCACCTCCCAAGGCCAAGTCAGCCATCACTAAATCGTGATTTGCCACAATACAATCGGCCTCTTCGAGCTCAGATCGTGCCTTAAAAAAAGGACACTGGTCTACAAACTGACAACGACGCCCTGTGCACTGGCGGTGATCAACTGTTAGCGTTCGCCAATCTGCATCGGCAATTCGACTATCCCAGGCATCGCGATCACCATCCCAGGTTCCATCCTCTAATGACTCTGATAATTCTTGGTACAGATCTTCACTGTCAGCATTGGGATTAAATTGCAGCTCATCTTCAAACAGAAATAACCCAGCTTCTTTAGACTTAATTGCATCCAAGCACTGCTCTAAACGCAAATTACAAATATAGCGGCCACGGCCCTTTACCAGAGCTACTTGATGGTCCCAACCACAGGCTTCAAGTAAATCTGGAATATCTTTTAGAATTAATTGTTCTTGAAGAGCAATGGTTCCTGTAGCCACAACCACTGTTTTGTCTAGTTCCCGCGCTATAGGCAGAGCTGAAAGAAGATAACCAACGGTTTTACCGGTTCCGGTTCCAGCCTCGATAACGGCTAGTCGCTTATCGGCATCATCATGGCTAAGGCTGTTAGCAATAGCAGCCACCATTTGCTTCTGCCCCTGCCGAGGTTTTAAATCACGAGATTGTAGAAATTGTCGGTAACCCTGTTGAATGGTTTCCTTGGTAGCATCATCTAACAAACAAAAGCTTCCTCAGTAATAGAGTTGCCCGCAACTGGGCTTTGCTGTTGATAGTCTAGTTGATTTTTAACCGGCGCGGCATAGGCATCTATAACTAGTGAACGCTGCTCTGCAGGCACTGTCTGAAGATGATCCTCAAACTTAGCCTCAGCCTGTGCCCAGTTCTCTTCCGGCCACTGCTGCTTCAACTGATCTAATGCTTCAGCATCCTTACCTTGCTGCATTTGCCAAGCAATAATATTTGAAGGAAAAACTTGATATAACGTATATATTTGCCGATCAACTTCAACCGCCAAATCTTCCGCTGTTTCAAAATCTTCACCTACTACATCACCAAAATTAACTTGAACTCGACCCTTGTAACCCAAAAAGCCTTTTTGAATACTATCTAAATCTTCATATTTAGACTTTACATACTCATTACCCTGCTTGGCAGCATAAATTTCTTTTGTTTTCTCGATAATGCAGGGGTCATATTCATACGAGATACTCACCGGCATTAATTTAATCTGGCCTATAGCCTCAGCAAATGTTTGCTGCTTAGTTTTAGATAATGCCAACATCTTTAGCAAAGCTGTTTCAGTGCGATCATTACCGTCTTTAGCGCGCCCCTCAGCCTGCGCTATCCAGCAAGAGGCTTTGTCTTCAACGACACTATGACGAATATAGGCTGAAAGTTTTTTGAGTGATTCGAGCTTTTCTCTGCGCCCCTCAACCGAACGCTTAACAATAAAACTGCGATTAACGCGCATAAGATCACTAGCAAATGGCTTACTCAAAAGGTTATCACCAATGGCAATTCTCACCGTATCTAATTGCACCGTATGCAGCGCCAAATTTACCATCGCCGGATCCAGCGCAATATCCCGATGATTACTGATGAATAAGTAGGCTTGGCTTGGGTCCAACTGGTCCAAACCGCCAAAAGCATAACCATCTGTCGTTTTGTCCAAGCTGTTTTGCAGACCAACTTTTACATGATCTTGAAAGTCAGCCACAGTGGCTACATCAGCGGTTAAACTGCGCAAACTTCTCTTTAACAAGGGTCTCGCTATGGGCTTTAACAACCAGGGTACAAGTCGCCATAATGTTGGCAGCCTTTTCGATAACAACAAATCAATAAATTCATTATCAGCAATTAGCCGCGCTATAACTGCGGGAACTTCAGCATCCCGGTAGGGACGAATATCATCGAATTGGTTCATTAATTCTGCCTAACTAAATTTGAAGCGATATTGATGGATACATTCGCTTATTTATTTTTATGTTAATACCCTGCTATCTAAGCGCGCGCATTAAACCAACGAATATCGTGGGAATACTTATCTACACTTTCGACTACATCAAGGACTAGGGCGAACAGTGCCATACGCACTAGAACACCATTATCGGTTTGTCTGAAAATGGCTAAGTTGGGGTTATTATTTAAATCATTATCCAACTCGTTGGCATCCGCTCTTGAGTCTCTCGGCAGTGGATGCATTATCACTGTATTAGGCTGACAAAATTCTGTGTATATGGCCTGATTTAATCTAAATCGACCGCGATAAAGATCAGCTTCTTGTTTACTGCCAAAGCGCTCTTCTTGAATCCGGGTGGAGTAGACTATATCGACATCAGTGATGCCGTGGGTTAAATCCTCCGATACATCCACCTCAACTCCAGCACTGCGCATACCCTCAATAATCTCTGCAGGCAGCGACAGCTCTTTGGGTGAAACCAGTACTACTTTGATATTGCTATACAAACGCAATAACTTACATAATGAGTGAACCGTGCGCCCATATTTAAGATCGCCCACCATTGCTATTGTTAAGCCGTCAATATCTCGGCCTATAGCAACCATTTCTTTACGAATAGTGTAGAGATCGAGCAATGCCTGAGTAGGATGCTCATTGGCGCCATCACCGCCATTCATAACAGGCACTCTACTGGCACTGGCAAAGTCTGCCACTGACCCCTCATCTGGGTGACGCATACAGATCACATCACTAAAACCTGAAAGCACTCTAGCCGTATCCTGTAACGACTCACCCTTAACTAGGGCTGAACTTTCGAACCCTGCAGTTTCGCGAACCTCACCACCAAGTAAATTAAATGCTGAGCCAAAGCTTACTCTTGTTCGCGTACTGGCTTCAAAAAACATATTGCCAAGGATCGCTCCCTCTAAAACTCTAGTCACTTTTTTCCGCAGAGCATAGGGCTGCATCTGATCTGCAACATCAAAAATACGGGTCACATCCTGTTTCTCAAATTGATTGATTGAGAGTATATGAGCACCTTGAAAGTTCAAATCATTGCCTCGAAAGTAAATTATTAGGACGATTTTAGCCTTTTTGACTGCGCTACTCTAGCCCAAATATCAATTGAACTAACATGCTTTACTGAAACTGGCTATTTCAATGCAGTATTGAGTGAAAATTTAATCGCTATTTCTTGATTCCAATCACTGAGGGCATGCAAAATTTTACGTTTCTGCTGTGATAATTCAGTATCGTTTAGCAGCTGATTAATCTCTTTCTGTTGCTGCTCAAGGGAGCGAAAGCCATTTTTTTCATCTGTTAATCGACGGCGACAGCTTTCAAACCAATCACTTTGCTCATCAACGTTAAGCGACTCAGCATAATATCTTGCCCTGTAATTCAGCAATAATCGATTGTATCGGTCATCAGAAAAATAAAATTGCTGGTGCTTAAAATCATCTAATGATGCTACGCGCACCTGCTCAAGCACAGGTTTATCCTGATTAGGTAAAAAACCGCCATACAGTTGCTGTTCCACCTCGTCGCTAGCAACAAATTCTGAATCGGCAAATACTGCTTGAAGCTTATGCTGTAAATCAACCTGCTGTAGACGTTGCCAATTTTGTTCGCAACGCTGTACATCAATCGATAATCGTTTTGCTACAGTTGCATCTACTACCTTGGGTGTTGCAACCATAGGCGCCTTGTTAAGATGGACTAATTTAAGCGCAATGCGCTCAACTCCCTCAGGTAAATCTTTAGTAGCGGTAAAAATGCGCTGTTTAATATCATCGCTATCGAGATTAATTAAAACCTCAGGATCTGCTGAAAGATCAAAACATATAACAGCATTTTTATTGGTTGGATGTGCTGCCAACGGCATCATAATGGCGCTGTAAAGTGAGCTTTTTGAAAGCATGCCGGAGCAGTGAAAAAACGGCTTTCGACTCTGCACATCAACAATTTTAGCCACTGCCATCTTGCCGCGATTATTTAAAACATAATCAAATAACTTGGGTTGCGCCTGCTTAACTAACTTGGCTAGAGCGATAGTAGCCGTCACATCAGATAATGCATCATGGGCAGAGGCATGGGAAATACCATTAGCTTCAGTCAGATGTTCAAGTTTAAAACTTGGTGTTCCAGGTTCATGATCCGGCCACTCAATTCCCTCTGGACGCAGTGCGCGAGTAGCGCGCAAAAGATCAATAATATCCCAGCGTGAATTACCGTTTTGCCACTCGCGTTGATAGGGATCATAAAAGTTACGGTATAGGGCGTATCTGGTCACCTCATCATCAAATCGAATACTGTTATAGCCGACTGTACAGGTTCTCGACTGGGCAAGCTGACGATGAATTTGAGCCATAAATTCGGGCTCGGGTAAGCCCTGTTTTTGTGCCTGTTGAGGAGTGATCCCAGTGATTAAACAGGCCTGTGGGGATGGCAAGATATCCAGCGCCGGCTGGCAGTAGATAACGAGGGGTTCTCCGATAATATTTAAATCAAAATCTGTTCTTAAACCTGCAAACTGGCTAGGCCTATCAATGGATGGCACCGCGCCAAAGGTTTCATAGTCATGCCAATATAGGCTGTCTTTCATAAATTGCTTCAACTCTTATATCATCAATAATATTTAACTATCATAAGCTATCCGCATAAAGTGTAGCTGAATACTTTTTTTCTTACCAAAAAAAACGGCGCTAGGCGCCGTTTTTAAGAAACTACAATAGGCTTAATCAAACAATCGGTTAATTGAAAATTGAATGCCAAAATCGTCTTCGTTTTCTTCATTTCTAACCATTAATCGAAGATCGCCACGAACCAGATAATTTTGTGACACCTTAGATCCAAAGCCAGCGCCAAATGCGACCTGTGTATGTCTATGCTTGATTGGCAGACCTTCTTCATCATCGAAGTTATAAACATTAGTACCTAACAAAAGATAAGGTTGATATTTTTCAGCACTATCGCCCATCCAGAAGAGCGCAGTTAAGGAACCAATAAAAAAGTCAGTTCTGTCAGAGTTATAGGCATAACCGCCTTCAACAGAAAGGTCTTCTGTTATAAATTTGCCGATCTGCAATCCTGCTTGACCGATATTAATTTCACCATTCCAGTGATCACCCTCACCAACATCATAAAAACCCTGAGTAACACCAAAGTACCATTGATCAGAGGATACAGCAGCACAGCTGGCAAAAATTGCAACTGCAGCCACTAGCGATCTTAAAAACATCATACAGACACCCTACTTTCTAATAATTTATCAATTTTTATTTGGCCAAGTTTAGCAAGCCTGCACCATAGGTCAATCTAATACTTTAGATTTACTTAATTTGAATTACTTTTTCTTCAATTTTAGATTGCCACAACTTAGGTCCGCTAATATGCACTGACTCACCCTTAGTGTTAACTGCTACAGTCACTGGCATATCAACCACCTCAAACTCGTAAATAGCCTCCATTCCAAGTTCAGGAAAGGCCACTACTTCGGCAGATACAATTGCCTTAGATACTAAGTAAGCCGCGCCGCCCACAGCTATTAGGTAAACAGATTTATTATCCTTAATAGCCTCTATGCCCTGCTGACCACGCTCAGCTTTACCAATCATACCCATCAGACCGGTTTGCTCAAGCATAGTGCGCGTAAACTTATCCATACGCGTTGCTGTGGTAGGTCCCGCAGGTCCCATCACCTCATCTCTAACCGGATCAACTGGACCTACGTAATAGATAAATCGATCGGTTAGATCAACTGGCAACTGCTCACCGCGAGCAAGCATATCAGTCATTTTTTTATGGGCAGCGTCACGACCAGTAAGCATTTTCCCTGACAGTAAAAGAGTTTCGCCGGGTTGCCATTGATCAATATCGGACTGCGTGACCGAGTCTAAATTGACACGTCTTACAGTCTCATCTGCTTCCCATGAAATTTCAGGCCAGTCATTTAAATCAGGCGCTTCGAAAGAGGCAGGGCCAGAACCATCTAAGACAAAGTGAACATGACGGGTAGCCGCACAATTAGGAATAATCGCAATCGCCTTGTTAGCTGCATGAGAGGGATAATCTTTAATCTTAATATCCAATACAGTAGTTAAACCACCAAGGCCCTGCGCACCAATACCTAGAGCATTAACCTTATCAAATAACTCCAAGCGTAGCTCTTCATTGCGGTTTTCTGCACCCTTGGCCTTTAGTTCTTGAATATCTATATGCTCAAGAAGCGCCTCTTTGGCCATCAACATAGCCTTTTCTGCCGTCCCCCCTAGACCAATACCCAAGATTCCCGGCGGGCACCATCCAGCTCCCATGGTAGGAACAACTTTTAACACCCAATCCACAACAGAATCAGACGGGTTTAACATGGCAAATTTTGATTTCGCTTCAGAACCACCACCTTTTGCGGCAACATCAATTTCAACCTGATTGCCAGGCACCACTTGGTAGTGAATTACCGCAGGTGTGTTATCGCCGGTATTCTTTCTCTGACCATCTGGATCAGCCAGTATAGAGGCGCGCAATACGTTATCTGGGTGTGTATAAGCCTGTCGAACACCCTCATTGATTATATCGTCAAGGCTATCCTCGGCATCCCACTGAACCTGCATACCTACCTTAACAAAAACAGTAACAATGCCCGTATCCTGACAGATTGGACGCTTACCCGTAGCACAGAGTCTTGAGTTGATTAAAATCTGCGCCATAGCATCCTTAGCAGATTTTGACTCTTCACGATCATAGGCCTGCTTTACAGCTTGAATAAAATCAGCCGGATGATAATAAGAGATATATTGCAGAGCATCTGCAACGCTTTGAGTGACATCTTGTTGGCGAATAACAGTCATAATTTATCTTTGGCTCGCTATAAAATGATTGTAACTATTGAGGGCTAGGAATATTTGAACTAGATTGCTGGCCCAAGTTTTGTGCCTGAACATTCTGTTGATCAATTCTTTTCTCGAGATTTAAAATCTTTTGGTTTACCTGCCGGCGAAACGCATCCATTGATTTGACAGCTTCTGTATTGGCTAAAATCTTCTTATCCTGTTGCTTGAGCATTTGCTTAAGATTTTGTACTGCAAGAAAATAATCATCTAAAGATTGTGATAATTTATCCATATCAGCAGATAGACCGAAAAAGTTTTCTCCCACAGACTCAGCTGCCGCCCTATCCTTGCCTATCTGAGCACGGAGGTTTTTAATAGCCACTTCTAATTCAGTGCGCTTGCTAGCAAGAAAAGATATATCCTTGGTGTTTTTGCCTATCTTGGCTTTATTTTTATCGTTGGCCACACCCCAAAGCTTTCTTATTTCGCTCCAATGCTTCTTAAGTTGCTCGCTGTGCTTGCCAATATTGACCTGCATAGCAGCGCCAGATTGGTTGACTGATTCATCAGTATTATTGAGTCTAGAGTCGAGCACCGCAAAACGCTGCTGCAATTCAACAAATTGTTGATATTGTTGCCAACCAAACCAAGAAACAGCAAGCATTCCTAACAAAGCCAATGCAGCAATAAGCTTCCAAGTAGACGACAGATTCTCCACGGGCTTAGCGGCCTCTCTAGACCTATAGGTCTCAGATTGAGAACCGTTAGAGCTACGACCGATATTATCGTCACGTTCTGCAACAATAGGGTTATTGCGCTGCTTATCCATTGCTTAATTATCACCTAAATATTGGGCTTGTTTGTATATGATTATACTCCTATCAATAAGCAGAACCATACTAGCCCAGTGAATTAATTGCATAAAAAAACCGGCGCTTTAGACGCCGGTTTTTTTTTAACACTGCAAACTCGCTTAAAGCAGATTGAGCGCCAAAGCCAAAACGGCTGTCAAAACAAGACTAGACTTAATAACACCGCTTACGCTTGTAATTGGCCCCATCTTGCCTTTTAGGCCATTGATCTCAATAGCAGCAATAATTACCAGCGCTATAATTAGGCCAGTTCCACCTACCGCTGTGCCATAGCCATAGCCAGAATAATGTGGCCCAGCAAACATGCCCCACAGCATAGGTGCTGAGAACAGTGTGTTGGTGCGCGAGGCTAATAGCGCTTTACCCGCTGCTGCTGCCTTATCGCCGCCATCTACTAGACCCAAAGCAATTTTCTGCGCCGGCCAGATTACCATCCATACATTGGCAGCCATTAGCGTACCCATTACCACACCAATAATAATATAGTTGTTCATTTGCGCATTGTGATAAACACCCGCAAAAAGAATAATACCAGTGATAAAGGTGAACATTGCACCCCAGCGGAACCACCATAGCGCTCTTGGTGCAAGCTTAGCCTTGGCATCCGCTAACCCCTCAGGTGAGGCTTCTTTAAAATAAGCACCCTGAATAAAGTTAAAGTAATAAAGCATACCGATCCATGTGATACCAAATAGACCATGGCCCCAACGAGCCAGAAAATTAATAAATTCCATTGTCATAGCAGTTCCCCTTTGATTGAGTGCCCGCAAGTGGGCATTGATTCCTAACTATGTAATTGTTCTGCAAAGCCCAGTAAATATCAACTATTAAAAAGAAAAAAAACCTTTATAGCGCTTTAATTTTGCAGCTAAACAAAAAAAACCCCGTATTTTTACAATACAGGGTTTTTTTATAAGGCTTAGAAGCATCGGCAAAATTACATCATACCGCCCATACCGCCCATACCACCCATGCCACCCATATCTGGAGCAGCTGGCGCAGCACCTTCATCAACAACATCGGTAACCATAGCTTCAGTGGTAATCATCAAGCCAGCAATCGAGGCCGCAGCCTGAAGCGCTGTACGTGTTACCTTAGCTGGATCTAGAATACCCATTTCAATCATATCGCCATAATTACCAGCACCGGCATTGTAACCAAAGTTACCTTCACCATTTTTCACTTTGTCGACAACCACTGAACCTTCTTCGCCAGCATTTTCAACAATTTGACGAAGTGGTGCTTCCATTGCGCGACGGGCAATACCAACACCAACTGTTTGATCATCATTTGCACCGGTTAGCGATGCAATTTTTTCACAGGCGCGAACTAGAGCAACACCGCCACCAGGAACCACACCTTCTTCAACTGCAGCGCGTGTTGCATGCAGTGCGTCTTCAACACGTGCTTTCTTTTCTTTCATTTCAATTTCAGTGGTAGCACCTACTTTGATCACAGCAACACCGCCGGCTAACTTAGCCACACGCTCTTGCAATTTTTCGCGATCATAATCAGAACTAGTTTCTTCAATCTGTGCACGGATTTGCTTAACACGCGCCTCAATAGTGGCGCCTTCACCAGCACCATCAACAATGGTAGTAGCTTCTTTACTCATGCTGACACGCTTTGCTGTACCCAAGTGCTCAAGGGTTGCACTCTCAAGATCCAAACCTACTTCTTCAGAGATAACCGTACCACCGGTTAGAATAGCAATATCTTCAAGCATGGCTTTGCGACGATCACCAAAACCAGGTGCCTTACACGCCGATACCTTTACGATTCCTCGAAGATTATTAACCACTAAAGTGGCTAGCGCTTCACCTTCGACATCTTCAGCAATAATAAGAAGAGGCTTTCCAGCTTTGGCGACTTCTTCTAGAAGCGGAAGTAATTCACGAATATTTGAGATTTTTTTGTCAGCCAATAAAATTAATGGGCTCTCTTGATCAACACTCATGCTTTCTTGGTTGTTGATAAAATACGGTGATAGGTAACCGCGATCAAATTGCATACCTTCAACAATATCCAACTCGTTCTCAAGACCTGAGCCTTCTTCAACGGTGATCACACCTTCTTTACCCACTTTGCCCATAGCTTCAGCAATGATATCGCCAATGCTTTCGTCACTATTGGCAGAAATTGTACCTACCTGTGCAATTTCTTTGTTGTCTGAGCAAGGCTTGGCAAGTTCAGCAATTTCAGCGACTGCAGCTAGAACTGCCTTATCAATACCACGCTTTAAATCCATTGGGTTCATGCCCGCAGCAACAGATTTTAGGCCTTCATTGACAATGGTTTGCGCCAATACTGTGGCGGTAGTAGTACCATCACCAGCATCATCTGATGCTTTTGATGCCACTTCTTTTACCATTTGTGCGCCCATATTTTCGAACTTATCTTTAAGCTCGATTTCCTTAGCCACCGAAACACCATCTTTAGTAACAGTGGGTGCACCAAATGATTTATCCAATACAACATTGCGACCCTTTGGCCCCAAGGTTACCTTAACCGCATTAGCTAGTGTGTTAACACCCTCTAGCATTCCTTGACGAGCATTGTCGCCGAACTTTACATCTTTAGCTGCCATGATTCTTTTCCTTACAAAATCAGTTACAAAAATTCAAATAAATTAGCCTTCAACTACGGCTTTAATATCACTCTCACTGAGGATAATTAATTCCTCACCATCGACATCAATTTTGTCGTTGCCAGCATACTGGCCAAATACCACAATATCACCGACCTTGACATCCACCGCACGAGTATCGCCATTATCCAGTACACGGCCGCTACCTACTGCAACTACCTCACCACGATTAGGCTTCTCTTGAGCTGAACCCGGCAGAAGGATTCCACCAGCTGTTTTTTGTTCCTCTTCCTCGCGACGCACGATCACTCGATCATGTAATGGGCGAATTTTCATACTTTTTATCTCCAAATTATCTATCTACAGTGTTTAGCATGGGGTTGCAGAGAATCGATCTCTACGCTTGGTGAATATATGGTGGCATTGCAGACGCTTTTCAAGGGCTAGCCAAAAAAAACTTTAATTTATTTAGGCTTTTTTAAACTTTCTTCCGCATCCCAAGATTCACCATCGAAGGTATCACCGCTATTTTTAGGGCCAGATCCAAACGGTTGCTGACCAAAAGGCTGAGCACTAGTAGTGATAAAATTGACTTTTTGCAGTATTACTTTGACCAAGAAAATGCGTGTCAATGGCATTAAGCCCAATAGGCCAATTGCATCGGTTACAAAGCCTGGGGTCAATAAAAGCGCGCCGGAAACGGCCAATACAATCCCTTCCATCATTTCTTGAGCTGGCAACTTGCCCTGCTGTAACTTTTCTTTGCCACGCCAGAGGGTTGAAAAACCCTGCGCCCTGAGCAGCCCAATACCTATCAAAGCGGTTAGAAGCACCAACAGGATAGTACTTAGCGCCCCTATATAGCCTCCAATAGTGATAAGCAACCACATCTCAACAATGGGCATTAAAATAAATAGCAGCAGTGCATAACGCATAGTATTCACCAATTTTTAACCTAATAACTATATTGGGGTGGTTTCAGGTTTTTCAATGTTAACTTTACATAAGCTAGTGTAAAGTTATATCAGTTAAAAACGAGTATAAAGCATGGCGCCAAACAATCACTTAACCAACAGCAGCTGGAAGCAAAGCCTAAGGGCTATGGCTCACCCTAGAGTTATTACCATGCTGCTATTAGGCGTTTCAGCTGGAATCCCCTTACTGCTTATCTTTTCATCCCTAAGCCTATGGCTACGCGAGGCTGGCGTAGACCGTTCGGCAGTCACCTATTTTAGCTGGGCGGCACTGGGTTACTCGTTTAAGTTTGTCTGGGCGCCATTGGTAAATAGCCTAGAAATCCCCTACTTTACTCGAAAGCTTGGGCGAAGACGCTCTTGGTTATTACTATCTCAATTAATGATTATGCTGGCTATCAGCTTGATGGCATTAGTGGATCCGGCCACTGATCAGTTAACCGCTATGGCGTTAGCCGCGGTTTTACTGGGCTTTTCTGCTGCCACTCAAGATATTGTTATTGACGCTTACCGTATAGAATCGGCGGATCAGCAATATCAGGCACTCATGTCATCTGGCTATATTGCAGGCTACCGCATCGGTATGCTGATTGCTGGAGCTGGGGCTTTATATTTAGCCAGCTTTTTGGGCTCTACCGGCGATCAATATAATTACCAAGCATGGCAATCGACCTATCTTTTTATGGCACTTACTATGCTCGCGGGTGTTTTTACTACGCTATGTATTTCTGAACCCAATATTGAACAAAGAGGCGGTACTTTAAGCTCTAGCGACAACAGCCTGAGATTTTTTATATTATTTACCCTTGCTGTGGTTGGCTTTATTGGATGCTATTTTTTCAGCGCTCAATTAGCCATGCATACAAAAGAACAACTTGGTCAACTATTATCCAACGGCTATCTCGCATCGACAGTGGTCGAATTAATACGCCTTATTTTGGCAACAACTGTTGCTATATTCATTGCTAAGCTACTCATTATGATTGGCATGGTAGAACAGCGCCAAGTTAATCAAGCCTATGTAACACCGGTCAAAGAGTTCTTTGATCGCTATGGGCTTTCACTGGCCTTAACTATGCTAGCTTTAATTGGCCTTTACAGAGTTTCGGATATTGTTTTGGGGGTTATTTCCAATGTTTTCTATCAGGATCTAGGCTTTAGTAAAAACACTATTGCCAGTGTAGTGAAAAGCTTCGGCTTAGGTATGTCTATTGTCGGTGGCTTTATTGGCGGGATTTTAGCATTGCGCTACGGCATCATGCGGATCTTATTTGCCGGCGCAGTTTTATCCGCATTAACCAATATATTATTTATAGCCTTAGCCAAGGCGGGACAGGATATAGGTTTGTTATATTGGGTCATTGCTGCTGATAACTTGTCAGCCGGTTTAGCCAGCGCAGCCTTTGTTGCCTTTTTATCGAGCCTAACCAATATTTCCTTTACCGCCATGCAGTATGCAATTTTTAGCTCAATTATGACCCTATTGCCAAAAGTATTGGGCGGTTACTCTGGCTCTATTGTTGAAGGTATTGGCTATGAATCATTCTTTTTAATCACAGCCCTAATGGGTCTGCCGGTGCTCTTTTTAATTGTCTGGGTCAACCATCTATTAGGCCCAAAAAAGGCTAGCTAGCCTTTAAGCAATAACCTATATCTATCCCAGTCAAAAGCTTCGCCCGGGTCAGTTTTACGCCCTGGCGCGATATCACTGTGCCCGACTATATTATCCTGGCTAATCAGTGGATATTGGCTGAGAATTTGCTGGGTCACGGCGGCAAGCACTGAGTATTGAATATCGCTAAAGGGAATATGGTCCGCTCCCTCTAACTCGATACCAATGGAAAAATCATTACAGCGTTGTCGACCCTGAAATTCTGATACTCCTGCATGCCAGGCTCTTTTATTGAAAGGAACAAACTGAGTAATATTGCCCTCACGATCAATTAACAAATGGGAGGAAACCTCTAGTTTGTAAATATCACGAAAATAAGGGTGTTCTTGTGGGTTTAAGCTATTTGAAAATAATTGCTCAATATAGGGGCCGCCAAACTGTTCTGGTGGCAAACTAATATTATGAATCACCAAAAGACTAATATCATTTTCATCAGGCCGTAAATCGGCATTTGGCGATTCAATTTTTTTTGCTGTGTTTAGCCAGCCCTTTGCTATACGCATTTTTAATCCAAGAGTTTTAGCGGTCAATTCACCTGTTGCTTATTGATTATAATAGCTATTTACTTCGCTCAATACGAGGGCATTTGTTGTGTGCAAAATGCTATACTCACACCCTAACTAAATAGCCCAGAACAAAGGTTATAATTTCCCTATGAATCGCACATCAAAAGTGATTACTGAAGATATTGCCCTATCAGTTGCTCGAGTACTCGAAGAAGATATTGGCTGTGGCGATATTAGCGCACAGCTCATCGCGGCTGATACCCTAGCAACAGGGACTGTTATATCCCGAGAAAAAGCCGTGATCTGTGGGCGACCCTGGGTTGATGAGGTCTTTAACCAGCTAGATCCATCCATTAATATCGACTGGCATATTTCTGAAGGCGATTTGGTGTCTGAAAACCAGACATTATTTTCCATTTCTGGCAATGCTAGAGTACTGTTAAGTGGTGAACGCTGTGCTTTAAATTTTTTACAAACCCTTTCCGGTACAGCAACCACTGCCAGACAATATGCAGATTTAGCCACTGATTCGAAAATTAGAATACTGGATACTAGAAAAACTATACCCGGCTTGAGATTGGCGCAAAAATATGCGGTAGCCATAGGCGGTTGCAGTAATCATCGCATAGGTCTATACGATGCTTTTTTGATTAAAGAAAATCACATTATTGCCTGCGGCGGAATTACTCAGGCAGTTAAAAAAGCCAAGGAAATTGCGCCACAAAAAGAAATTGAAGTTGAAGTTGAGAGTCTTACAGAACTCCAGCAAGCAGTCGATGCCGGAGCTCACAGAGTCATGCTAGACAATTTTACTCGCGATCAAATACTAGCAATTGAAAACATTGAAATAGGCAATACCAAAATAGAGGTGTCTGGCAATATTAACGAACATAGCTTGTCCCAGTATCTTGATACGACTGTAGATTTTATTTCCTCTGGCAGTCTTACCAAGCATGTCCAAGCAATTGATCTATCTATGCGCCTATCACTTTGATCGGGCCATTAGCATAGTCTTTGTTAGCACAGCTCTGATTTAGAGCATACACCCTTATCCCACTCGACCCTTCCTCCGGCCATCAATGTCGCTGTTAAGGTGTACGTTTGATTCGCATTTTCTGAGTCGATAGGTGCTGAAGCAATAATTTTCACCTGATCTCCTTCGCTGGCACTCTTAACATCAATAGCCTTAAAAATATCGCTTACTAACTCAACTCCGACAACGCCTTTAGCGGATTTTTTTATGGCTGGAATGCCATAACTTTTATGCTGGCAGTTTTTAACCTTTGCAAGCCCTAACATCTGCGCACAAACTTCAAAACTGACTTTAACCGCCCCCACTGCCATTTTGGTTTCAATAAATTCTGCTCTTAAAATAAAGTTTCTATAGCTAGGCAATGCAACTAGCGCCAATAAACTAATAATGCCAATAACTACCATCAACTCAACCAAAGAAAATCCCTTTCCAAAAATTTTTACCATCCATGTACTCCCAATTATTCCGATGCTAATAGGTCATGCATTTTTTTCATCCATTTTATTCAATTGTAGATCAGTATTTTTAGAGGGGTTTTATATTTTTGCTGTTTTGTGAACCAGTTCACTGAAAAAGTTTTTTATGCTTAATATTCTGTTGTTTTCAACTGGCTAGATAAAATAGCTATTTTATCGAGGGTGTAACATGCCTTTATCTAATAACAACCTATTTTTATATCGTGGTAAAAATAGACAGGGGCAGTATATTGAAGGTCGGCTAAAGGCCGAAAATAGCCAATGGGCAAGGCATAAATTAAGAAAAAAAGGCATTAAAGTTCAATCGCTAAAAAAATGCTGGAATCTTCCCTTTAGCCGGCATCAATCGATTAAACCTTCTGATATATCAAAACTCACAAGACAGCTAGCGGTGTTACTCAGAGCTGGAATTCCCATTCGAAAAAGCTTCGACATCCTTGCCAATAGTTATGAAAAAGCGGCGATTAAGCACATGATTCGCGATATTAACCATGATATTTTTTTAGGCGACAGCTTGGCAAAATCACTGAGTAATTATCCACTGCAATTTAATGACATTTTCTGCAATATGATCAAAATTGGCGAAAGCTCTGGCACCTTAACTCCTATATTGGAACGCTTGGCCCTGTTTCAAGAAAAATCTGAATATCTCAGCAAGCGGGTTAAAAAAGCACTGACTTATCCAGCAATAGTTTTCATTATCGCAATGCTGGTTGCTTCGATTATGTTGACTAAGGTGATACCAAGTTTTGCTGAAGCCTACTCTGGATTTAATTCTGATTTACCCTATTTTACTCAACTTGTTATCAGCATCTCTGAAACCTTCAATCAACTATGGCCCTATATATTTGTTGGTTTTATTGTTTTTTATATCACTCTTTACGCAATGATCAAAAAGTTTACACAGACAAAAGCACTTATCCATAAGCATGTTCTCAAACTGCCCTTTGTCGGAAATATTTTACTAAGGGTCATACTGGGTAGATTTACCCATATCCTCGCCACTACGATCAATGCTGGCGTACCTATACTTGACGCATTGAAAGCATCGGCATCTGCTATGGATAACCTGTATATCAAACAATCTATTAATTGCGTGAGAGAGGATATTATTGGCGGTCTTTCATTGCATAGGGCATTGGCAAAGCAGCCGGTATTTCCAATAACATTACGACAGATGGTTGATGTTGGCGAAGAATCCGGATCTTTAGCACCCATTCTAGAAAAAGCCTCACAAATATATGAGCGAGATATTTCACTGTTGCTGGATACTATAATTCCACTTATCGAGCCTGTTATGATGATTACCCTAGGATTACTGGTTGGCAGTTTGTTAGTCGCCATGTATTTACCAGTTTTTCAGCTAGGGCATATAGTCTAATATAGCAAGATATTAGACTAAGATTTTGTCTTACCGCTAAAACAACAATGAAAAATATAAGGGATAATTGATGATACTGGATACAGTTTTCTCACCTACACTGCTAGCCATGATAGGCCTGCTGCTGGGCGCTATTATTGGTAGTTTTCTAAATGTAGTTATTTATCGCCTGCCCCTTATTTTGCGCTCTGAGTGGAATAATGAAGCAAAACTATTTTTGGGTATGGCACCTGATACTACAAATAGTTTATCGCTGTCGACCCCGAGATCGCGCTGCCCTGACTGCGGTACTCAACTAAAGGCAATACACAATATTCCCGTTTTAAGTTACTGCTTTCTGCGTGGTCGCTGCAGCAATTGCAATAGTTTAATCTCGATTCAGTACCCGCTAATTGAATTACTGTCAGCATTTTTAACTGCCTATATACTGATTTCCTATGGACTATCAGATAAGGCGCTATTTTGCCTTATTTTCACTTATAGCCTTATCGCATTAGCCGTTATTGATATGCGTGAACAAATTTTGCCCGATCAGATCACACTGCCACTTTTATGGCTTGGTTTGATATTAAGCTTAGCGGGGTATTGGACAAACTCATTCGATGCCATTATCGGCGCTAGCATAGGCTATATGTCTCTCTGGTCGGTTATGAAAATTTTCAAACTCATCACCGGTAAAGAGGGTATGGGTTATGGCGATTTTAAACTAAATGCCGCTATTGGTGCTTGGCTTGGTTGGCAAATGGTGCCAACGGTTATTTTATTATCTTCATTTTTAGGCGCAGTTATTGGGCTTTTTGCTATTGTCTTTTTAGGCCATGACCGTCGCAGCCCTTTCGCATTTGGTCCTTATCTCTGTCTAGCAGGCTGGGTTGCTATGCAATGGGGAGACCAGCTTGGCTATCTATTTAGCTATCTTTCTGTCTAATGTGAGCTGAGCCAATTATATTATGAATAAAAACTATCTTGTGGGCTTAACCGGCGGTATTGGCAGTGGTAAAAGTACCATTGCCCAAGTTTTTAAACGGTTGGGAGTAAAAGTTGTAGATGCAGATCAGGCCTCCCGTGCTGTGGTAGAGCCTGGATCTGAAGCATTGAAGACCATTATTAATCACTTTAATGATGAAACATTATTGGTTGATGGCCAACTCAATCGTAAAGCCTTAAGAGACATTATCTTTAAGAACCCAGAGCATAAAGCCTGGCTTGAAAGTTTACTTCATCCTCTTATAAATGAATGGATTTCGATGCAACTTGAACAGCCAACCCAAAGCCCCTACGTGATTTTAGAATCACCGCTGTTATTTGAAACCAATCAATACCAAATGATTAACACATCTTTACTTATTGATGTATCGCCAGAGCTACAAATAGAGCGAGCATGCCAGCGAGATAAGGCAACCAGCGCGCAAATACAGGCTATAATCAACTCCCAAATGAGTCGCGAACAAAAAAACGCGCTAGCGGACTTTATTTTTGATAATTCTGTTGCGATTGAAACTATTGAAAAAAGCGTTGAAGACTTACATAAGAAATTTGAAGCCTTAGCGCAATCAGCATAAATATTTTAGGATTTTGTAATGAAAAAGCCGACTGTTGTTAACTGTCCTACCTGTGAAACCAAAGTTGAATGGACCGAGGCTTTTCCTTATAGGCCTTTCTGTACCGACCGATGCAAACAAATTGATTTTGGTGATTGGGCAACCGAGCGCTTTAGCATTGCAGGCGAACCCTGCTTAGATCCTGAGAAACTTGGTGAAGACGCTTAATTTTGCAACGACTTGAGCTTAGCTAGTATAGCCTGATTGGCCTGCGGGAATTTATACTCGCTGTCTGGACTGTAAAGCTCTGGTATATCTACCCATTGAATTTGCTGACCCTCTGCGCCCTGTGCATCACCTGAAAATTGCGTCACAGTCCAAATATCAAGAAAAACTTGTTTATCTGCATACTTATAATGAACCTTCATTAATGGCTGTGCTTGGATAACAGTTATATTTAGCTCTTCAAAAAGTTCTCGCTTTAGCGCCTGATCAACGCTTTCACCGGCGCTCACTTTTCCACCCGGGAATTCCCATAACCCGCCCTGATGCAAATGCTGCGGTCGTTTAGCAATAAGAATTTGATGTGCTTGGCTATCAAAGATAACCCCCACTGCTACATGAACAGCATCAGCGGGGATAGTTTGTTGGTTTTTAGGTTCTATATTCGGCATTAATTCGAACATACTCATAACTGAGATCGGTAGTCCATAATGTCTCTGTCACCTGCCCGCGATGTAATTGAATAGTTATTTCAATATCTTCCGCTTGCATGGCCGCCTGACCCTGCTCCTCAGTATAGGATGCCGCTCTACCACCCTTGTCAGCAATAAGTACTGAATTTAGACTGATCTGTATTTTAGTGACATCTAGATCACTAACATCCGCGCGCCCAACGGCGGCTAAAATTCTTCCCCAATTTGGGTCTGAGGCGGTCAGTGCTGTCTTAACCAGGGGCGATTCTGCCACCGCGTAGGCAACTGCCAGTGCTTCTTTAACTGTCTCTGCACCCTCAACGTTAACCGTGACAAATTTACTAGCACCTTCACCATCGCGAATAATCGACTGAGCTAACTGGACAAAGATATTCGTTAACCCTGTCAAAAACTGATCGAAATTAGCCTCATCAATTTCAACCCCACTAGCGCCTGTAGCTAACAACATAACAGCATCATTGGTGGAGGTATCGCCATCGACAGTGATGCGATTAAAGGATTTACCATTGGCTTTTCGTAGGGCCGCATGCAATAGCTCTTCATCAATCGCAGCATCTGTGGCGACAAAACCCAACATGGTTGCCATGTTCGGTTTAATCATCCCTGAGCCTTTGCAGATACCGGTAATAGTCACAGGGGAACCATTAATATCACATTGAAGTGAGGCGCCTTTAGGACGAGTATCTGTGGTTAAAATACCCTCAGCCGCATCTTGCCAGCCATTGATTGAAAGGTTTTTTTTGGCTGCGGCAACAGCGCTACAAATAATGTCAACCGGCAAGGGCTCACCAATCACTCCAGTAGAAAAAGGCAATACTTGTAGGCTTTCTATATTTGCCGCCTCTGCAACTGCGTGACAGCAACTTAGGCTGTCTGCTATACCCTGCTCACCAGTACCTGCATTGGCATTACCGGTATTAACCAACAAATAACTGGGTGTTGTTTGCTGTAAATGCTGCTTGGCAATAATTACTGGTGCGGCGCAGAAACGATTTTGCGTGAATACTGCTGCCGCAGTACTGCCATCAGCTATTTTCATCAATACCAGATCTTTGCGCCCAGCCACTTTTATTCCGGCAGAGGTGGTTCCCAATTGAAAACCTTCAACTGGATGCATGGTTGGAAATTTATCGCTACCTGTCGCCATGATTAGATTTTACCGCAACATTGTTTGTATTTTTTACCCGACCCACAGGGGCAAGGACTATTGCGCCCCACCTTTGGAGCTGATCTTACCACGGGTTGACTGGTATCTGTCGAGCCTTGATTTTTAGCGGCTTCTTCACCCACGTTATCCAGCTGATCATGCTGATACTGATGCTGGGTTTCCTGTCGCCTGCGCTGTTGCTCAATGCGCTCAACATCTTCTTTAGAGGATACCTCAACATGACTCAGATACTTGATAGTCTCGTGTTTGATATTGTCCAGTAACTGTTCGAAAAGATCGTAGGATTCGCGCTTATATTCCTGCTTTGGATTCTTTTGCGCATAGGCACGCAAACCAATGCCTTGACGCAACTGGTCCATATTGGTCAGATGATCTTTCCACAGTGTATCTAAAAGCTGTAACATAATTTGTCGTTCGATTTCACGCATAGCATCACCAACATGTGCATAGCGCGCCTCGTAGCCTTTTTGAACCGCATCAATCACTTTTTCTCGCAACTGATCCTCATCAAATCTTTGGTCTTCATCCAGCCATTGTTGCACCGGCAATTTGGTGGCAAATTCTGTGACTAGCACCTTCTCAAGCCCAGCGATATCCCATTGTTCCTCAAGACTTTGCGGCGGTACAAAGGCACTGATGGTACTATCAACAACGTCCTCTCGAACATTGACAATTACATCGCTAATATCTTCGTCAGACAGTAGGTCATTACGCTGCTGATAGATAACCTGACGTTGATCATTGGCAACATCATCATATTCAATAAGATGTTTACGGATATCAAAGTTACGCCCTTCAACTTTGCGCTGAGCTTTGACAATCGCATTGGTAACCATACGGTGTTCGATAGATTCTCCATGCTCCATTCCCATGGCGCGCATCATATTTTTGACCCGATCAGAGGCGAATAAACGCATCAGTGGATCTTCTAACGACAGGTAAAATCTCGACCAACCTGGATCACCCTGACGACCGGATCGACCTCGCAATTGGTTATCAATACGGCGAGATTCATGGCGTTCGGTTCCAACAATATGCAAACCACCAGCTTCGATAACTTTGGCATGGCGCTGCTTCCAGTTTTCTTTAGCTGTAGCGATGGCACTCTCATCTGCACCTTGCTGAGTTAATTCCTTGAGTTCAGCTTCGAGGTTACCCCCAAGTACAATATCAGTTCCACGACCAGCCATATTAGTGGCAATAGTGACCGCACCGGGGCGACCGGCATTAACAATAATATTGGCTTCGCGCTCATGCTGCTTAGCATTAAGAACGCTGTGTTCAATTTTTGCTTGTTTAAGCAAGCCAGAAAGGATTTCAGAAGTTTCTACCGACGCTGTACCAACCAAAACTGGCGCGCCCTTTTCAACCAGTTCTTTGATATCTTCAATCACTGCCTCAAACTTTTCTTGCTGTGAAATAAAGATCAAATCATTGTGATCAACTCTACGCACTTCAACATTTGTTGGGATAACAGTTACCAGCAAACCATATATTTGCTGGAACTCGTAAGCTTCAGTGTCTGCGGTTCCGGTCATACCAGACAGCTTGTGATAAAGGCGGAAGTAATTTTGGAAGGTTGTGGAAGCAAGCGTTTGGCTTTCTTGTTGAATATTTAAGCCTTCTTTGGCTTCGATTGCTTGGTGAAGGCCTTCAGATAGCCTGCGGCCATGCATGGTTCGTCCTGTATGCTCATCAACCAACACGGCTTCACCATTTTGCACTATATACTCAACATCTTTTTGAAATAGATGCTGCGCTCTTAGCGCCGAATGCACATGGTGCAATAAACCCAAATTAGTGGCTTGATAGAGGTTTTCATTTTCAGGTAACAGCCCTGCTTTAATAAGGATATCTTCAGTTTTTTGATGACCAGACTCTGTTAGCTCTACACCTCTAGTCTTTTCATCCAAAACAAAATCACCCGGAGCCTCTTGATCTTGGTCATCACCTTCAAGCTGTTCTTGCGGCTCAAGTTTAAGCACTAACTGATTAATAGATCTGTATAACTCTGAACTATCTTGCGCCGCCCCAGAGATTATCAATGGTGTTCTGGCTTCATCGATTAGAATAGAATCAACCTCATCAATAATCGCGAAAGACAAATCGCGTTGAGATTTCTCTGCTAGGGATAAAACCATATTATCGCGCAGGTAATCGAAGCCGAATTCGTTATTAGTGCCATAGATAATATCTGCAGCATAGGCTTCTTTACGACTACAGGGGATTGCTTCGCCGTTAACAGAATCACTATTTATTGCAAAGGAACTTGGAACATCAGGCCCTTGAAAGGATTGAATAACGCCAATCGACATATCCAAAGCGGTATAAAGCGGCGCCATCCACTCAGCATCGCGCTTTGCAAGGTAGTCATTAACAGTAATAACATGGACACTACCGCCACTTAGGGCATTGAGGTAAGCCGCTAGGGTAGCCACAAGAGTTTTACCCTCACCGGTGCGCATCTCAGTAATCTTTCCTTGATGCAGCACTATGCCACCGATCATTTGCACATCAAAGTGACGCATCTCAAGGACACGCTTTGCCGTTTCTCTAACGGTTGCAAAGGCTTCAGGCAGAATATCATCAAGGCTTTCACCCAAATTAATACGCTGTTTGAATTCTGTGGTTTTATTCTTTAACTGCGCCGACGTTAAATCTTGTAACCCAGACTCTAACTGATTGATTTGATCGACTGTCTTGCGCATTTTGCGAAGCTCACGATCGTTACTACTTCCAAAGATGCTTTTAGCTAACTTACTTAACATTAATTTTTCACCTAACCATACCAAAACCTGCAATACACAATTCTTTGCGTACTACGCTATATTATCTGTAGTTTAGGAGATTAGCGACTAGTTCGACGAATATAAGAAGCCGGATCGACAACACGGCCATTTTTGAATACTTCAAAGTGAACATGAGGGCCTGTAGATCTTCCTGATGTTCCCATGGTAGCAATAACATCGCCCTTGTTTACCACAGCACCTAGTTTGGCGATATTATCTTGGTTATGTGCATATCGGGTGACGTAACCATCACTATGGTTAACCTCAACCATCTTGCCATAACCACTTTTTTCACCAGACCAAGTAATAACACCAGAGGCCACGGCAATAACGTCAGAACCAAGACGTCCAGCAAAATCAACACCGCCATGCCAGCGTTGCTCACCAGTAAATGGGTCGGTGCGCATACCATAGGCTGAAGATTGCCAACCGTGGGCAATGGGTCGACCGGCCAACCGGCGATCATCAATGAGTTTTTTATCTGCCAGCGAAGAGCGTAATAGCTTTAGCTGAACTTCACGCTTGGACAGGGTCTGCCCAATGCTTTGCATCAATGAATTAAGGTCTATCTGCATATCAGTGTTGCTGCGATAACCCTGTTGACTATGGATTCCGGGGCCACCTAAACCAGGGGCCGCCGAGAAATCAAACTCACCGGCGTCCATATCTGAGAGCTCAGTTAATTGCTCACCAAGCGCGTCTAACCTAACCACACTGGCACGCATCTGAGCTAATTTTGCGGTCATTAATGACAGTGTTTGGTTTACTCTTTGACGGTCTTCAAACAGTTCCTGTCGACTTATTGTCATTTCATTTTGCATATCTGCAATATGATCTTCAAATAGCAACTGCCAACGTCCATCAGCAAGCTTTAACCCCAACAAAACGCCGGCAGCAACGGGTATCCCCAAAACTGCAGCTGACAGCAGGATTCTCACCCAGCTATTTAAGCTGAATGTCCTCACTTTATCTGAACGCTTGCTGATAAGAATAAGTTTCACTGGAATGAGTAGCCTCGACGACCTATATATTTATAAATATGTATATTAACTATTATAGGATATGGGGGCTTCGTCTGCGTTATCAACGAAGGTTACCATTTCCCATGCGTCTTCTTCGGCTATCAATGCGAGCAATGAAGCGTTATTAAGGCCGTGGCCTGATTTATGGGCATCAAACTCACCAATAATACTATTACCCATTAGATATAAGTCGCCAATTGCATCGAGAATCTTATGCTTAACAAACTCGTCTTCAAAGCGAAGGCCGTCTTCGTTAACAATTTGTGACTCATCGACCACAATGGCATTATTTAGACTACCGCCGCGCGCTAAACCCTTAGCGCGGAGATATTCAAACTCATGCATAAAGCCAAAAGTTCTGGCTCTACTCACTTCTTTTACAAATGAAGTGCTAGAAAAATCAATACTGGCATTGAGCGTTTGGCTTTCAAACACAGGGTGATCGAAATCTATAGCAAAGTTAATTTTAAAGCCATCAAATGGCTTAAATGTCGCTTCTTTACCATCCTGTTTTACTGTTACCGGACGCTTTACTCGAATAAATTTTTTCGGCGCATCCTGCTCTTGAATACCCGCCGATTGCAATAGGAATACAAAAGGCGCTGCACTGCCATCCATAATTGGTATTTCTGCCGCTGAAACATCGATAATAACATTATCGATTCCCATGCCAGCCAGTGCCGACATCAGGTGTTCAATAGTAGAGACACGAACACCGTCTTTTATCAGTGTTGTTGAAAGCGTGGTGTCGCCAACATTGTTTGCTTTTGCGGGAATTTCTACTGCAGGATCTAAATCGGTACGACGAAACACAACACCAGTATCTGGTGCTGAGGGGTGAAGTGTCATATACACTTTTTCACCGGTATGGAGGCCCACACCCGAGGCTTGTATGGGGTTTTTTAATGTTCTTTGCTTAACCATAAATAGCACAGCTCGCTATATGCAGGCTGAGTATTCTAACAGACAAGCCCTCCTACCACCAAGGATATAATCCGAGGCGCGGTGGCAGGAGGTTGCTAGCGGAATCAATCTGCTTGCTTACGCAAGAATGTTGGCACATCTAGATAATCCGTCTGTGAATCCAACTGAGCATCTAATTGACTTGCAGTGGCTTCACTACCGCCGTGCATAGCTGATGGTCTTGGATTTCGATTAATTGTTGGACGATCCAATTGACGATAATCAATATCGCCACCTACTTTACGCGGCGGCTGGTTATCGACAATAACCGCACGTGGGCCCGATTGTTCTGCGGGTGAGCGCAAACCTGTTGCAACCACTGTAACGCGCAACTGATCTTCAAGATTAGGGTCAAAAACACTACCCACAATAATGGTGGCATCTTCGTCGGCAAATTCGCGAACCGTATTACCTACTTCTTCGAATTCACCCAAAGTTTGGTCATATCCACTGGTGATATTGACTAAAATACCTTTAGCGCCATGAAGATTGATATCTTCTAGTAGCGGACATCTAACCGCAGCTTCTGCTGCTACAATTGCACGGTCTTCACCGCTAGCTTCACCAGTCCCCATCATCGCCATACCCATTTCAGACATAACCGTGCGGACATCGGCAAAATCGACGTTGATAAGACCATCGAGCAAGATAAGGTCGGTAATACCTTGGACAGCTCCAAAAAGAACATCGTTGGCCTGTTTAAAGGCATTTAGGACAGTCATATCCTTACCCAGAACTTGTAGTAGCTTTTCATTGGGTACAATAATTAACGAATCCACGCGTTCTTTCAGCTGAGCAATACCTTGATTAGCCAGCTCCATGCGTTTACGTCCCTCAAAACCAAAGGGTCGAGTAACAACACCAACAGTGAGAATACCCATCTGCTTGGCAACTTCAGCCACTACTGGAGCACCACCAGTGCCTGTTCCACCACCCATGCCGGCAGTAATAAAGACCATATCTGCACCATCTAATGCTTGGGCAATTCTGTCTTTATCTTCTATAGCAGCCTGACGACCAACTTCAGGGTTAGCGCCAGCACCCAAGCCTTTGGTAAGGCTTCCGCCTAACTGCAACACTGTGGCTTCTGGCATATCGTTAAGTGATTGAGCATCGGTGTTAGCACAGATAAAATCTACACCATCTATATTACTCGAAATCATATGGCGAACAGCATTACAACCACCACCGCCAATGCCTATTACTTTTATTTCTGCATTCTTTGGAATGCTATCTACTAGTTCAAACATAGGTTTCCCCTTTTTATGCGCCTCTAAAATTTACATCAAAACCTGTGGTTTTGAGCCTATACTCCTGCCTGGAAAAAATTCTTAATCTTATCCAGCATGCTACTTCCATCCTGTCTTACTGCTTCTTTAAAACCGTGCCTTGCCTGCTCTTGCACACCAAACTGCAAAAGCCCAACCCCGGTGGAATAAATAGGGTTGTTGACTATATCTTTTAAACCTTTAACACCGGTTGGGGTGCCAATTCGAACTGGCATATGAAATATCTCTTCGGCCAATTCACAAACGCCTTCCATTTTTGATGTACCACCGGTTAATACAATCCCCGCCGCGATTAACTCTTCAAAGCCACTGCGTCTCAGCTCAGCTTGTACCAAGGTAAATAGCTCGTCATATCGTGGCTCCACAACCTCAGCTAGAAGTTGTCGTGACATATCTCTGGCATCGCGTTCGCCCACGCTCGGCACTTTGACTGTCTCTTCTGGACGCGCCAATTTAGCAAGTGCACAGGCATATTTAATTTTTAGCTCTTCGGCTTGAGCGGTTGGCGTACGCAACGCCATGGCTATATCGTTGGTTACCTGATCGCCGGCGATAGGAATCACACCAGTATGACGAATAGCACCCTCGGTAAATATGGCAATATCGGAAGTGCCTCCGCCTATATCCACTAGGGCCACGCCTAGCTGTTTTTCATCTTCGGTCAAAACTGCATAACTTGATGCAAGCTGCTCTAAGGCAATATTGTCCACCTCGAGACCACAACGTCTTATACATTTTTTAATATTCTGAGAGGCATTGGCAGCACAGGTAACCAAATGCACTTTTGCCTCTAGACGCACGCCTGACATACCAATAGGCTTATGAACGCCCTCTTGGTCATCGATAATATATTCCTGCGGCAATACATGAAGAATTTCTTGATCGGCCGGAATAGCTACAGCACGTGCAGCATCGATTACCCGATCAATATCTATTGGCTGCACCTCACGATCACTGATCGCCACAATCCCATGGGAATTAAGGCTGCGAATATGACTACCTGCAATACCGGCATATACTGAGTGAATTGAACAACCTGACATCAATTCTGCCTCTTCTATGGCGCGCTCTATAGAATTCACCGTGGCCTCAATATTGACCACCACGCCCTTTTTCAGCCCGCCGGATGCATGCATCCCGGTTCCAATAATTTCCAACTCACCACTGGCATTTATCGCACCCACTATGGCAACCACCTTAGAGGTTCCTATATCTAGCGCGACGATCATATTTTGTTCATTTGTATTTGCCATTTTTTCCTCTACAGTTTGCTATTACCCGCGGATAACAGTCACTTGCCTTAATTCGTCTGATTGACTATCTAA
>CALKMW010000080.1 GCA_938092205.1 uncultured Pseudomonadales bacterium
GCATCGTAGAGGCGATAACAGCTAATATCTGCTTTCTTTAGCCAACCCTTTAAGCGTCTTTGATTCTTCTGCAAGCGGTTAAACAGCATTTTTGCCTCTTCTGATAGAGGCTGAACCGGTGCAGGCTTGCTTAAGCGCTCGGCAATTTGCTCAGATTTTGACTGCATATTGTCAAACACCAACAATTTACAGGGGATAGAGCCGTTAAATAAACTGTACTGCTTGCTTGGAGACAGATCCAACTCACGGGCTAAATCTAGGTTGCCGGTGTAAACAGCGGCGCGCCACTCGGTAAAGTTTTTTTGCAGCACGGTACCTAGCTTTTGATAAAGAGGTACTAATTGCTCTTCTTCACCCATTCTGGCGCCATAGGGAGGGTTGGTAATTAACAAGCCTGTATCTGCAGTTGCTTTACCAAATTGATCCAAGGGCTTGTGGGCAATCCGAATATGCTCATCTAAGCCTGCATTTTCAATGTTAGCAACAGTCACTTCTAGTACCCGACTATTGCCATCATAGCCACGTATATCGTTATTGAAAGCTTCTAGGCCGGCCGCTTGTCGTTGTTTAGCATCTGTAAGCACTGAATCCCAAAGTTCTTGGTCATGCTGCAACCAATGGGTAAATCCAAATGTATGGCGATTAATTGATGGCGCTATATCCGCTGCCATCATTGCCGCTTCAATCAAAAAGGTGCCACTACCACACATTGGGTCAATTAAAGCCCCACCCTGCTTGGCAATATCTGACCAGCCGGCGCGCATCAGTAATGCAGCGGCAAGGTTCTCTTTGAGTGGCGCACTGCCTTGACCCGTTCTATATCCCCTGCGGTGCAGACTATCGCCAGATATATCCAACGACACAACCACTTGGCCCTTATGCTGACGCGCCTGAATTCGAATATCGGGTGATTTGGCATCGACATTTGGACGGCCGCCGGCAACACGACGAATACGGTCCACTACGGCATCCTTTAGCAATTGTGCACCGTACATACTATTGTCGATATGCTTTGAGGTGCCAATAAAATCGATGGCAATACTATTGTCCTCAGTGAGGTGCTGTTCCCAAGGAATTTCTACAGAATTGGAATACAGATCATCTGTGCTATCGAGCTTAAAAGTTAGCAGCGGCATAAGAATACGATTAGCTAAACGTGACCACAAACAGGCTTTGTAGGCCACTTGCAGTGAACCTTGAAAGTGAACTGCAGCAACGGTTTGCTTGACTTCTGAAGCACCAATAGCCCCTAGCTCATCAGCTAAAAGTTGCTCCATTCCCTTAGGGCAAGTGGCTAACCATGCTGTTACATCTGTTATTTGAGTCACTTTTTTTGTATCCTGAAGCTTATGGAACCATTAAGTAAATATACGGTCATAAAATAAAGTAAGGGAGCTTTTACACAGAGTGTGACCTGCCAGCGCCAATATAGGTCGCCATTCTATCTCTCTTTGCTGTCTGGTTGTTGAAAAAACCACAAATTTTTATCAACAAGCAGAGGTTTAATATTCAAAATGGAGAATCCTATGAAAAAACATAAGAAAGATTTATCCCATCGCGCCTTTATTCGAGGCTACCAAACTGCTATTCAGCAGCGCTCAATTTCAACCTGTCCTTACCAAGCTGATTCAGAACTAGGCTTCCAATGGTGTACAGGCTGGCGTCAAGGTCGAGCTGATTATTGGAGTGGGTTTAGCCAGGCTACTTTGCAACAAAAAGTAAGCAACCTATAAAACGATTTTGAGCTATTATTTAAAGGACTAAATTTAAACCTATCGTTTATCGACATCGATAATTGTTTCTTAAACAGAGACTAACTAAAATCGGTGCTGGGTTTCTTTATTGCTAAAAACTTTACCGAGGTACACATTGCACCAGAACATAGATAGCCTTAAAACATGGCTTAATAGTAGGATTGTCGGTCAACAACAACTTATCGAACGTATCATTATCGCCCTATTGGCCGATGGTCACCTGTTGGTTGAAGGCGCACCAGGATTAGCTAAAACCAAAGCGATCAAAACAGTTTCCGAAGGCATAGATGCCGATTTTCACCGCGTGCAATTCACGCCAGATCTTCTTCCTTCTGATATTACCGGCAGTGATATTTATCGACCTGAACAGGCTGTGTTTGAATTTCAGGCTGGTCCGTTATTTCATAACTTGGTGCTGGCGGACGAAATTAACCGAGCACCGGCTAAGGTTCAATCTGCTCTGCTAGAAGCAATGGCAGAAAGACAAATCTCAGTGGGTAAAAACAGCTATCCGTTGCCTGACTTATTTTTAGTTATGGCGACACAAAACCCTATTGAGCAAGAAGGCACCTACCCGCTTCCAGAAGCACAGATGGATCGATTTTTAATGCATGTATCGGTTGACTACCCTACTCCTGATAGTGAGCGAACTATTTTGCAACTATCACGCCAAGAGGCTCAAGGCGAGCAGTCTTCAATATTTGACCCTATATCTCAAGACGATTTATTTGCGGCAAGAAAGGAGGTCTTGTCTGTACATATGAATGAGTCAGTCGAAGAGTATTTAGTGCAGATTATTTTAGCTACCCGCAATACTGAAGCCTATGGTGGCGATCTGGCCAACTGGTTAGATTTTGGCGCCAGCCCCAGAGCAACAATTGCGCTTGATCGTTGTAGCCGCGCTGTTGCGTGGCTGGACAATCGCGACTATGTCACACCTGATGATATTCGTTCGGTTGCTCATGATGTACTGCGTCACAGACTTATACTGAGCTTTGAAGCTGAAGCAGCGGGCATTGATAGCAATCAAGTGATCGATACTCTGCTGTCTACTGTGCCATCTGCTTAATCTAGGGTTAGCGGATTAATGAGGCTTCAGGTATGACATCTAATCCAGCAATCGCTGATTCTAATGAATTAATTAGACTGCGCTATGCTGCCAAAGAGCTAACTAACTTCCCGAAACTACAGGCTCGGCAAATGCTAGCTGGCGGCCATCGATCGCAATTTCGTGGTCGCGGCATGGACTTTGATCAGGTTCGTCTATACCAACCAGGGGACGATGTTCGCAGTATTGACTGGCGAGTAACGGCTCGCACTCAAGTGCCACACACTAAGGTATTTATTGAGGAGCGGGAACGCCCAATTCTTATAATTTCAGATTTAAGAAGCTCAATGTTTTTTGGCAGTCAGCGGTTAAAATCGGTAGTTGCCTGCGAGGTTTCTGCCGCTCTCGCCTGGGCTGGCCTAGGGATTAATGATCGTGTTGGCGGGGTGATTTTTGGCGCACAGGAACAGCTGGATTTTAAACCTAAGCGCAGCCATCATACGGCTTTACAGCTTATTCGCGGCCTACAAAAATTTAGCCAAGCGCTGTTAAATTCGCAACGAGATAAACTCGACCTAGCAACCATGCTCGAGGAATCACGCAGGCTTGCACTTCCTGGTAGCACTGTATTTATAGTGAGCGATTTTCACGATCTTAATAGTACCTGTGAGCCACACTTATTCTCTCTAGCAAAACACTGCAATATCAATTTTTGCCAAGTAACGGATGTTTTAGAGCGACAGCTTCCTAAACCTGCACAGTATCCAGTGACTAATGGTGAACGGCAGATCGTTTTGGATACTAGCAACAAACAGCTGCGCGAAAATTTTGCCCATCAATTTACTAAACGGGAAAATCTTATGCAAAAACTCTGCGAACAGCTTGCCGCTGGGTTATTGATATTTGATACAGCAGAACCGGTGATGCAACTATTGGCCAAGGCTTATGGCAAGCGTCGCTCTGGCCGTGCTTTTAATTAGCTGAGTATTGACAGTGAACCCAGATAACCCCTTAGCTCAATTAAAAGATATCCATTTGCCCGAGGCTATATCTTGGTGGCCGCTTGCTATTGGATGGTGGGTTGTCGGCTTTATCGTTATTGCGGGTACTTATTTTGCTGTGCAGTTTAGTTTTGGCAATTATTTTAAGCAACGCTATCGAAGACAGGGTCTAAGTGCATTAAATAATCTCCCCAATATAGACCAACAGCAGCGATTGATTGCATTGTTTTCCCTATTAAAACAGGTCGCAAATAGTGCCTACCCTCAGCAAAATTTCGCCAGCCTTAACCATAAGGAATTTATTGAATTTTTGCAGAGCAGTTGCACTAAACCAATCTTTAAAGATGTATCGGCTAACTGGGAACAGCTTATGTATGCCCAACAGCCATCAGTGACATCGGACTTGGTGGACCAACTTATAACTGAAAGTCGAACATGGATTAAGCATCACTTAGTTATTGAAAAGCTGGAGTACAAAAGATGTTAACCTTAGTCTGGCCACTGGTACTTTTACTTGCTCCGCTTCCATTTATTTATAGGCATTGGCGAAAACCTATAAATCACAACCTAAATGCCTTAAGAGCGCCGGCTATGCTGGCTATTGTGACACCTCAAAGCACTCCACTTAAGCGTTCGTCTTGGCTGGCCAATAGCTTAAAAATACTACTTTCACTATGCTGGCTATGTACACTTCTGGCCATTTCTAGACCACAGTGGGTCGGCGATCCTGTCTCTTTACCAACTAGTGGACGCGATCTATTGCTAGCGGTAGATATTTCGCCAAGTATGCGACAGCGGGATATGCGTATTGGCGGCCAAATTGTTAATCGCTTGGTGGCGGTAAAATCTGTGGTGGGAGAATTTGTTGCTCAGCGAGAAGGCGATCGCCTTGGGTTAATTCTCTTTGGTGAACAAGCTTATCTTCAAACACCCCTAACCTTTGACCGAATGACCCTTCAGACGTTGCTTTATGAAGCACAACTGGGCTTTGCTGGCAGTAATGGCACAGCTATAGGCGATGCTATCGGCTTAGCGGTAAAACGACTTCAGGATCGACCTGAAAACCACCGTGTGGTTATTCTACTGACTGATGGCGCCAACAATTCTGGCGCCCTTGAACCTATTAAAGCAGCACAACTAGCCAGTCGTGCCAAGGTCAAAATTTATACCATAGGCGTCGGCGCCAATGGTGCTAGAGGCCTTGATGAGCGAACATTGGCTGAAGTGGCTAAAATTACTGGAGGCCAATTTTTTAGAGCAAGAAATCCAGCCGAACTCGATGCTATTTATCAAGAGCTCAATCGACTGGAACCCGTAGATCAAGACGCTGAAACTTTTCGTCCAACCATTTCTCTCTTCCACTGGCCACTGAGCATAGCGTTTATTCTAAGTCTAATCATCGCTGTTGCCCGTCAGTATGGGAGGAGATATGTCT
>CALKMW010000081.1 GCA_938092205.1 uncultured Pseudomonadales bacterium
ATTTCTCTTTTATCATTCACACCCAAAACAATGTGACCACCTTCGGTATTCAAGAAGGCAGACACTGACTCGTAGGCGCTCTCGGGGATTTTAGCCCTGGACTCTTTAAGCTCCAGGTCTTTCCACTCCAGACCATCTAGCAATTCATATAGGTATTTTCGTTCACTCTGTATCCCTACTTCAGCACAATACGTACTTTGCTGACATCTTGACCACGGCACTGCTCGGTTAAGAACTGGTCCAGCCTCTCTTTGAGCTGCTCCACTGTAGCCGCCGAGCCCTGGCCAAACAGTGCCTGCTCAATTTGATTGGCAGTGAGTTCAACCGGGACCAAGCCCTGCAGCACTTGACGCAATGCTTTAACAAAACCGTCATCGATAGGCTGTGGCAATGCTTTACTGTTGATAAAACCATCAACCTGGGCGCGTTCCTCATCAGCTAGCAGGTTTAAGCTATCGTGAGTTACCGGGTCTTCGAGGTTATCCAATAGGTTTTGTGTCCAGTCCTGCACCAAGTAATCCAGTCTATTTTCTAGCTGCTCCAACTTTTGGGCAGCAGAGATAGATAGGTCTTCGTGATTCGGCTGGAAGTCTGAATTGCTGGGAATGGGGTCAACCTGCAAGTCCTTCTCTGACAGAGCGCTGGCAGCTTTCAAGCTAGCCAGTGTATTGCGAAATTCATTGAGCTGATTACTGGGTAAAATATCAACGGTACTCAGTGCCTGCAGCTGCTCGATGCGGGCATCATTGAGCAGGTATCGCTTACGCTTGTCTTCATTGACGGTCAATCGGGCTTTGGCAAATAACGCTGAGTAGATACGGATATACTCGTTCTTTAAATCCGCCAGCTGATTGATTGCCTTGGACTGAAAACCAGACTTCACGCGTTTACTGGCATCACCCAATGCTTCTAACAGATCTGAACGCACCGCCTTTAAGCGAGCTTGCCAACCTTCGACATCGGCATGGGCAATAGGCAATACCGCCTCGGCCTTGGATAAATATATGGCTAAGCCACTAAGCTCTTCAAGTACCTGCTGCAGTTTCTCAATCGCCTCTAGCTGACCGAGGCCTGCTTGGTGACTGCGCACATCATCAGCACTGTGACGGAAGTTCTTCAGCTTGCCAGTCGTGTTGTAGGCCTGCAGCCCTTCCAGGAAATTTTTGGTATCGGCCAGTTGTTGCTTGTACTGCTCAGCCTCGGCCTCCGTGAGTACATGGCCACTCCAGAATGGCAGCTGCTCACGCAGGCTATGGGTTGTGGTTACCAGCCTTCTGACTTTATCGGCAATGCGGTCTTGCAGCGATGCGATACTGCCATCTTTGTTTTGGGAGATCTCTATCGCCAGTCCTGGGGCCAAACCCAGCAACTCATAGAGCGCCTGTAAACCAGGCATATTCCAGTCTTTTGGCTGTTCGATGTGTTTAAATGCCGCAAGGTCATCTACGGGCGTATTTACCAGCTCTGCTAGCTTTGAGGCATCAAACTTGTGGCCAGGTATAGCCAGCACAATATCGCCGGAATGGACCAGTGAGGCCAGTAGCACTGCCGTCCATTCATTCTCTAAACGGTAGCTATCAGGGGCCAGATATTCGGCACCATGAATCTCTTCCAATAGTTCAGTGTGATTGACCACTTGCCCTTGAGCCTTCTCCTTTAGCTTGCTGACAATGTATTGGGCATAGGGCGAATCATTTGGGGTGATGCGGTCACCATCCAACAACTTAAGCGCATCCAATACAGCCGTCGCCTGTTTAGTAGGATTACCACCGCTGATAACCCGCAATGCATCCTTGGCATATTGCTCACGGTTACGGTTAGTTACCAGCACTGAGAACTGCGGATACTGTGGTGCGATATCTTCAAAATGCTGTGACAGGCAAATACCGGAGATGGTATTTATCATATCCCGGAAGTTAATCCGGCTATTGGCGTCAATACCTGCACGAGCTCTGAAATCAACACCCTTAGCCCAATCCATCATTGGCTTCGTCTTACCTTGATAGACAACATCAAAGGCCTTGGCCATATTCTCCTGCAGCCATTTATTCATATCCCGCTGGAAGTTATTAGCTTTAGCCTCATAGGTTTGCTTGGCATGGCCAGAAGCTGTGCCTGACAGGTCTATTGCTGCGGCATAGCTTTCCAGGGCGGATTTGAACTTGTCATCAAAGTTA
This sequence comes from uncultured Pseudomonadales bacterium, assembly GCA_938092205.1. Taxonomy (GTDB): domain Bacteria; phylum Pseudomonadota; class Gammaproteobacteria; order Pseudomonadales; family Porticoccaceae; genus HTCC2207. The sequence continues at coordinate 2,178 of CALKMW010000081.1, forward strand.
GACAGGAAAAACTGCAGCTCATCGGCGCGCTTTTCATCTTTGATCTTTGGGTATTCAAAGGGCTGAATAAAATACAGGTAGAAGTCCCTAGGCGGGTAGGCTGTGCTGCGCTCATTGGGCGTGCCAAAGAACAACCAGCCCATTCGGCCACTTCTGCGCTCGGACCAGATAATTTCATCACCCCAAAGGTTTCTGAATTCGGTGCTGGGCAGATCCGAGCATTCCAAAATATTGTATAGTGCCTTGTGGTAGGCGCGGTTTTTAGCCTCATCACTGAGGGTCTCTGCCCGTTGCTCGATGATAGCATCGAAGTCATCGGTTTTTTTAAGGTCTATATAGAACTGCTGGTTATCAGGGTTGCCAGATATAAACTGACCGCTGACAGTTTTGTGTATTTCACGAAGAACGGTTTCAACCTGGGACAATAAATCATCGGCAGGGTCACCACCCAAGTCTTCAATACCTGGTTGATACAAGCACAAGGTATCGCGTAGCTCTTTTGCTGTAGCGCCTACTGGGGCGTGGATATCATTCACTGTCAGGCGATGTAGAGACAAGGCATCAATTATTCGCAATGCCATATCTTGATAGGCCGGGCGAGTGAAACTACGACTAATACGCTCATGCAATACATTACTGACATTAATGACCTCGCGGATATCGGGAATCGTTCGATAACCGGCATCAGCACTCAGTTCTTTCCAATAGCTATCATAGGCAACTAGAGCTGGGTAGTCATTCGGTACAACCTGCGTCATTAGCTTATTCATACTGATCGACAGGCTTTTGAGTATCTGGCGTTTTTCAACGGCGCTGACTTGCTCAAAGGTATCGATATAATCAGGGTGTACAGGAAACAGGTTTACAAACTCTTCCAGACGCTCATTCATATTGCCGTAAAATTTGGCAAACGGGGTCAGATAGTCGCGGATGTTGGCCTGTTGATCGGCAGTCTTTTTCAACAGACGTTCTGAGACCACAAACTTGATATCGTTACGGGCAATGAAGACCTGCTCAAAGCGGTCTTTCACTCGACGAATGCGATCAGAAATAAACTGGAAGCGGTGACTATCGAAAATGGCTTCCTGAATACCGGCGATATAGCGGAATCGCAGCTCTTTACAGGATTCTCCGATTTCCCTCATGAAACCCAGATCCCGCACCACTTGCTGATCTTTACGGGAATCCAGGTAATCCAGCAATTCATCCACAACAAACAGCAAACCGTGATCTGGATGAACGGCCTGAAAGGCGGCCATCATATCCTCAAAACAATTCTTGTGATTGGTAACTTGATCAGCTGGGGGGAAGACATAGCTCACGCCCATATTTGCTAACTCTTCGGTCAGCAAACTGGTAACAATATCCCGCAATGACATTTCAGAAGCAGCACTAACTTCAGTACGGATAACCTTAAACTTACCTGCAATACTTTTTGCCGCTTCGGCTACCTGAACATTGTTAAGTTCAGCAGCCAGGGCTTCATGCTCAGCAATACTGGACACTACCGACATCAGGTGCGATTTACCTGTACCGTAGTTACCAACGATCAATACACCCTTGTTATCTAAAGGGGTTTCAAATTGCAGCTGAGGAAATACGATATCGGTCAAGCGCTCTGCCATTTCATCAGAAACCACATAGGTTTTTACCATGTTGGCTGCGGTCTGCTGATCATTAGCATCACGCAACTGCAAAACAGACTCTAATGGTTCAAACTGAATCAAATCACCGTATTTCATTTACATCCCTCAAATGCAGCTGCGCACCAGCTGTTAAAAAAACCACATCGCTTAAGCCCGATGCTTTATAAGTTCGATGTTCAGGGTGGCTTAGTGTGGCATAGCTCAAACCAGAACTCGTTTTATCCCCCGGCCAGCAAACCAGAAGTGTTTTATTCTTGGCACAAGTAGCCAACAGCCGAATAGGATCAACCGCTAGACAACGATCAAACAAAATCTCAAGGCCAGTTATTAAAACTACATCGCCTATGCAACCATTAATCAGGTTTTTCACTAATTGAGCAACCGACCTCGCACGATCCTGCTTCGGCATTCTAATTAGCTGCGCCGAAAGCAAGCCATTCATATCGAGTGACGGGTATTTCGTTAGGCCGCCGTGCGCCACGTGCTGCGTCGACAGGCACACCAACCGAGACCTATTCATGGATGCTCGAGCTACAGCTTCACTTAAGCGCTCCATTTGCAGCATTAGGTATTACCATTGCTATCGTTGGACTGCTCTTTGATCCACTTTTCGATCTCGGTTTGCTTAAAACGCCAAGAAGCCCCCACCTTGAAGGCAGGAATCTTCCCAGCTGTCGCCATTCTGTACACTGTTCGCTCGTTTACCTTGAGGTAATCGGCCACCTGCTTCACGGTTAATATTTGTTCAGCCATAAGCTCTTTCATTATCGGGCTCTAAAGACCACCTAACTGTCAACATAGTACAAGGATGTCGACCTTTGAACAACAACCACGAGTCAAAGGTACGGTAAATAACAGGCCAATTTAACACCAGTTTATACCATATCTGTTGGAATGTGATTAACATAACGAAGCAATTTTGAACTCTTGAGTGTATCATTCGCCTGCTATTGTTAGCCTACCTACTATGCGTTACATAACAACCAAGTGGAGTGCCTATTAAACTGGGTGCGTGTCAAACTTTTGTTAACAGGGTTTATCACTGATTTCGCAATCATAACTAAACAGGACGATAATACCATTATGAGACAATCATCAAATGAACAGAACGTATTCAGAAATCCTTAATGACGGCGGGCATCTAGAAGTATTGCTGCAGAATTTAAATAATGGAAGTAGATCATCTGCAATAAATATGATTCTCGAATTACAAAAAAGACTTAAAAAAGACCCCTCTTCGATTCCCGAATCAGTCCGTGAATGGCTAGCAGACTGCCTAGCAGATATTGCCTTTAATAACGTGTCAGGAAAGAAGGCTCTCGGGCTAAATGGTAAGTCCGCTCTCGCAGAACCCGAACACAAAATTCACTTTCTAATTGACAACGTATACCAGCATATAAAAAAATCAGGCTTGCCGTTACATAAGAGCACTACATCTCCTTCAGCATTCATAGATGCTGCTAATAAATTTAACATCTCAGCTAGCACTGCTGAAAACTATTATCGCCATGCCAAAGATAACTACATTGATGAGGACGCCGATTTTTTGCGTGATATTGTTGGACTCACAGATGAAGAGATCGATTCCTATCAGAACCTGAACGACTAACCTAAAGCAAATCGCATTTAAATATAGACATCTTACCAAACCGATCAGAGCGATGATGCTTCTCAAGACATAACCCAATCCCGGGTTCATGCAAAGAGAGCATTATAAATGACTACTTATTACCCTGAAACCGCACAGCCTGATTTGACATTCCTTCGTATCAACCAAGTAATAAACACAACTGGTTTAAGTCGGTCTTACATCTACCAACTATCCAAAGCTGGACTTTTCCCAAAACCTGTCGCATTGGTGCCTGGTGGCACATCGGTCGCCTGGGTCGCATCTGAGATAGAAGCTTGGGTAAACGAACGGATCGCTAAACGCGATCAGGATGCCTAGGATGTTCTTCAGAAACCCATCACTTCCTTTTGATAACGTAGCCATGACACCGCTACAACGCGAACTAGCCAGTACTTTGTATCTAAACAGAAAGCATGGGCTCACTACCCTAGACTTGGGAGAAGAACACCACCTTTCCCCCTTGCGAATGCTGGCAGCTCTAATTGACAAAGGATTCACCTTTGTTCAACAAAAAGTAACTGTGACTGACAAGCGAAACAATATAAGAAAACGTGTGTCGCTAATCATAATGACCGGTTGGCCCACTTTCTAGCTACTAAGCGCACCCTCGGGCGGCACTAGCCGCCCTCATATCTAACTATTCATTTACACTAGGAGTCCTAATTATGGCACTACCTACACCACTGGAGCCATATACTGGCCCAGTATCTATTGTCGATCTCGCCATCCAGGCAGATCAACTTATTTTGGCACACTGCATTACTACTGAGCATGAAAGGACTGCCCTTGTATTGTGGTCGCTTGCCACGTACGGGTATGACCACTACCGCATATTCCCTCGCCTACTCGCCATAAGCCCAGAGCGACGTTGTGGTAAAACAACTCTGCTAGAGGTAGTTGGCGCACTATGCAGAAACTCAATCCAAGCTAGTAACCTGACTCCCGCCATTCTTAGCAGGATCAAGAACCTCATTGACGATCCAACACTAATAATTGATGAGGCTGATACTTTCATCAAAAATGCAGACGGTGATATAAAAGGGTTAATTAATTCAGGCCACACAAAGTCTGGAGCTCAAGTACTAAAGTGCGTAGGTGATTCCCACAAACCACAAGTATTTGATACTTGGCACCCTATGGTTATAGCGTCCATTGGCGCCTTAGAAGACACCATCATGGACCGGAGTGTCATAATCAATTTGCGAAGAAAATTGCCCAGCGAAGATGTAAAGCGCCTGCCTATTGATCTTTCTTCAGAGTGGCTACAATGGCGTTCCAAAGCACTGCGTTGGTTTCTGGACAACCCCACTGCATTTGACGACGCCAACCAAATCGAGCCAGCATACCGTGGAAACGACCGTGCGATTGATAACTGGGTACCACTTTTCACATTGGCTAGGGCGATAGATGATACTTGGTACTCACGCTGTGAAGCCGCATATGTAGAGCTAGTTAACGAGGTGGAGATGGAACTCCCGACTCGCCTGCTTTCCGATATTAGAAATCACATAGGTAAGAATAGTAATACCCGCATATCGTCTACCAAACTAACTGAGCACCTAAAAGGTGACGTAACGGCCCCCTGGGAAGATATGCGCCTTACACCAGCTAAGATGGCTTCGATGCTAGCACCTTACAATATCAAGCCTAAGGATATGCGCATTGACGGCAAAGTACTTCGCGGGTACGAGTCAATCCAGTTTGAAGATTCCTTTGAGCGCTATCTGCCAGCAATTTAACCACCAACAGTACGACAACCCGCGTACTGTTTAGGTTTGAGCCTTAATAGGGCACGACAGATCCACAACAAGAGGTACTACACTCGTTCTTCTTATTGTAGTTGTGTCGTAATGGTGTTGGTGTCTTGTCGTACGCTGACAGGCCTCCAGATACTGTGGTTCCTGACTTGTTGTAGTTTGGAGGCTAAATCCATATGGGTTCGCCTCCGCTATTTACATTCTGACATTTGCGCGTGGGCTACGCCCATGCTCAAGTCAAATGCCAATAGCACTCACCCATTGATAGACAGAAGGTTTGGGATACAGCCCAACATTTACTCGCACAAAGCAAACCGATATGCTAACCACTTTCACTTCACCAGAGTATCGGCGTAGAGCCTATATAACAAAGCTAAACTATTCACAGCTAGCTAACCTTTTGCCAGCGTGCTGACATTGCTACTTACTTAACAATCCGCATACTCACTTTCTAAACACCTACTAGATCGGTCTTGCGCTTCGCCTATCTGTGCCACAGTCATCTTCTTAGCTAACTCTGCTTTGATCTTGCCAACGTATTTAGAATACTTACTAGTATTATATGCAGCCAAGTTCAACCACATATAGGCTTTGATATTATTGACAGCAACTCCTTCACCATTGCTATACATTTCTCCAAGAGCTCCTTGAGCTTTAGCATGCCCTTGCCTAGCAGCCTTGGTAAACCATTCAGCAGCCGTACTATAACTCTCCAAGACACCTCTGCCTTTATAGTACATGTACCCCATATTAAATATAGATGATGCATCGCCCTGTTCCGCTGCCTTTCGGTACCATTCAACGGCTGTCTTATCACTTGCTGCTACACCTAGGCCTTTCCTGTACATTAAAGCCAAACTTGCTTGCGCCTCCATATGCCCTTTGTTAGCCAAAGTTATCCATTCGGCGTATGCGGTTTCATAGTCGCCTGCTTTCGCGGCTGCAAAGCCTTTACCATAGTCAGCAGCAATAACTGCCACATTCTTACTCAAGAGTATGGAAAATATCAATAAAAATAATGTCTTATGTTTATACACACCCATTACCAAAAGTCTAAGGAATTATAAAACACTATACATAAATTGAATAATAATGAATATATTTGTCAACCCTAAATATCTTTGATAAGGATTAGCCGACAAAGAAATAGTTAAAACCGATAAGCTATCCTGCATCGAAGCAAACCGATACCAACCTATATTCTAAGCACT
>CALKMW010000082.1 GCA_938092205.1 uncultured Pseudomonadales bacterium
GTAGGTAGAGGGTCGACCAATACCACGCTTCTCTAATTCTTTAACTAACGCAGCTTCAGAATAACGCGCCGGCGGTTTAGTAAAGTGCTGTTGGGGCAATAAAGTCAGCATTGTAAGCACATCACCCTTCTGCAGATCGGGCAATTCAGCATCTTCATCTCTTGCAGGCATTACTGCTAAGAAACCGTCAAATTTGGTAACACGACCTTTAACCGTCATTTCATAGTCGCCAGCAGCCACAGTTAAGGTGGATGAAGTGAATTCAGCTGGGGTCATTTGGCAGGCAACAAACTGTTGCCAAATAAGTTGATATAGACGTCTTGCATCAACTTCCATATCACTCAAACTGCCCGGAGAGATATCTATATTAGATGGTCTAATTGCTTCGTGAGCATCCTGTGCCCCACTCTTACTGCCATATATAATCGGCTGTTCTGGCAGGTACTTGTTACCATGCTGACGTTGGATATATTCACGGCAATTAGCAATAGCATCATTACTCAGATTGGTAGAATCTGTTCGCATGTAGGTGATGTAACCGGCTTCATACAGGCGCTGAGCCATAGTCATTGTTTTCTTCACCCCATAACCAAGCTTGGTACTAGCAGCCTGCTGCAAGGTAGAAGTAATGAATGGTGCTGATGGCTTTGATTTAGTTGCCCTATCTTCACGCTTAGAAACCTGATATTCGGCTTCGCGTAAAAAGGCTAGAGCAGAATCAGCTTGCTCTTTGTTAACTGGACGAAATGCCTTACCTTGATATTTCTTAACATCAAATCTAGACACTAACCCATCGCTTGACGAATCACCGGATTCTAGATCAGCTTGAACAGTCCAGTATTCTTCGGGTAAGAAAGCACGAATTTCCCGCTCTCTTTCAACAATCATTTTAAGCGCAACTGATTGCACTCTGCCAGCGGATAAGCCACGGCCTACTTTTTCCCATAACAATGGGGAAACCATAAAACCAACCACACGGTCCAAAAAACGCCTAGCTTGTTGAGCATCTACTCTATGCTGATCAAGCTTACCTGGGTCTTCAAACGCTGTGCGAATAGCTTTTTTAGTAATCTCATTAAAAACGACTCGCTTATAGCGACTATCATCGCCACCAATAACCTCGGTTAAGTGCCATGCAATAGCCTCTCCCTCTCTATCCATATCAGTTGCGAGATAGACGGTATCAGCATTTTTGGCTAATTTTTTTAGCTCGGCCACTACCTTTTCTTTGCCCGGTAAGGTGGCATACTCGGCCGCCCAATTATTATCGGGGTCAATGCCCATACTCTTTATAAGTTGAGCTTTGGCCTTGCGCTCTTTGTGTAAAACCTTTTCTTCAGGGGACAATTTACGGGTAATGGCAGCCTGTCTAGCGCGTTCTTTAGGGTCAGATGGCGTTCGGCTAGAACCAGTTGGCAAGTCACGAATATGACCGACGCTTGATTTAACAATAAAGTCATCACCAAGATAGCGATTGATTGTTTTAGCCTTAGCCGGTGATTCTACAATTACTAATGATTTACCCATTTAATAGAGCTTTCCACATTAAGAATTAAGTTTAAATTTGCTAAGTTTAAGCAAATGAATTTATTAAAGGAGCGCAAAAATACTTGCTAGAGCACCCTTTGGTCAAGCCTCAAATGCAAATTTCTTCACCTTTGTTACGTAATTTAATAAGATTTTGGTGCAAATTATGTATCAAATCTTCATCGCCTCGCTCATCCCAAACCATACCTATACCCTCTTTGTTAGCTATGATGGCGGTAATTCCAGTAGGTAAATCTTGAATAATTAATTCAATAGTTTCTTGCCATGATAAATCAGCTTGATTATTAACCCAGCGCCAGCCATCAAACAATGACTCCCAACCTCGCCGCGTTCGCCGCTGCAAAACCCATGTCTGATTAATTCTGTCTTTCTGCCAAGGAAGCCAATAGAAAATGGCATCTAAACGCTTCTCAGATTCATTCGCATCAGGTTGCCTACAAATATTGACGTTAATACCCAGGCTTCGAGCCATAGCTCTAGATGCCATTACCTGCTGTTGGCGTGGAGACGACTTCATCCACATCAATGGAGATAGAGCAACAGCCAAACAAAAGAATATTAACAGCCAAATCATTCATAAACTCCGGATTAAGTGAAACACAGGCGTAAAACAATATTATAAACATTAATAGTAAACTAAAAGACAACTGAATTAACGCCCCCTTGTGCAATAGGGTAAAATTGGAAACTAAATAAACACACTGAATGTCTTTTTATGAACGAATTACTTATCGATATTGGGGTCAACCTGTCTAACAATCGTTTTAAAGATGATGTAGAAGAAGTTTTAAAACATGCGCAAGAACAAGGCGTTACTAAGCTTGTCTTAACTGGTACAACAGTTTTAGAAACAATGGCAGTTATCGATCTTTGTGAAAGGTTTGAGCATCAATTCCCAGATATGCTTTATGCTACTGCAGGCGTTCATCCGCACCATGCCAACGAATATAATAATCAAACACTAAAATCTCTCAGTGAATTGGCCGAGCATAAAAGCATTGTTGCTATTGGCGAAACAGGATTAGATTTTAATCGTAATTTTTCTTCAGAATCCGATCAGATATTAGCATTTGAATCACAGTTAGAGCTAGCGGCGAATAAACAGTTACCTCTGTTTATGCATGAGAGAGAAGCAGCCAAAAAGCAGCTCGAAATATTGCGCGAATATAGAGATCATTTTACGCAGGGGGTCATTCATTGTTTTACCGGTAATCGCGAAACCCTATTTGGGTACCTCGACCTCGACCTTCATATAGGAATAACTGGCTGGATATGCGACCCAAAACGCGGAAGGGAATTACGTACTCTAGTATCAAATATTCCTTTAGATAGGTTGATGATTGAAACAGACGCACCCTACCTACTCCCAAAGAACATCCCTGAATTAGCAAAAAAACGACGTAATGAACCTGCTTTTTTACCCTGGGTACTTCATGAAATTGCCAACTCCCGAGAAGAGTCTGTGGTGACTCTAGCTCGAGAGACAAGCAAAACAGCTAAGGGATTTTTTAATCTGTAATTTTAGTATGCGACCTTTATAGGATTACAGCTTTGCATATCAGAATCAGCAACAGTGTCGATTCTCACATCTTTGATCGTAATCGCAAACGCATCAGAACTGGTTAATAAAAATGGAATATTTACCACTGATAGATCAGCACCCGCTTGAGCGAAACATGACAGGCTTATGCCAGTTTTTTGCCACTTACCGATAGGAGCAGAGGCAAATAAATCAGTGACATCTTGGGCGCCTGTGCAGGGCCAAGTACAATCAATACGCTGCATAATCTGACCTTCGGGGTGCTTTTCTACCCTGTAGGTTAAAAGAACGCCTTTACCTTGCTCTTCAAGCTTTAACATGTCCATTGCTTGAATAGATCGCCAATAGAATTGACTCTGATGCTCGCCAGACCATTCTACTAAGCGTGAATCCTCTTGAACCATCCCATCGACAAGGGTGACACTAAGGCCAGCTTTTGATGATACAAATGTTTTTTCATCAATTTCCTGTCGCCAACTATCCTCATCACCCGCCAACATTTGCCAACTGCCACGACTACTACCGGCAAATATAATTTCACTTGCCGAAGCGATAGTTGATAGTGGTTTTTCATTGAGCGTACCAACAATAATTTCTTTGTCGCCATAGCTTAAACCATCGCCAATTTGCATAATATAATCAGCGACAGGTACTTCACTATCCTCAACATTAATATCCGTATTTGGCCAGTTAAAGCTTAGTCGTCCAGTAAAATCATAGCGTGGCTGCCCTTTTTCATCTGCGATCAATACATCAGCAATACCCTGACCTTCTGACCCAGGTAACCAGGCTACAACAAAGGCGTCAGAATGATTGATTTCTGCGTTGACCCATAAGGGTCGACCAGTAAGAAATACCGACACCACAGGTATATTTTCTGCAATGAGTTTTTTAATTAAACGTAGATCAGTTTTAGCACCACCTTTATAGCCAAGGGTATCAACATCACCCTGACCTTCTGCATAGGGGTCTTCGCCGAAAACAACTACAGCTACATCAGGCTTTTTTGACCAAACACCGTTGACTTGCAACTCTGTTGATCCACCCATATTGGCAACAGCATTGTGAATACCATCATAGATTGATGTAGCACCGGGAAAATCATTGTTATCCAAACCAGTTCCTTGCCAAGTGATTGTCCAGCCACCACTTTGTTTTGCTATATCATCTGCGCCATCACCGGCCACCAAGATATGCTGATTTGGCTTTAGCGGAAGAATGTTCTGTTTATTCTTTAACAATACCAGTGACTTTCTTACTGCTTCTTGGGCTAATAAGCGATGCTCTTTAGTACCCATTAATTCTTCGTTACCAGCTAATAATCGACTAGAAGGAAGCCCCTTTTCATAAAGCCCAAGGCGTAATTTAACACGCAAAATTCGAGTTACCGCATCATCAATTCTAGCCATTGGGATTTCACCAGACTTCACCTGCGCTATGGTATTTAACAGCATAGCTTTCCAATCTTCTGGCACCATCACCATGTCAATACCAGCATTGATTGCTTGGGCACAGTTTTCATCGGTACAGCCTTCGATTTGACCTGTACCATTCCAATCACTAACAACAACGCCATCAAAGCCCATATCGCCCTTTAAGATATCGGTCAGAAGTTGTCGATTGCCGTGAATTTTTTCACCGTTCCAACTGTTAAATGATGCCATTACCGTTTGAACATCTGCCTCAAGTGCTGAATAGTAACCCTGACCATGAATTTCAAATAATGATTTTAGATCTAAGCGTGTATCACCCTGATCAATGCCACGAAACGTGCCACCATCACCAATAAAGTGTTTAGCTGTGGCAATTACCTTATCGTGTCTCTGCGCCAATTCGTCAATATCACCCTGCATACCGTAGACAATTTCAGCAGCATAAGCCTGAGGAATCTGCGCCTCAGAACTATAGCCTTCATAGGTGCGTCCCCAGCGATAATCTTTAACCACAGCCACAGTAGGCGCAAATATCCAATCCAATCCAGTTACAGCGACTTCCCGAGCAACAGCTTCACCAATTTTTCTCATAAGCGTCGGGTCATTTGCAGCGCCTAGACCAATATTATGTGGAAACAACGTAGCACCAATTACATTATTATGCCCATGCACCGCGTCAGTTCCCCAAATAATCGGGATACCAGCACCACCAGCACTTGTATCTATGGAAGCTGTATAAAAGTCATCCGCTAGCTGAACCCAATCACTAACGGTCGCATTTTGGTTGTTTTGAGGAAAGGATCCGCCACCGTTTAACACTGAGCCGATAAAATAATTTTTAACGTCATCAGGGGTCATATAACGGGTTTCACCTTGCATGATTTGCCCTACTTTCTGCTCTAAAGTTAATCCAGCTAAAATATCAGCAACTCGCTTTTCAATCGCGTCGCTAGCATCATCTTTTTTGCTACAGGATTGGGTTGTGAAAATAAGTAGAATAACCAATGAGCAGGTGAATAAAAGTTTGCTTAATTGTCTTGCTAGCATTCCTAATTGCATGAATAAATTTCCGTCGGATTTAGTATGGCAAGGTGCCAATGCGTTAAATTTGGTAGATGTAAAAAAAGGAGCAACATTCACATCTGTTAAGGTGCGAAGATTGCCATGAATGGTGAAAATGTAGAAGGCAGAATGCGCTTATACCAATGATCAATGCGACAAAAGGCAAGCTTTTATATTAATGGCAATGAAACCAAAGAATTAGTTAAAGAATTTTCTAATAGAATCTCTGTAATTACGGCTTACCTTGAGGGACTCACCTTGAGTAAGATGCAGAAGGCTCCCTCCTTTTTGAAGAGGCGTTACACTAACAACCCGCTCGACATTAACAATAGTTGAACGATGAATTCTGACAAAAAGATTATCATCTAATTTAGTCATTAGATCACGCAGTGTACTGCGAATTACATGGGTTTCACCACCAGCGTGCACACACATATAATCCCCAGCAGCATCAACCCAGTCAATATCATCAAATGGGATAACTTTAACAACACCAGAATCACGCACTAGAAGCTTGCGTTTCATGCCATCAGGAATATTGCTTTCTGCTTGCTCAGTTTTCTCTTCTTTCGAGGCGCGCTCTGAAATCTCTTCAATAGCACCAATAAGTGGAGACTTAAAGCTATGATCAACATCAGTCTTAAGACGATCAATAGCACGATCGACAGATCGAGCGATACGCTCTTTGTCGAGAGGCTTTAAAACGTAATCAACCGCATGAAGGTCAAATGCATCAACAGCGTAGTGATCATAGGCGGTGATAAAAACCACCATCGGCATAATATCATTCTGAAGCGATCGAATTACATCAAAGCCGTTCATACCGGGCATTTGAATATCTAAAAAAAGTAATTCGGGTTGTAGCCTAGTAGCAGCCTCAACCGCTTCTTTGCCATTACAGCACTCAGCAACAATTTCAACATCATTAATTTCATTCAGAACAGCACGTAGTAAATCTAGCGCAAGGGGTTCATCGTCGACAATAATTGTTCTAAGTTTATGCATAGTAGTCATCATAAAAAATGGTTAAATATCACTTGGTAGTCTAATGGTTGCACAGAAACCACCATCATCATTAGTATTCAAACACAGCTCATAATTATCGCCGTAAAATGCCTTAAGCCTGTCATCTGTATTTTTTAACCCTATACCAACAGACTTGGTAGGATTGGCAGACAACATAACTCCCGGCCCTGTATCAATAACCTTAATCAATAAATATGAATCATCAATAGAAGTCACAATAGAAATCTTGCCACCCTCCTCTGAAGGAGCAATGGCATATTTAATTGCGTTCTCCACAAGCGGCTGAAGAATTAAACTTGGAACATCTACAGATTCGCAGTCAGTTGGGACATTAAATTCTAACTGCAAGCGCTTACCAAATCTAGTGCGTTCAATATTTAAATACTGTGTAACAGCCTCAATTTCTTGCCGTAAACTAACCTTATGCACAGGATCGTTATCCAGTGAATAACGTAAAAATTTACTTAACTGCACAATCATCTCGTGCGCTTTAGATGATTCGTTAACCTTTACTAGCGCTGAAATAGCATTGAGCGTATTAAACAAAAAATGCGGATTAAGCTGATACCTTAACATTTTTAATTGTGCTTCCTGAGCAATTGCTTCAGCTTGAAGACGCTTTAGCTGTTCCTGTTGCGTATCAGATGCCATCTCAAGTAGGGCTTGATGCTTATTTTGCAACAACTGGTAATACTTAACAAAATGATAAAATGCCACCCAACAAAGAAAAATCAAAATTGAACCAAACAACCAGCCGCCAAAATCGGACCATACATCCTGCTCGCCAGTGAGCGACATAAATGTGCTTATTCTAAGAATTGTCCAGATAAGTGAGCAACCTAAAATGCCCGCTATTGCTGAAGAAACCCTAAAAATTAACAAGTCATTCCAAAAAAAATGAAACAATAGACGTAATGGCCACGAAACAATTACTCCAAGGGCAGACTGTAATAAAGTATGCGCAATATAACCAACACCATGTTGGTCATACCACAAAGTAAGGCTTAGAAAACTAATTAGAGACAGTCCGAACCAGC